>NZ_JBDPMD010000060.1:0-51991 GCF_039871875.1 Sphaerisporangium sp. B11E5 | reverse complement strand
GGCGGCGCCAACCTCAGCGCCGGCACCTTCTACGAAGGCGCCATGGTCACCGGCTACCCCACCGACGCCACCGAGAACGCCATCCAAGCCAACATCACCACCGCCGGCTACCGCTGAACCGACAGCCGCGCCGGCCCGGTCGTCTCCCCGGGCGAGCTCGGGCGACCCGGGCCGGCGCGGAGGTGACGACGCGACGGGCCGGTCCGGCCGTGGCGGCGGTGCTCGCGACTACGGCGTCCTGGCGCGGTCCAGGCCGAAGAAGCGGATGGCGTGGGCGGCCATCCCCGGCAGCGGCAGGTTGTGGTCGCCTCCGGTGACGGTGTACGCCTCGACCTGGCCGGAGCCGTAGACCCGCCGGGTCCAGTCCGGCTGCGGGGAGGTGGTGGAGGCGGGGCTCTGGCTCAGCCCCCACACGTTCGTCCACTGGTCGACCTGCCTCCGCAGCAGCGCGTAGGGCAGCACGGAGTCGACGGTGCCGTGCCATGCCATCACCCGGGGCCGGGGACCGGAGTAGCCGGGGTAGGCGCCGCGCACCAGGTCACCCCACTCCTGTGGCGTCCTGTCGCCCCAGCCGCCGGGTCCGAGGCCGCCGTAGGGCACGCCGGAGAACGGCGCGCCGGCGGTGAACACGTCCGGGTAGGTGGCGAGCAGGTTGTTGGTCTGCATCGCCCCGGAGGAGAAGCCGGTGGCGAACACCCGCCGCGGATCGGCGTGGTGGCGCCGGACCACGTGGTCCACCATGGAGACGATCGACACGGGGTCGCTGCCGCCGCCGTGGCGCAGGGCCTCGTCCGACCACACGTCGAAGCATTTCGACAGGCCGTTGGCGCTCTTGTTCGCCTGCGGATAGATGACGATGAAGCCGTAGCGGTCGGCCAGCGACGCGAACTCCGTGTCCTGGTGGAAGGCGACGGCCGAGCCGTCGCAGCCGTGCATCGCCACCAGCACTCCCGGGCGAGGTGCCACCTTGTCCGGGACGTAGAGGTACATCTCGATGTCGCCGGGGTTGGGGCCGAAGCCGGTCACCTGGGTGAGGGCCGCCGCCGTCGCCCCCGGCACGGGTGCCACGACCATGGACAACGCCGTGGCCACAACCGTGACCATGGTCGTGACGTCGACGCCGATGAGGAATCCGGTATGCCGTTCCACTCTGCCTCCACCCCCACCTTCGCGGCTGTGAGAACCGGCTCGCCGACGCGGCAGCCGCCAAGGATTCACAGGTCACGGAGCTGCTTTCTGCCGGCCATTGCCGGTGAGCGCTAACACGCCGCCGTTACGGAGATTTCTTTCTCTGTCGAGTTCGCCGTGCGTGTGTCGGGCGCCTCGGGGCCGGCCGGTGGCGGCTAATCGTTTTGTTCAGGGTTTGACGGCGATGCCGCCGTACGCCCAGGCATGGCCGCCGCCGGGGATCGACGCCTGGTTGCGGTCCGGGCGCCACCGCACCACTTCCACCACACCGGGGTCGATGACGCGCCAGCCGTCGAAGAACCGCACCACGTCGGCCAGGGTGCGGGGGACCATGGGGGCGGTGCTCTTGTCGTAGGGCTTGGTGAACTCGTCGTTCGGCAGGCTGGGGGCGAAGTCGAGCGTGATGTGCGACAGCAGCAGATGGCTGCCGCTGGGCACAGCGGCCTTGTACTGCTCGACCAGGTCGTACGGATT
The DNA here is from genome assembly GCF_039871875.1 of Sphaerisporangium sp. B11E5. Classification (NCBI taxonomy): domain Bacteria; kingdom Bacillati; phylum Actinomycetota; class Actinomycetes; order Streptosporangiales; family Streptosporangiaceae; genus Sphaerisporangium; species Sphaerisporangium sp. B11E5. The sequence continues at coordinate 50,329 of NZ_JBDPMD010000060.1, read as the reverse complement.
CTCCTCGTCGGTGATGAAGTGCATGACCCCCGCCAGGATGACGGCCACCGGGCGATCGAAGTCGATCGCCGCCTGGACCTGGGGATGGGAGAGGATCGCCTTGGGCTCCCGGAGGTCCGCCTCGATCACCGTGGTCATCCCGGTGGGGCTGCCGGCCAGCAGGGCGCGGCCGTGCACCAGGACGATGGGGTCGTTGTCCACGTAGGCGATGCGGGCCTCAGCATTGACCTGCTGGGCGATCTCGTGGGTGTTGCCCTGGGTGGGGATGCCTGTGCCGATGTCGAGGAACTGTGTCATCTGCGCGTCCGCGGCGAGGTGACGCACCGCCCGGCGGAGGAAGGCGCGGTGCGCGAGAACGCCTTCACGGGTGCCCGGCGACAGCTTGACGAGCTGCTCGGCCGCCTCGCGGTCGGCCGCGAAGTTGTCCTTGCCGCCCAACAGGTAGTCGTATATGCGTGCCGAGTGCGGGATCTTGGTGTTGAGCCGTTTAAGGAGCTCAGTGGCCGTAGAATCCACCGAATCCGACATATATGACCCCTTTCTTTCTTCTAGCCCTCTGATGTTAGCGGTAACGGACCGGCTTTCACCTCAGTTGCGGCGCCGTTTCCGGGGTGCCGGCGCCGTCGCGGACGGCATTCTGCCCGGCCTGGCTCGGCCAGGAGAATGCCGGGCAGAAGGCCGTCGCGTCAGACGCGATTCCAGCGCTGGCCGGTGCCGCCGTTGCAGGACCAGATGACGAGTTCGGTGCCGTTGGCGCCGGCGTTGTTCGGCACGTGCAGGCACTTGTTCGCTCCGACGGCGGTGACGGTGCCGTCGGCGTTGAACCTCCACTGCTGGTTGGTCTGGCCGTTGCAGTCCCAGATGATCACCGATGTGTTGTCGGCGGTGCCCCGGTTGTACACATCCAGGCACTTGCCGCCGTACACGCGCAGCTCACCCGTACTGGTCGGCGTCCACTGCTGGTTGCTCTGCCCGTTGCAGTCCCAGATCTGCGCCTGAGCGCCACTGGCCTGCGAGGCACCCGTGACGTCCAGGCACCGGCCCGAGGTCGCGGTCCGGATCGTGTACGTGGACGGAGGTGTGCCCCCTCCGCTCACGATGTACATGGCGGCTCCGTGACCGGGCACCGACGCACTGATCGTCGCGGACGAGGTACCGGTCGTGTGCGCCCACAGGTCGCGCACGGAGTAGGAGGACGCGGCGCCGAGCCCGAGGGCGGAGGCGGTGGTGGACACCGTCGCCGTACCGCTGCCCCGGTTGAGCAGCACGACCGCGACCGAGCCGTTCGACATCGGCTTGCGCCACACCTCCAGGTTCCCGTTGTCGCTGATCTTGTGGCCCTGCCGGCCGCCCCAGTCCTGGTTGACGGCGATGACCTCGGTGTTCGTGAGGATGGCCCGGGTCTCGGCGCTCATCGAGCGGATGTCGTTGCCCGCGATGAGCGGAGCGTTCAGCAGCGACCAGAGGCTGAAGTGCGCCCGCGACTCCGTGGCGGTCATGGAGCCGACGCCCACCTCCAGCATGTCGGGGTCGTTCCAGCCGCCCGGCCCCGAGTACGCCTCGAGCCCTACCTGGCGGTCCAGGATGCCCATGACGGAGCTCCAGTTGGCCTGGATGTCCCCGGTCGTCCGCCAGGAGTTGCCCACGGGCATCCCCCAGGTCCACACGCTCTCCTGGCCCCAGTTGCACAGGCTGTACACGATCGGGCGGCCGGTGGCGGCCAGCGCGTCACGCATGGCCGTGTATCTCTGCTGCCCGCTCCTGCCCTGATGGTCGCCGCAGTTGTCGTACTTGAGGTAGTCGATCCCCCAGGACGCCCAGAGGGCCGCGTCCCGCTGTTCGTAGCCCAGGCTGGCCGGGTACCCCGCGCAGGTCGTGGTTCCCGCCGAGGAGTAGATGCCGAGCTTCAGTCCTTTCGAGTGGACGTAATCGGCGAGGTTCTTGATCCCGCTGGGGAACTTCTGCGGATCCGCGACCAGGTCCCCGCTGGAGTTGCGGCTGCGGGTGGACCAGCAGTCGTCGATGTTGACGTACTCGTAGCCCGCCGCCGCCATGCCGCTGGAGACCATGACGTCCGCGGTCTGCCGGATGAGGGTCTCGTTGACGTTGCAGCCGAAGGTGTTCCAGTCGTTCCAGCCCATCTGGGGCGTACGGGCCAGGCCGTTGTCCAGGGCCGCGGCCGGCGACGCCGCGCCGCCGGCCCCGACCAGGGAACCGGCGGCCAGCGTGGCCGCCAGCGCGTAACGCAGGATCCTTTTCATCGGACCCCGCTCCTCGTCCACTTCTGGTTGTTGCCGCCGTGGCAGGTGTAGAGCTGGATGAGGGTGCCGTTGGCCGTCGCCGCGTTGGAGGCGTCCAGGCACAGGCCGGACTGCACGCCGGTGATGGTCCCGTCGGCGTTGAGGCGCCACTTCTGGTTGTTGCCGCCGTGGCAGCCGTAGATCTGCACCCTGGCGCCGTTGGCGGAGCCGCCGGCGTCCAGGCACTTGTTGCCGTAGACGCGGAACTCCTGGGCGGAGGTGTGGGTCCACTGCTGGTTGGCGTTGCTGTGGCAGTCCCACAGGTGCACCTGGGTGCCGTCGGTGGTGCTGGAGCCCGGCACGTCCACGCAACGGCCGGAGCCGACACCTCTGATCTGGCCGCTACCGCCACCCGTCGGCGTCGGGGTCGGGGTCACGGTCGGAGTCACGGTCGGGGTCGGCGTCGGGGTCGGCGTCGGCGTCGGCGTCGGCGTCGGCGTCGGCGTGCCGGTGGAGTCGAGGCCGAGGAAGGAGACGGCGTAGTTCAGCATGCCGGCCATGGGGAGCTGATGGCCGACGCCGCTGATGCTGATTCCCTCCACGGTGGCCCTGGTCCCGGTCGCGCCGTAGCGGGTGCGGGTCCAGGAGGACTGCGGGCGGTCGGTGTAGGCCGGGGTCTGGCTGAGGCCGTGGAGGTTGGTCCACTGTTTGATCTGCTCGCCGAAGTTGGGGTAGGCGAGCGTGGTGTCGGTGGTGCCGTGCCAGGTCTGCATGCGGGGGTAGGGGCCGGTGTAGCCGGGGTACATGGCGCGGGCCTGGTCGCCCCATTGCTGGGCGGTCTTGATGAGGTTGCCGCCCGAGCACTGGCTGTTCCACAGCGACCCGTTGGTGGTGGCGAAGCACCCGGCCGGCACCCCGGAGAACGCGGACGCGGCGGAGAACACATCGGGGTACTGCGCGGCCAGGACGTTGGTCATCATCGCACCGGAGGAGAACCCGCCGACCACGATACGGGCCGGGTCGACGTTGTAGCGCTGCCGGGCATAGGCCACCATCGACATGATCCCGGTGGAGTCCCCGCCACCGTCACGCCGCAGCGCGGCCGGCGTGGACACATCGAAGCAGCGTCCCTCACGGGTCGCCTCCGGCAGCACGATCACGTACCCGTACCGATCCGCCGCCGTCACGAAGTCGTGGCCGTTGCCGTTGAAGATCCCGCCGGCCGAACCGCCGCAGTAGTGGACCAGGAGCAGCAGAGCGGGCCGTGCGGCCACGTTGTCCGGGACATACCAATACATGTTCAGGTTCGTGGGGTTGTTGCCGAAGTTCGTCACCCGGGTGAGCGAGGCGGCCGTGGCGGGGTTGATGCCGAGGAGAACGCTCGCGACCACGAAGGGGAGGACGGTCACGGCGAGTATCGCGCTGAGCTTCCGTTTCACGAGGGGGTCCTTGTCATCGAAGGACGTGCCGGCTCAGACACGGGTCCAGCGCTGGTTGGCGGCGCCGTTGCAGGACCAGATCTGGAGCCTCACGCCGTTGGCGGTGGAGTAGTTCGGCACGTCGAGGCACTTGTTCGCTCCGACGGCGGTGATGCTGCCGTCGCTGTTGAACCGCCACTTCTGGTTGCTCTGCCCGTTGCAGTCCCAGATGTGCACCTGGCTGCCGTCGGCGGTCGCCATGTTGGCCACGTCGAGGCACTTGTTGCCGTACACCCGCAGCTCACCGGCGCTCGTCGGTGTCCACCGCTGGTTGACCTGGCCGTTGCAGTCCCAGATCTGCACCGGTGTGCCGTTGGTCTGCGCGACGTTGGCGACGTCCAGGCACCTGCCCGAGCCCACTCCCCGGATCGCGCTGGTGGACGTGGAGGTGGGGGTCGGCGTGGGCGTCGGGGTGCCGGTGCCGGGCTCGCCGATGCTGCCGGGCACCGACTGCAGGGCCCGGTACCAGGTGGCGGCCATCTTGTCGTAGCCGCCCGCGGTCGGGTGCACGCCGTCGATGAGGTCGCCCGTGGTCAGCGCCGCGTGCATGTCGACCAGGTGCACCCGCTTGCCGCTGTTCACCTTGCTCTGCACGATCCCGGGAATGGCCGCGTTGAAGGTACGCGCCGCCGCCGCCTGACCGGAGTTCGACAGCGGGATGATGGTCGCGACGAACACGTCCGCGTTCGGCACGGTCGCGGTGATGCGGTCGATCAACGTGGACAACCGCCCCGGCGCCCCACCGACGTTGTAGTTCTGCAGCACGTCGTTGGTCCCGATGTGCACCAGCACCGTCCGCGGGTTCTGGGTACGCAACCAGCCCACGACGTTCGCGTCGATCTGATCGATACGCCACCCCGGATGCCCCTGATGGTCATGATCCCCCAGGCTGGACGGCCCGTTGAACTGCGACCCCACGAAATCCACCGTGTACCGGCCCCCCACCAGCCGCTGCCACAACCCGATGCGGTACCCGCCCGGCACCTGCGTGCCCTCGGTGATCGAATCACCCAGCGGCATCACCCGCACCCCGCCGTTGGACTCCGCGCCCGCGACGCCCGTCTCCAGCACGGCGCTCAGGGCCGCCGTGGCCACAACCAGGAGGGCCGCCGTGAACCACCGTCTCCGCTTACGCATGTCAACCTCTTCCGGGAGTTGAAATCGCTGCCCGCCCGGCTATTTCTGTTAGCGTTAACAGCGAAGCTCGAACTTCGGCTCGCTTACCACGAAGGTCATAGGTGGCGGGCCCCCGGACGGACGTGGCGACCTCGGCGCACTGCCGGCGCTCTCGTTCACGATCCTGGGCTAACGCCCCAGACGCGACCCTTGCAATGTGAGCGCTAACACTCTGCCCTCCGATGCCGTGTGACGTATTCCGCCGGATGGTCGTCGTGGTGGTGGAGCGGATCTAATACCGCGAGAGGAAGAGCCGTCAAGAGACGTCACACGGCGTGCCGGCGGGGAGGCGGCGGCGGGCTCGGATCACCTGACGTCTTCACAGGTCGCCCCCTCCGCCTGGTGACGGTGTAGTGATGAAAATTTCACCGTTCCCGCCGCCTGACGTGACGATCAGAACGGGAGGCCCCGGACGCCGTGGCACAGAGATGCGCGGGGGGAAGGCCGGGCAGGGCGCGCCGCGACCTTCGGGCAGGCTTGACACATGTCGGCGAGATTTCCACACTGAGTCCGCGAGGCGGTTCCTCTGCTGCCAGTGGTGGTGCACGGCAGGTGCCGCCGTCCGCGACGTTCAGATGGTGTGTTCCCGCCGGCGGGGAACGACGCCGGCATCGGCGACGGCGGGGAACGACGCCGCCACCGGCGACAAGAAACCGGGCCGACACGCGCCGTCGCCGGCGTCCACGGCGGTGTCCACGCGTGCGCGTTGACGTTGCCGCGGTACGCCGGCGACGGTTTGAGGCTGTCCGTCGCCTACCTCAGACCTCCGACGGACAAGCCGCCGCGCCAGTGTCGCTGGAGGGTGAAGAAGGCGATGATGAGGGGGATCACGGACACGAGGGCGCCCAGGATGATGAGGCTCCACAGCGACGTGCTGCCCGCGTTGTTCGCCGAGGCGATCCCCTGCCAGACGCCGAGTCCGACGGTGACCGGGAAGAGGCGGTTGTCGGAGAGCATGGCCAGGGGCAGGAAGTAGTTGTTCCAGGAGGCCACGGCCGACAGCAGCAGCACGGTGACCACGGCGGGGCGCATCAGCGGGAAGGCGACCCGGAAGAAGGTGCGCAGTTCACCGGCGCCGTCGACCCGGGCGGCGTCGAGGATCTCCTCGGGGACGGCGTCGCGGGCGTAGATGTGCATCAGGTAGACGCCGAACGGGTTGAGGAGCGACGGCAGGATCACCGCCCAGATCGTGTTCGTGAGGCCGAGCCCGGAGAACATGATGAAGGTCGGGATCACCAGGGCGGTCGAGGGGACCATCAGCGCGCCCAGCATGACGGAGAAGCTGAAACGCCTGCCGGCGAAACGGTACTTGGCGAATCCGTAGCCCGCCAGGACGGACAGGATCGTGGCGCCGACGCCGCCCGCCAGGGCGTACAGCGTGGAGTTGAGGATCCACCTGCCGTAGATGCCGCCGTCGTAGGTGAACAGCTTGGTGAGGTTCCCGAGATAGTCGATCTGATCGGTGAACCACAAGGTGTTGCCGCCGCCGAACAGGCCGGGGGCGTCCTTGGAGCTGTTGACGATGACCCACCAGAACGGCACGAGGAAGTACACGACGAGGAAGCCGAGAAGCACCTGCAGGGGCAGGTGGCGTTGCGGCCTCTGGCGTCCGGCGGTGCGGGAGGGGGCGGTCATCAGAGGAAACTCCTCCGCTTGCGGGTGAAGAACAGGAAGGCGTAGACGCAGACGAATACGATCCCGCCGAGAGCGAAGGAGATCGCCGATCCGTAGTTGAAGTTCGCGAGTGCGAACGCCTGCTGGTACGCGTACATGTTGGGGGTGAATTCCGGTCCGATCGTGCCGGCCGCGAGGTAACGCAGGATCTGCGGTTCGTTGAAGAACTGCAGGGTGCCGATGAGCGAGAAGACCAGGATGAGGAGCAGCGCGGGGGCGATCAGCGGGATCTTGATCCGCAGCGCGACCTGCCACTTCCCGGCGCCGTCGATGCGGGCGGCCTCGTAGAGCGCCGGGTCGATGCCCTGCAGGGCCGCGTAAATAATGATCATGTAGTAGCCGGCCCACTGCCAGGTCACCACGTTGATCAGGGCGTAGAAGATGAGGTTGCTGCTGAAGAAGTCGGGTGCCTCGGTGCCGAACAACCCGAAGATGTCGGTGAGCGGGCCGAAGCTCTTGCTGTACAGGAAACCCCACATGACGGCCCCGATGACGGTCGGGATCGCGTAGGGCAGGAAGATCATGAGGCGGGAGAAGCGGGTGAACCTGGTCGTCACGGCGTCGAGGATGAGGGCCATCGCGAGCGCCACGACGATCTGCAGCGGGATGGCGACCAGCGAGAAGCGGATGACGAACCACGTCCCGGTGAGGAAGCTCGGGTCGGTGAACGCCTTCACGTAGTTGTCCAGGAAGACGAAACTGGTGCCGCCGATCAGCTTCTTCTGCCAGAGACTGATGTACAGCGCGTACCCGAGTGGCGCGATGAGAAGCGCCAGGAAGACGAGCCCGAACGGCCCGACGAAGAGCCACCCCATCAGGTGCTCACGGAGGCGCACCTTGCTGTGGGCCTTTTGTGTCTTCTCTTGAGTGCGCGGTGCGCTCTCCTCGATCAGGAGGGTCATTTCGGGCTCCGGGATGTGATGCTAGAGGATCTCGGGTGGGCCGGCCGGCCGAGGACGGCGTGGCCCACCCTGGTCGTCACTGAACGGTGAATCCTTGTTCCTTGGCGTACGCGGCCACGTCCTCCTGCAGCTTGTCGGCGGCCTGCGAACCGGTGACGGAGCCCTCGATCATGGCACTGACCTGCTTCGTCATGGCGTCGAAGTAGTACTGGCCGAAGGGGCTGTAGGTCATGCCCTTGTAGCCGTCCGCCGCGGGGACGTAGACCTCCTTGTTCGCCTGCTGGCCGTCGAAGAACTCCACCTTCGCGTCCACGAACTCGGGGGACTTCAGCGCCGTGAGGTTCAGCGGGAAGATGATCTGGTTCTTCCAGCCGTCGGTGAGCGTCTCCTTGTCGGCGTAGAAGCCGTACGCCACCTTGGCCGCGAGTTCGGGGTTCTTCGCCTGGCTCGTCACGGAGAAGGCGGACCCGCCCCAGTTCACGTGCACCGGGTTGGCGGGGTCCCACTGCGGGAGCGGCGCCACCGCGAACTTGCCGGTGTCCTTGCCCTTGCCGACGCCGGCGCCGGTGAGGTACCCGGGCGCCCAGGCCGCCGAGATGTACGTCGCGTACTTGCCGTTGATCACGCCGGCGATGTACTCCGGGGTGAACTGGTCCTGCGTGCCGACCAAGCCGTTCTTCGCGAGACGCCCCCAGTAGTCGAGCACGTCCTTGGACGCCTGGTCGTTCAGCTTGACGCCGATCGACTTCGGCTGCGTCGGGTCATAGGTGAACGGAACGGCCCCCTTCTGGATCTGCAGCGCCATCGTCAGGGCCGACACGTTCGCACCGAGATCGCCGAACAGCGGGCCGCCCGCGTCCTTCACCTTCTGCGCGGCCTGCTCGTACTCGGCCCAGGTCTTCGGCGGCGTGATCTTGTACTTGTCGAAGATGTCCTTCCGGTAGATCATCGCCAGCGGGCCGCCGTCGACCGGCACGCCGTAGACCGCGTCGCCGACCGAGACGTCCTTCCACGCGCCCTCGCTGAAGTTGGCCTTGACGTTGTCGTAGCCGTACTTCTTGATGTCGACGAGCGCGTTCTGGATCTGGAAGGTCGGGATACGGTCCATCTCGACCATGATCACATCGGGCGCGCCGGTGCCCGCCGAGATGGCCGTCTGGAACTTCTGGTACTCGTCACCACCCTGGCCGACATTGGTCCAGCAGATCTGCACCTCGCCGTTCAGCTTGTTGAAGTTGTCGACCGCGAGCTGCATGTTGGGGTACCAGCCCCACATCGTCACGACCGGCAGTTCCTTCTTGGTGATCGTGTTCGTGCAACTGCTCGCGTTGTTCCCGCCGGCGTTGCCCGCGCCCGCGCTCGCGCCGGCGCCGGTGCTCTTGCCCGCGTCGGGGGCACAGGCGGTGAGCGCGCCCACGGCGGCGAGCAGGGCCGCGGCGGCTATCAGGTTTCTTCTTCTTTTCATTGTTCTCCCCTTCGGGATCGCAGCGCACAAAGGTTCGTGCGCCACCGCTGAGACCGAGTGATCGACCGGGACGGGCGCGGGTGACACACCCCCGCGCCCGGTCCTCGGTGCCGATCCTCAGGTGAACGCCCGGCAGGCTGCCGTGCCCGGCGGGCACCACCGGGGCGCCGGGGCCCCGATGGTGCCGCCCTCGACGGGCCCTGCCTAGCGCTTGAACAAACGCGGCGCCAGGTCGATGAGGTTCTTCTGCCACACGTCCCAGCCGTGCGGCCCGGGGGTGACCCCGTCGAACTCGTACCGGATGCCGAGGTTGTCCATCGTGGCCAGGGAGGCCATGAACGACGGGTACACGAAGTCGGTCTGGTCGCCGACGTACACGCGCAGCATCTTGGTGCCGTTGTTGATGGCCGCCGCGTCGACGCCGGTGGCGCTGCCGAACCCGGCAGAGAACGCCGCCACGTAGGCGAACTGCCCCGGGTACGCCTTGAGGATGCCGAACGACTGCCCACCGCCCATCGAAAGGCCGGCGAGGGCCTGCCGCGACGGGTCGCTGGAGATGTTGTAACCGGCACGGGCCGCCGGGACGATGTTCTCCAGCAGTTCCTTGTTGAAGTTGGACGAGTTGCCGTTGCCCATCACGACCACCATCGGCACCAGGTCACCGTCGAGGAACTGGTGGTCGAGGATCTGCTTGGCGCGTCCCATCTCGGTCCAGTCGGTGTAGTTCTGGCCGCCACCGTGCTGGAGGTAGAGGACGGGGTACTTCTCCGCGCGGTTCGGGTCGTAGCCAGGCGGGGTCCACACCAGCGCGGTCCTGGCCTGGTTGGCCACGGTGCTCTGGTACGTCAGGCTCTCGACCTTCCCGCCTTGCCCGGCGGGGACGTCGGACAGCAGGCGCGCCGCCTCTCCGGGGATGAAGAACGTGCTCCACGCGGGCTCGGTGGTGATCTTCGTCGGGTTCGACGCGTCCTTGACCCCCACCCGGTCCACGATCCACCGGTAGTAGTAGAACCACGGGTCCAGCGGTCCCACGGTCACCCGCCACCGGTCGCCGTCACGGGTCATCGGGACGCGCAGCCAGCTCCCGCCGGGAGCCCAGTTGCCCCACACCGTGACGTGCTTGGCGTCCTTGTAGTCCGTCGTGGTCTCGAAGGTGACGAAGCCGTCCTTCACGAACGGCGTCGGCGTGGTGCCGGGCGCCGGCGGGTCGAACCGTCCCTTCAGCGCTCCGTGACCGTCGCTCGGACCGTGGTCCCGCACGTTGCGGAACAGGCGCGGCAGGAAGTCGATCAGGTTCTCCTGCCAGGCGTTCCAGTTCGCTCCGGCGTCCGGGTTGACGCCGTCGAACTCGTACTTGACATGGGCACGGGCCAGCGACTTCGTCAGCGCCACGGTCGCGTTGTACGCGGGGTCGGTCACGTTCCCGGTGTACAGACGCAGCAGCTTGAGCCCGTGCGCGTGCCCGCGGCCGGTGTTCTCCGTCAGAAGACCCGAGAACGAGCCGGCGTAGGCGAACTGCCCCGGGTCGGACAGCGCGGCGCGCAGCGCCTGCGTCCCGCCCTCGGACACACCGGCGATCGCCTGGTTCGCCCGGTCGTGATGGACACGGTAGGTGTCCGCGACCGCCTTCCGGAGGTCCTTGGACTCCTTGTCGTCCGTCCCGCCGTCGCTGACCACGACCACCGCCGGCCTCATGTCACCCTGGGCCGACAGGTTGTCGAGGATCTGCTTGGCCCGGCCGAGGTCGAACCAGTCGGTGGCGCTCATGCCGTCACCGGACCGCAGGTACAGCACCGGGTACCGCTTGCCGCCGGCCGCGTACCCCGGCGGCGTCCACACCACAGCCGAGCGCTCCTCGGCACCGGTCCGGTAGGCCAGGCTTCCGACCTTGCCGCCCTGTCCCTCAGTCGCGTCCGCGAGCAGGCGCGCCGAGTCACCCGGTACTAAGAAGGTGCTCCAGAGCGGCTTGGACGCCACGCCGGCGCTGTTCGTCGGGTCCTTGAAGCTCTTGGTGTCGTCGGCCGTGACCTGGTAGTAGTACAGCCCCGGCTTGAGCGCGCCGAGGACACCCGACCAGGCGTCGCCCCGGCGGGTCAGCCCGAACTCCGTCCAGGCGGAGGAGGGGCCGAAGTTCCCCTCGACGACGACCTGCGACACCTGGCCCACGTTGGCCTGGACCCAGGCCGCGGGCACACTGAACGTCGCGTAGCGGTCCGCGGACACGCTCAGCCACGGCGTGTCCGCCGCCGCGGGCCGCGGCGCGAGGAGCACCGCCGCGATCGCCATCACTCCGGCGAGGATCATCGCTGAGAACCGGCGCACGTCATCGCGGCGCATGCTCCCGTGATAGACTTTCATCGAATCACACTTTCTGTAACGGTCGGCAGCGGATGCGACCCGGCTGCCGACCTAGTTTTTCCTGTGTGTAGCCCTGACTTCTGTGTCTCACCTCCGTCACGGGGTGGGGCCTTTCACCTGCCCCTGTGGTGCTTCTGGACAGTGGGTCTGTGCGGGCGGGTCATGGTCTCGGAGTGCTCCTCGGTGGTGCGGTGGAGCCACGGACCACCAGGTTGGTCGGGAGCTGTATCCGACTGCGGCCCTCCCATTCGCCGGTCACCAGTGACTTGAGCATGCGCGCGGCCTCGTATCCGAGCCGGTACATCGACTGGTCCACCGTGGTCAGCCCCGGCTCGGCGAACGCCCCCTCCGGGATGTTGTCGAACCCGACCACCGACAGGTCGCCGGGTAAGTCGAGCCCCAACTCCCTGGCGACATCCAGCACCTTCAACGCCATCCCGTCGCTCGCCGCGAAGATCGCCGTCGGGCGGTCCGGCCTGTCCAGCAACGCGTGCGCCAGCGGGACGGCGGACTCGGGATTGAAGTCCCCTCTGCAGATCAACGATGGGTCGACCGGGACACCGGCCGCGGTCAGCGCCTTCCGGTACCCCTCCTCGCGCGACCACGCGGCCTCCAGGCTGGAACGGCCCGCGATGAATCCGATACGCCGATGACCGAGGCCCAGCAGGTGCTCGACCGCCGAGGTCGCACCCGAGAGGTTGTCCGCCGTCACCGACGGCACCGTCGAGCCCCGCACCGGGTCGATGACCACGACCGGCGTGCTGCTCCGCATCTCACCCCAGGGCGTGACCACGATGCACCCGTCGGTGAGCGTGCCCGACAGGCGGGTCAGGTGGCGCTGCTCCCAGCCCTCTGAGTACGTCTCGTAGAGGTCGCTGTTGGCGTAGATGATCAGATCGAAGCCCGACCGGCTCAACGACCGCATCACACCCTTGAGCACCTCAGCCGTGTAGGACTGGAAGGTGTGGGTCACCAGGCCCAGGACGTTGGTGCGGCTGCGCCGCAGGCTCGTCGCCACCAGACTCGACTCGTAGCCGAGCCGCTCGATGGCCGAACGCACATGCGCGATGGTGCTGGCGCTGACGCCGTAACGCCCGTTGACCACCCGCGAAACGGTCGCGGTGGAGACACCCGCCGCTCGCGCGACGTCGCTCATCGTCACCGGCGCACCCACCTCGGCCATGTGGCCCTTTCCATTGCAAACGTTATCGATTACGTTTCCGGCGCTTAACGTAACTGAGAATGTTTGCGCACACAAGACCCTTTTCGACCTTGCGGACATGCCCTAAATGCCATGTCGGCGTCGTGCGAACCGACCAGATATGGGGCTTCTACCAGCACAAACTCGAACGCGTGTGCCCAGGTGCACGAACAGTGAGCGGCGGCGGCCGGCGCCGGCGCGGATGTTAACGTGCCCAGCCCGGCGTGGCGCCACCACGGGCAGCTTCGCGCGGTGGACCGCCACGGGCAGCTTCGCGCGGTGGATCTCGTAGGCCGGCCGGCGGCCGACGGCCGTGCCGTAGGTCTGCCGGAGGGGAGCCACGCCACCCGCCCGGGGAGCTCCTGAGGATCTCGGGGGTGGCGGTGGCCGTCCCCGGCAACGTGCGCGCGAGGGGGCACGCCGGGGGCGGGAGGGGGCGGGCCAAGGGGTCGTAGGGCGTGATTTGCCACCTAGGCGGCGGTCGGCGGGCGTTTTAGCATGCGAAAAGCCTGAACATTTCCGGTGCAACTCCAACGCATTTGGAAGGCGGACGCATGACAATTCCGGCTCCTGCGCTTCTGACCGTCGCGGACGCCGAAGCGCTCTCCGTCGGAGAGGTCCACGATCTTTACCGCGCACATGTGAATTCGAGCCAGGTCACGTTGATGACGTCGTTCGGCTTCGGCCGGGAACTCGTCGACCACGCCGAGGGCGCTTATCTGTACATGCGCGACGGGCGCCGGGTCCTCGATTTCACCGGCGGCGTCGGCGTGCTGAACCACGGGCACAATCATCCGCGTATCCTGGCGGCCAGGAAGGCGTTTCAGGAAGCCAGGCGGATGGAGGTGCACAAGACCTACTTCTCGCCCTACCTGGCGGCGCTCGGCCACAACCTCGCGGCGGTGCTGCCCGGCGACCTCAACAAGTCCTTCCTGCCCAACTCGGGCGCCGAGGCGGTCGAGGGGGCCATCAAGCTGGCCTACAAGTACCACGGCGGCCGGCGCGGCACCATCATGCACGCGGACATCAGTTTCCACGGAAAACTGCTCGGCTCGGGGAGCGTCACCGGTGGCGCGCAGAACCATTTCGCCTTTCCCGGGATCCCCGGTGTGGTGAGCTTTCCCTACGACGACCTGGAGGCGGTGCGCGCCGCCGTGAAACGGGCGCGCAACGCCAAGGGAAAGTGCGACGTGTACGCCATTCTCATCGAGCCGTTCAGCGCCTCCACCATGCGCAGATGCGGTGAGGAGTTCCTCCGCGGGCTGCGTGAGCTCTGCACGGCGGAGGACATCGTGCTCATATTCGACGAGATATACAGCGGGTGGGGGAAGACGGGGACGCTTTTCCATTTCATGCGCTACCCCGGGCTGATCCCGGACGTGCTCACCACCAGCAAGTCCTTCGGCGGCGGCAAATCATCCATCTCCGCCTACGTCGCGCGGGACCCGATCTTCGCCAAGGCGTACGGGAACCTCACCGACGCCCTGTTGCAGAGCACGAGCACCACCTACTACGGCTTCGGCGAGGAGACCGCCACGGCCATCGAGGCGATCAACATCGCCGTCGAGGAGGACTTCCCCGGGCGGGCACGCCGCATCGAGCGCATGCTGGGACCGGGGTCGCGGCGGCTCCAGCACGACCATCCCGGCATCGTCGCCGACGTCACCGCCGCGGGGGCGTTGTGGGGGGTGTTCCTGCGCAACAACGTCAAGGTCCTGGACCTGGTGGGACGTCTGGCGCCGGCGGGGCCGGCCAAGGACCCGCTGTTCGCGACCAAGCTCGTCACCTGCGCGGTGATCGACGCCCTCTACCGCGATCACGACATCTACACCTACTACACCCTCAACGGCCGCAGCCCTCTGGTGGCAGGGCCGCCCCTGGTCGTCTCCGACGTCGACGTGAAGCACTTCCTCGACTGCCTCGACGCGACGTTCAGCGTGGGCGTGCCGAAGCTCCTGGCCCGGTTCGTGCGCGAGCGGATGTCGTCGCTGTGGCAGGCAACGCGGCCCGTGCGCCGCCCGCTGTCGGTGCTGCTGGTGGCCGTGCTCGCGCTGGGTGTGCCGATGTCGGGGCTGACCTTCGGCGTGCCGGAGGCGGGGGCGGCGGGCTCGGGCGACCGGGTGACGTTCTTCGCCTGGAACACCGACGTCTGGACCAAGGACAAGGACCCCGGCGAGTTCTACGCCTACCTGCGCAGCCGGCGGGCGGACGTCTACCTGCTGCCGGAGTACCTGCACCGGGACGACGTGCGGGGACCGGTCAGGGTGGACGACACCGCCCGCCTGCGGGCCGAGTTCCCCGGCTACCACGTCGTGGCCGAAGGCGAGCTGGTCACGCTGTCCCGGCTGCCGGTCGTGGCGACGTACCCGCGGGCCGTGCCCCCGGGCGGGACGGACTGGTACTGGCGGGGGAACAAGGCCCAGCGCGTCGACATCAAGGTGGGCGCGAAGACCCTGTCGGCCTACAACGTGCACCTGTTCGTGCCGTGGCGCCGGGAGAACAGCCCGCTGAGCGCGGAGTTCTACCGCTTCGCGGGCGAGCAGGACGCGCCGCGGCAGGGCGAGTTGTCGGCGTCGCGCGCCGACACGGCCCGCAACCCGAATCCGGCCGTGATCGCGGGCGACTTCAACTCCCCGTGGATGGGGCTGGACCGGATGGCCGGGCTCGGGCCGCGCTTCCGGCGCGCCGACCCCTCGTCCTCGCTGTACCCCTCGTCCTCGCTGTACCCCTCGTCCTCGCTGTACCCCTCGTCCTCGCTGTACCCCTCGTCCTGGCCGACGTCCGACTACCCGTTCCCCCGGGTGTGGCGCCTGGACTGGGTTTTCGCCGGTTCCGGAGCCCAGGTGGGCGACTACCGCTTCGAACCCGCCGGCACGCTCTCCGACCACCTCGGCCAGGTGTTCTCCGTGGCCGTGCGCTGAGCCGCGGACACGGCCCCGACACCGCGACCCGCGCCGTTAGGAGTGCATCATGAAGACGCCGAGCCGTTTCGACGTCGCTGTGGCCCTGGACTGCTACGCGCCCTATGTGAGCGGCCTGACCGAGTCCGCCCGGATCATCGCCGAAGGGCTGGCCGGGCGGGGCCGCGGTGTCGCGGTCGCCTGCACCCGGCACGACCGCCGCCTGCCGGACCACGAGGTGATCAACGGGGTGCACGTCTTCCGCGCGCCGGTCGTGGCGGCGGTGCGCAAGGGCGTGCTCAGCCCCGGCCTGCCGTTGCTCGCCGCCCGGCTGGCCGCCCGCTCGTCGCTGCTGCACCTGCACGTGCCGATGCCGGAGGCGGCGGTGGTCCGCTGGGGTGCCCGGCGGGTCCCGACGGTGACGACCTATCACATCGACGCCTTCCTGCCGCCCGGCGTGCTCAACGCCTTCGGGATGCGCTTCGCCGACGCGTCGGCGAGGGTGGCGCTGCGCCGTTCCGACCTGGTCGTGGTGAACAGCGACGACCAGGCGCGCGGGTCACGGCTGTGGCCGGTGCTGCGCACCCGGCCGGTCGAGGCGATCCCCGCGCCGTGCGAGGAACGCGGCGGAGGAAACCCCACCCTGCGTGAGACGCCGGGCCTGCACGTGGGGTTCCTCGGCAGGATCGCCGACGAGAAGGGCATCGAGTATCTGATCAGGGCGTTCAGGGCGCTCGACGACCCGGACGCCCGGCTGCTGATCGGCGGCGACTACACGAACGTCGCCGGCGGCGGCAACGTCGGCCTGCTGCGGCACGAGGCGGGCGACGACGGCCGCATCCGCTTCCTCGGGTTGCTGCGCGGGCAGGCGATCCGGGACTTCCACGCGTCGATCGACGTCTTCGCGCCGCCCTCGATCGCCGAGTCGTTCGGCATCGTCCAGGCGGAGGCGATGATGGCGGGGGTGCCGAGCGTCACCACCGACCTGCCCGGGGGACGTCACCCCGTCATGGCGACGGGATTCGGCCGTGTCGTCCCGCCCCGCGACCCGGCGGCGTTGCTGGACGCGATCCTGGACCTCGCCCGGCTGCCCGCGCGCGAGCGGGAGCAGGGCCGCGATCGCCGAGTTGCTCATGGCGCGGGCCACCAGGCCGAGGATCTCCCGCTCCCTGGCGGTCAGCGGGACGGGCGCCGCCTCCTCGCTGCGCGCGACGAGCAGCCCGAGGGTGCGCCTGGAGACCGACAGAGGCACGGTGGCGGGGTCGCTGCGGACCGCCCGCATCGCCGCGACCAGGCCGTCGGAGCGGACCGCCTTGGTGAGGTAGGCGGCGGCGCCGCAGTCGATGAGCTCACGCATGACCACCGCGTCGTCGTGCATGGTGAGCACGACGGCGGAGGTCTCCGGGCACGCGTCACGCAGATGCCGTATCACGGCCGCGGCGCCGGGGCCCGGCATCTCGACGTCGAGCAGCAGCACGTCCGGCCGGGTCTCCAGGGTCACCGCGATCGCGCGCTCCCCCGTCGCCGCCTCGCCCACCACCTCCACACCGGCGTGGCAGGAGAGGACCTCCGTCATCCCTTCGACGAACAACGCGTGGTCGTCGGCGAGCACCACCCTGATGGGGGTCACGAGACGGTCCCGCGGCATCGCGGTTCCTCCTCCTGCGGCTCCTGTGTCTCCGGCGGCCCCGGCCGCTCCAGCGGCACCCGCTCCTCCGGCCGCTCCAGCGCCCCCCGCTCCTCCGGTCGCTCCAGCGGCACCACCAGGGTGACCAGGGTGCCGCCGCCGGCGACCTGAGCACGGTCAGCGTGCCGCGCAGCGACTCCGCCCGTTCACGCATGGCCGTGAGGCCGCCGGCCCGCGCCGTGCCCGCCGGGTCGAAGCCCGCCCCGTCGTCGGAGACCGTCGCGCGCACCTCCGTCGCCGTGACCTCCACGCGTGACGTCACCCCGCCGGGGTCGGCGTGGCGCAGCGCGTTCCTGATCGCCTCGCGCAGGATCAGGTACAGCTCCTCGTTGAGGCGGGGGTGAGCCTGGTGGTGTCGCCGGAGAACGCGACCTGCGTGCTCACTGTGGGGGCGCAGATGTCGAGGTAGGCACGCAAGGCGTACTCCAGGTCCTCGCCCGCGTGGGCCGCCGCAGCTCCGTGGCGAGCTGCTGGGTCGTCACGAGTGCCTCGCCGAGCATGTCGACGGCCCCGGCCGGCTTCGCGGCCGCCTGGTCCGGGTCGTTCGCCGCGTAACGCTCGTACAGGTCCAGTTGCCGGAGCGCGAGGTGGACCCCGTGGCCCACCCGGTCGTGGAGTTCCCTGGCGACGCGTCTGCGCTCCTCCCGCGCCGACGCGCGGAGCCGCTCGAACCGCGCGCTCTCGGAGGCGAGCGCGGCGAGCGTGAGCCGCTCGACCAGCACATGGTGGAGCGTGGCGCTCAACTCGGCGAGGGTCCACCGCGCCGTCACCGCCTCACGTGACGCCAGAGCGCCGAGCGCGACCTCGTACAGCGCCGCCGTCATCCAGAGGTTCCCGCCGGGGAAGGACCTGCGGGACTCCGCGCCGGGGCGTCCGTCCTGCTCCTCGTCCGGATGCGAACGCACACGCTCCAGCACGCCGTCGACCACCTCTGTCATCCAGCGTGTGAGCGCCGGAGGGGCGGGGGCGGAGGTCTCCCCCTGCCACCCCCGCAGCAGACAGGCCGAAACAATGTCGTCCACCAGTTCCCTGGTTTGGCCGTAGCCCGCCCACTCCGCCTTCTTCGGCACGAGGTACCTCCCCGATCGTCGCATTTCGCGGTTCGCTCTATTCCACAGCATGCGCGTTCAGGCACCCGGACGGCATTTCGGCCTCCACCGATGCATTTCCTGCCGCATATAAGGGCGCCACCGAGGCGAGGAAAGGCCCGCGCCCGGCATGACGGCATACCACGACCGGCGGCCGCCCGCCGACAGCCTCGGCAGATGTCCTTCGCCGAGCCGGCGAGCAGCCTGTGAAAGTTTCACCTGAGCGGCACGCGGAGAACACACGGCGTCATTCCACTCTCGGACTCGAATCCGCTGTCCCCCACGGTGTCAATACAGATGTCAGACGCAGCCGGGATACTCAGGGATCCGATACCGCGGGCCGGACGGCGCAGCAAGATCAGCGAATACCGCGGTAACTCGCGAGGGAGCCTCGCATTGGAACCCGGCCCGCACATCGCCGGCTCCACCTGCCCCGGAGGCGCCGCCGCGCTCGGACCCAGCCTGGCGCGGACCGCACGGGACGCCAAGGCCGCCGGCATCGGCCACATCACGGTCATGGACCGCTTCTGGCAACTCTGAGGCGGTCTCGGCCCCTGCGAGAACGAGACGCCGGAGGCGTACACCACGCTCGGTCTCCTCGCCGCGTACACCGAGACGGTGCTTCAGCACACCCTGGCCCGCCGCCTCCTGGACCTGCGCACCCCCGGCTTCACCGTCACCTACGTCGACAGCCAGGACATCCCCGACCCCGGCATGGTCGTCGGCCTGCTCGCCTCGGGGGTCGTCCCCGGGATCCGCTGAGCGTCCACATTCTCGTATTCTTTTTTCGCCGGCCCACCGGTGAGGGCGCGGGTCCTGAGACAGACGGGCAGATCCATTCGCCGAATTTCGACAAAAGCTCGGCGGCGCGGTACTCGTCGAGGAGCTTGCCTGAGATGACACGCGGCGTGCCGACACCGAAAAGGCGGTAACGCTCGTGATAATCGGTGACCTGGTGGAACGGTATTCCAGGAGCGACTTCCTCGCCCAGGGGCATCAGGAAGCAGGTGGCCTTCTTCACGAAGAGAACCGACCCCGGGCTCACGTCCGGCGGGGCCGTCCCCGGCGGGCGGGGACGGCTTTTCCGTCGTTGTCACACAGGTTCGGGGCGTTCACATGTGCTTGTGATGGGTATCGCGGTGCCGGAGTGGGCCGAGGACAGCAGGGACTCCATGATGTCGAGTACGTGGTAGCCGAGTCTGCCGCCGGCGCGGGGCTCTCCGCCTGGGGGGGTCGTGGCGAAGTCCATCAGGCCTACTCCGCGGCCGGCTCCGATGTGGCCGGCTGTGGCGGGGATGGGCTGCCAGCCGTCCTGGCCGGGTCTGGCGAGCAGGACGGGGCCGTCGAAGTGGTTGGGGTCGGGGACGGTGAGGGAGCCTCGTTCGCCGTGGACCTCGATGTTGGGGGCGGTGGTGGCCTCGCCGTCGAAGCTCATCACCAGGGTGGACAGTGCTCCTGACGCGTGGGACAGCACGCCGGTGACGTGGGTGTCGACGGTCACCGGGACCTCCTCGCCGGCGCGGGGGCCCGAGCCGATGGTCCGCTTGGGGCGGGTGCGGCTGGCGGCGCCGATGACCGTCGTCACCGGGCCGAGCAGGGTGACCAGGCACGTGATGTAGTACGGGCCCATGTCCATCAGGGGGCCGCCGCCGGGGGCGTAGTAGAAGTCAGGGTTCGGGTGCCACCGTTCGTGGCCGGCGGTGATCATGGTGGCGGTGGCGGACACCGGCCGGCCGATCAGGCCGTCGTCGATGGCCTTGCGGGCCGTCTGGGTGCCGGTGCCGAGCACCGTGTCGGGGGCGCAGCCCACGCGCACGCCCGCGGCGGCGGCCGCGCTCAGCACCCGCGCGGCGTCGGCGGCGGTCACCGCCAGGGGCTTCTCGCTGTAGACGTCCTTGCCGGCCGCGATGGCCAGCAGCGCGATCTCGGCGTGCGCGGCCGGGATGGTCAGGTTCAGCACGACGTCGACGCGCGGGTCGGCCATCAGTTCCGGCACGCTCAGGACCTCGACGCCCGCGTACGGCCGCGCCGCCTCCCTGGCCCGCTCGGGGTCCAGGTCGGCCACGGCGACGAGGCGCAGTTCCGGCAGGCGTTCGATGGTCTGCGCGTACTGGGTGAAGATGACACCGCAGCCGACGACGCCGACGTTCACCGGCTGGCCCACAACATTCCCCTCTCGATGACGGTGCGCACGTTGCCGTCCTGAAGGACGTCGAGGCTGTGCCCGGGTGTGGCGACGAAGATCTTCCCGTTGCCCCATTCCCTGGTCCAGATCGCCGGCGAGGTGACCTCCCGGTGCCAGGGGTCCCACGGGCGGATCTTCTGCGTCGTGGTGGCCAGCACGTCGATGTAGTCGTCGGCCAGCACCCAGTACTGCTCGGTGACCAGGTCGAAGTCCGCGATGCCCTCGGTGATGGGGTGGGTGCTCGCCGGGGGCAGCATGTTCACGGTGTAGGGGACGAAGTTGTCGGCCTGCGATCCGTCCCGCTCCACCGGGTCCTTGCCGGGGTGGCAGGCGAACTGGCCGCCGATGAGGTGCAGGTAGTCGGAGGAGTTGCGGAAGGAGTCGGCGATGCCGCCGTGCCAGCCGGCCAGTCCCGTGCCGGCCCGGATCGCGCTCTCCAGCCCTCGCAGTTCCCCCGGCTCGATCGTGCCCATGGTGTAGCACTGCACGATGAGGTCGACACCGGACATGAACGCGGGGTCCGCGTACGGCGCGGGCGAGTCCGCCCGGTGCACCTCGAATCCGTGCTTCTCAAGGAAGGGGATGAAGAGCTCTGTGGCCTCCACCGGGACGTGCCCCTCCCAGCCTCCGCGGACCACCAGTGCTTTGCGGGCGTGATCGCCTGTCATGTTCCACCTATCGTTATGTCGACAAACGCCTCCAATCTTCACATTTCGCACCCGTTAGTCACCAGGGGGTGCGGGCTAGCTGCGGACGGCGTCCGAGGCGTCCTCTTCGAGCAGGAAGCCCCCCGACTGGTGGTGCCACAGGCGGGCGTACGGTCCCTGGGCCTCGAGGAGCTCGCGGTGGTCGCCCTGTTCCACGATGCGGCCCTGGTCGAGGACGACCAGGCGGTCCATGCGGACGACGGTGCTCAGCCGGTGCGCGACCACGAGGGCGGTGCGGTCGCGCATCAGGCGCCACAGGGCTTCCTGGACGAGGATCTCGCTCTCGGAGTCCAGCGCGCTCGTGGCCTCGTCCAGCAGCAGGATCGGCGCGTCCCGCAGGATGGCCCGGGCGAGGGCGACGCGCTGCCGCTGGCCGCCGGACAACTTGACGCCGCGCTCCCCCACCAGTGTGTCGAAGCCGTCCGGCAGGGCCTCGGCGAACTCGGTGACGTGCGCCGCCCGCGCGGCCTGCTGGATCTCGGCGTCGGTGGCGCCCGGCCGGGCGAACGCGATGTTGTCGCGCAGCGACCGGTGGAACATGGCGGGCTCCTGGGGGACGTACGCGATCAGGCTGCGCAGGTCCGCCTGGCGGAGCCGGCTGATGTCCTGGCCGCCGATCAGGATGCGGCCGCCTTCGATGTCCATGAGACGCAGCAGCAACCGGGTCAGGGTGGTCTTGCCGCCGCCGGACCGGCCGACCAGGCCGATCTTGGTGCCGGCGGGGATGTGCAGGTCCAGGCCGTCGAACAGGCGCGGATTGCCGGCGTGCGCGAACGTCACCCGCTCGAACCGGACGCCGGCGTCCGCCGGGCGCAGCGGCTGCGGTTCGTCCGGGTCGACGACGGCCGGCGGCGTGAGGAGCAGCTCGGTGAACTGGGCGGCCTCGGTGAGCACGCTCTCCAGGCGGCGGTAGACCTGGTTGAACTCGAACATGATGCTGATCGCGTGCGCGTAGTAGGTGAACGTCACCACGATGGCCTCCACGCCGAGGCCGCCGCGCAGGACGACGGCGAGGAGCAGGCCGAGGGTGCTGGTGAGGACCGCCAGCGGCGCGACGACGGTGTCCACCCGCAGGTTGCCGTAGTCCCAGGAACGCAGCGACAGCTTGCGCTGCTCGGCGAGCCTGGCCCGGTTCTCCACCGCCTCGCGGTCCTCGGCGGCGAACGCGCGGACCGTGTCCATGTTGGACAGCACGTCGGCGACGTGCCCGGACACCCGCACCTTGGCGGCCTCCCGCTGGTCCACCAGCTTCTGGCGGCGGCGGATGAGCGGGGCGACCAGGAAGGCCGTGATGACGATGAGGCCCATGAGCACGAGGACCAAAAGCGGGTGGTACCGCCACAGCACCACCGAGGCGAACGCCAGCGGCACCACCTTGGACACGATCGAGAACGTCATGGTGTCCATGAAGTTCTCGAACCCGCTGGAGAAGCTCAGCACTCGTTTGGTCAGCGAGCCGGCGAAGTTGTCGTGGAAGAACGCGGCGTCCTTGGCCAGCAACTTGTCCATGCCCGTCACCCCGAGCCGCTCGATGCCCCGGGCGTCGGTGCGGTTCAGGAAGTGGATGCCCACCCGCCACAACACCTCGCCCGTGAGCATCAGCGCCCCGAAGCCGAGCACGTACGGAACGAGCTCGGCGACGGCGCCGCCCCCGCCCGCGGCCAGCCGGCCCACGATGCCGCCCACCATCAGCGGCGCCAGGTAGTAAAGGCAGATGTTTCCGAGCGCCGGCCCGATCAGCGCGGGCACGGCGACCCGCCACAGGTCGAGCAACGTCCTGCTGTAATACCGCAGCGCCAGCAGAACGGCCGACCTGCGGACGGACGATTTTTCCTCGGGAGAATCGACAAATCCGAGCACGACCACCCGCCCCTTCTGAATACCCACGACTATGGCCATGTTGGCGCAGCGTGGGCACGGGGAGCGAATGATTTTCGGTGGCGTGGTGCGCGTGCAGCCTTTTTTACATCACACAAAACTGGTCAGAGCGTGATAATCCCGCTCTGACCAGTTCAGGTTCGGCCAGGGCCGCCCGCCGGTCAGGAGGCCGGGACGGCCGGCCGCTCGGCGGCCTCTCCGTCCGGCCTCTTGGCCGGCTTGACGTCCGGGTCGTCGCCCGGCTTCCGCTCGACCTGGCCGGCCGGCGGCGGGGTGACCGTCACCCGGGTGCCGAAGTCGCCGAGGTCCATGACGTCACTCTGGCCGTTGTCCTGGAAGGTGACCTCCATGCGCCGGACCCGTCCCTGATCGTCCACGTCCACGCTGCCCGAGGCCTGCGTGGGCTTGGCCGACGCGGCGGAGCCGGGCCACCGCTCGTCCTTCAGGGAGAACGTGAACCGCAGGCCGGTCCAGGCAGGGCCGGAGGCAGGTCCGGTCTCACGGACGCCGGTGGCGGACCGGAGCCGGCTCAGGGCTGTCTGACGATCCTGGGGGCGAGCTTGACCAGGGCGGTGGCGGCCGGCGTGTCGTTCTTCATCCCGTTGCGCGGGTGGACCTCCCACCCCGTGGCCGGCGACTTCCGCATGTACATCAGGTCGCCGATGAAGCGCGTCTCCGACGCGCCGCCCTCCTCGGTGATGACGCCCACGCGCCGGGCGGGATCGAAGGCGCCCTCGAAGGTTCGCGCGCCGGCGGTGACGCGGACGCGGAAGCTGTCCCTGCCGGTGTGCTCGGCCGCGGCCGCCACCTGGGCCTGCGCCGAAGGCCGGCCGCCGGGCAGGACGACCAGCACGGTCGTCCCCACCGCGGCGGCGACGCCCACCGCGGTTGACAGCCGCCCCCGGCGAGACCAGCCGCCGCATCGCCCGCGGCCCGCGCGGTATCTCCCTGCGCCACCGGGCACGCCACCACGAGCGGTGGGTGTTGACCCAGCACGCGGCGCAGGGAGGCGTCGGGGTTCCCGCCACCGGTGTCCAGCCGATGCCACACCCGGTGTGACTTCCCGAGGGCACGAGTGCACCAGGTCCTCCGCGGCGTGCCGGTCGCCGGTGAGCAGAACCGCCGTTCTCAGGTGGTGGCCGCCCCGGCGCCGCACGAATTCCTCGAGATCGGCGTCCACCCGATCTCCTCTCGTCGCTGAAAGCCACCCCTGACACTCCCTGGGCACCACCCCAGGTTGACCTGAAGCGACTTCGTTTTGGGGGTGGGTTCTCGGGCAGTCGGTGGGTGGTTAGGCAGACGACTTGACCCGGAGGCAGACATGACCATCACTTGGGTGGCCGTTGTTGTTGCCGCGGTGGTGGCGATCGTGGCGGTCGGATACTTCGCGACGCGGCAGCAGCGCAGGCGGAGGCTACAGGAACGGTTCGGGCCGGAGTACGAGCGGGCGGTCCAGGAGCGGGAGAGCCGGCGGGAAGCGGAACAGGACCTGCGGGAACGGGAGCAGCGGCACGCGCGGCTGGACATCAAGGACCTCGCGCCGGAGACCCGCTCGATGTACGCGAAGAAGTGGACCGAGGTGCAGGAGCGGTTCGTGGACGCGCCGGGGTTCGCGGTGACGGAAGCCGACCACCTGGTCACGTCCGTCATGTCGGACCGCGGGTACCCGACCGAGGGGTTCGAGCAGCAGGTGGCCGACCTGTCGGTCGCCCACGGGGCGACGCTGGACCACTACCGCGCGGCCCACGAGATCAGCAGCCGGGCGGCACGTCAGGAGGCGTCGACCGAGGAACTCCGGCAGGCGATGGTGCACTACCGGGCACTGTTCGAGGAACTGCTCGGCGCGGAGCCGGCGGCCCGTGTGGACGGCACCGGGGAACGCCGCGCCGCCGGCCGGCCCGATGTGGCGGCCGAGCGCGCGCGGGAGCACACCGCGGTGACGCCCGAGGGGCGGGGGGCCGAGCGTGACGGGCAGAGGGGGTGACGGCGGTGGAGCCTTATCGCCGTGATCCGGCGGGTGATGGTGAGGACAGGGAGAGGAACTCCGGGGTGAGGGACAAAGACGAGGCGACCGGTTTCACCGGCGCCAGTGACTTCGATCGACTGGGAAAGAACGACGATGACGCGGCGAACCCGGTGACGGCCGAAGAGGGCGACCGGGTGCGTGAGGAGAGCGACCGGGTGAACGACGACGCGACCCCGGCGGACGACGGCGCGACCCCGTTGAACGACCGCGCGGCCCCGGCGGACCACGGCATCGCGCCGGACGACAAGCCCGGCCCCGTCCACCGGCCGCAGCACGAAGGCGATCTGCTGGTCGCCGGCTCCTCCCCGGCCCCCGACCCCGAGCACGGCCCCGAGGAGGCCGACACGACGGAACGGGACCGGACGGCCGATCTGGTCGACTATCCGGAGGTGTCCGACCAGCCGGACCCCGCCGACCTCACCGCCCCCGCGGCGGAGATCCCCGAGCCCGTGCCGGACGTCGTGCCGCCGACTCCCCCCGCGGAGCCCGGAGTGGACTTCCGGCAGCGGTGGCGGGAGGTGCAGGCGAGCTTCGTGGACGACCCGCGTGACGCCGTCCGCCAGGCCGACGAACTGGTGGACGAGGTCTTCAGCCACGTGGTGAAGCGCAAGCAGGACCTCACCGACCGCTGGAAGGACAGCGACCAGGGCGACACAGAACGCCTGCGCGTCACGCTTCGGGAGTACCGCTCCCTGCTGGACGAACTTGTCGACATAGCCAACGATCCCGCCGGATCGGAATCCCGTCCGGCCCGACACATAGCGAGGTAGACATGCTGGCCATCGCCGCAGCGATCGTTTTCGGAATCGCCTTCCTTTTCGCCCTGATCGGAACCAGCATCGGCATCTCCACCACCGCCCTGCTGGCCCTGGGCCTGTGCCTCCTGGCCCTCCATCAAGGCGGCATCGGCACCGCCTCAGCCGGAGCCTGGCAGGGCTACCGCCGCAGCCGCGCCCGCCGCTGACCCCCGAGTCCCGCCGCGCGGGCCCTTCCGGGCCTCGGGCCCGCCCGGCGAGAGAGGGCGCCGTCGTCCCCCGGCGACGGCGCCCTCTCACATGTCCGGCCCTCTCCGCCCGGGAGGTGGTGGTGTCGATTGATTGACGGAGAAGCGCCGCCGCGCACGGACCATGCCGAAGGGCCCTGGCATTTCCTCCCACCCCAGCCCGGCACGGGTCCCTCGGCAGGTGTAGAGACTCACCCACACATAGGAAAGGCCCCGTGCGGACACCGCGCGGAGCGCCTTCGGGGTGGTGTGGGGGTGCCGCCGTCAAGGGCGGCGAGGTGGTCTTCGCGCGGAGCGCGGTCTTCGGGGAGGTTGCCCCGGGGGGCGGCGCATTTGTCGCCTGTGGTGGCCCATCGGGGGGTTCCTGGTGGGGCTACAGGGAGAAGCGCATGATCAAGTTGGTGCCTGTGGTGCCGGTGTCGAGGGTCAGGTGTTTGGCCAGGCGGCGGGCCACCCACAGGCCCATGCCGCTGGTGGAGTAGTCGTGGGGGGCGGTCATGCCAGGGGTTTCCGTGAGGATCCAGTGGCCGTCGTCGTGGACGTGGACGACGAGGTCGCCGGCGTCGCACCAGACGCGGAGCCAGGCTTTGGCGGTGCCGTGGGTCACGGCGTTGGTGGCCACCTCGTTGATGGCCACCAGGTAGTCGCCTATGGCGGTCTCGGACATGCCGGCGCGGCGGGCCTGGTGGGCGGCGAAGTCGCGGACGTCAGGGAGGTCGCCCACGCGGAACGTCATCTCCGAGACCGCCGTGCCGAAGGCAAACGGCCGGTCTGACTCCCCGTTCGCGCGGAAACGGGGAGGCGGGACTTGGTCCTCGTTCACCCGATAACCGCCTCCAAGAGCGATCAACCACGGCAGGGCGCGAACCCCGATACCACCGCCCACGTACATCGACGAAGATACCTCCCCATACCAGGACGTCAGTGAAGGTACCCTGCGCGTTACCCCTGCTCGCCGTTCTGTGCCCTGGATCCGGATGGATAATCGGGCTTCGTCGCCGTTCAGTGCCCCGGATCCGGGCCCCTAATCAAACGGCGCCCGGATCCGGGGAAACGATCTGGTTACGCGGCCACGAGCTGAGCGCGGAGCTGGTCCAGTACCTTGCGCAGGATCCGGGAGACGTGCATCTGCGAGATGCCGAACTCGGCGGCGATCTCGGCCTGGGTCAGGTTGCCGTAGAAACGCAGGAGCAGGATGTTGCGCTCCCGCTCGGGCAGCCCGTCGATGAGCGGCTTGACGGCCTCACGGTCCACGAGGGTGCTGAGGTCGTCGTCCTCGTCGGGGATCACGTCGCCGAGCGCCGCGGCGTCGTCGTCGGCCCCCATGGGGGCGTCCAGCGACAGGGTGCTGTACGCGGCGGACGCGTCCATGGTGAGGAGCATGTCCTCTTCGGAGATCCCCATGCGCTTGGCCAGTTCGGCCACCGTGGGGAACCGGCCGAGCTCCTGCGTGAAGTCGGCGACGAGCCGGTTGAGCTCGGATCGCCGTTCCTGGTACAGCCGCGGTACGCGGACCGCCCAGGTGCGGTCGCGGAAGTGCCGCTTCACTTCGCCTGTCATGGTGACCATGGCATAGCCTCTGAAGCTGTGCCCCAGTTCGGCGTCGAACCCGTTGATCGCCTTCATGAGCCCCACGTAGGCCGCCTGAAGCAGGTCCTCCATGGGCTCGCCCCGGTGCAGGTATCGCCGTGCGATCTCCCGCGCCATGGGCAGGTGCATCTCGACGATCTTCTCGCGCAGCCGGGCCTTGTGGTCCTCCGTGATGCCCGGCTCGGCGAGCTCGCGCAGGAGGTCCTCGGCGGTGACGTCAATCTGGGGGAAGGTGCGGTCCTCGGCAGCCATTGCTGCTCTCCTCTTATGCCCTGCGGCGAGGCGGGACCGGCCCAGGGCATGCAGAGCCGGCATCGCCTCGCGTACTACTGTCGAGACGAGGCCCTCTGCTGGACCTCGCATCCAGTATTGCCCGAAAATCAAGAGTATTGCTACCCCCCGGGCAACAGTAATGTTGCGAGTGACCCCCGACGGGGGAGGCGCCATGCGCCAGAGCGAAGCGGCGAGGAGGCGCGTGGTGACCGTTCCAGATAGGGCGGGTGCGGCCCTGACCCTAGAGTCCAGGGTCGCCGATGGAGTGCCCGTGGTCGCCGTGAACGGCGTCCTCGACGCGACGACGCGCACGCAGTTCACCGACAGGCTGGCCGGGATCACCGACGAACACGGGCCCGACCTGGTGCTGGACCTGTCCGGCGTCACGTTCATGGACTCGCGGGCCCTCGGCCTGATCGTGCACCACTGGCAGCGCACCAGGGCGGCGGACGGCCACTTCGCCCTGGTCGGCGTGCAGTACTCGAACTCGCGGGTCATGTGGGTCACGGGCCTCGCCCAGCGGCTCCCGCTGTACGACACGCTGGAGGAGGCGCTGGCCGCCTTCCGTGCGTGACGGCCTGAAAGTCACGGATCCGGACCGGCCGGAATCACCCCGTGGGCGCGGCGCCGCCGTGCTTGCTCTGGTGCTCGCTGACCAGCAACCGCGCGAGGTCGGCCACCTTGACCTGGTGGTGCTGGGACAGCCGGCGCAGTTCGTCGAACGCCGCCTCGGCCGAGCAACCGCTCGCGTGCATGATGATGCCCTTGGCCTGGTCGATCACCGAACGGCCGGCGAGCGCTTCCTGGAGCTGCGCGGCGCCGGTGAGCACGTGGTCGTAGTCGCTGATGTTGGCGAGCGCGACGGTGAGGTGCTCGGTGAGCAGCGCCGACAGCGGCCCGGCGGACACCAGCGAGAACGCGCCGGGACGCACGGCGTACAGCCCGAGCAGCAGGACCGCGCCGTCGATGCGGATCGGCAGCACCAACGTGGACCGCACGCCGTGCCGGACGGCGGTGGCGGAGTAGCGTGGCCAGCGGGTGTCGTGCAGCACGTCCTGCACCAGCACGTCGCGCCCGGTCGCGAGCGCCTCGGCCGAGGGTCCCTCGCCGAGGGCCTGCTCGTGGTCGACCAGCGCGATGAGGTCGCTGTGCGAGGCGGCCAGCATGAGCCGCTCCTCGCGCCGCAGCTCGACGGTGCCCCCCGCGCAGCCGGGCACCCCCACCGCGACGGCCGTGGTGATGCCCCGCAGGACACTCTCTATCGAGGTGCCCTCGGTCACACGGCCGAGCGCCGCCAGATCACGGGCGAGCGCCGGACTGAACATCGGCATCGTCTCCATACACGGCTACCGCTTCCCTGGGTTGCCAGGTTAAGTCCACGCGGCGGATGCTCGTCTCTGGGAGGGTGGCCGTTGGCGTACCGTCTAGCGGGGAGCCGCACCCCCTCACGAGCCGTACGAAGGACCCCAATTGACCGACCCGACCGATCTTCCGGCCCTGGAACAGTCGCTGAGCGACCTCACCGACCGCATCGCGTCCCTGCGCGACGCGCGGGCGGCGTATCCGGACGACCCCGGTCCCACCGCGGACGCCGCCCTCGCCGAGCTGGAGCTCGCCCGGGAGCTGCTGCAGTCCGCGCTCGGCGGGTCGCGCCGCCGGTCGAGCGGCAAGGACAGCGGCGCGGGCCGTGAGCTGAAGCTGCTGCGCACGCTGTACCGCGCGCTGCCGGTCCCGATCGCGGTGCTCGACTCGACGGGCACCGTGCGGCGGGTGAACGCCGAGACCTCACGCCTGCTCGGCAGCCCGGACGGCTACCTCACCGGCCGCGCGTTCCCGCTGCTGGTGGACGTCTCCCGCCGGGCCGCGTTCCGCTCCCACCTGACCTCGGTGCTGCACACCGGGGAGCCCGCGGCCTTCCCGACCCGGCTGACCCACCAGGGCCGCGCGCACGACGTGCGGCTGGTGCTCACGCGGCTGCGCATGCCCGGCGAGCGGCAGGAGATGGTGGCCGCGATGGCGCTGCCCATCGAGGTGCGGGTGCCCGACTCGGGCCGCGCGGAGGGTCACGAGCAGGGCCCCGAGGAGTCGGTGGTGGTGGCCGCGGCGCGCCGCAGGGAGCTGATGTCGCAGCTCACGCGCCTGCTGCTGGACGAGGAGAGCCTGAGCGAGCCGGTCGCGCTGATCCGCGCGGGCCGCCTGCTGGCTTCGCACACGGCCGACTGGGTGCTGGCCGACGTGCTGCGTGACGGCGCCGCGCGGCGGTCCCTGGTGATCGGCCCGACCAACCAGCCCACCGGCCGCCTGGTGGGGGCGCTGGAGCGCATGGACCCCACGTCCGCGCCGCTGGTGGCCAGGGCGCTGACCGGCCAGGGCGGCGTGGTGCACGAGATGGTGGAGGACGATTCGCTGCTCGGCGTGCTGCCCGACGGCTCCCCCGTGCTGAACGCCATGCGCGCCGGGTCGATGCTCAGCGTGCCCATCACGGCCGGCGACGAGACGCAGGGCGCGATCACGCTGGTGCGGCTGCGCGACCGCCCGCCGTTCGGCCTCGCCGATCTGGCGCTGATGGAGGACGCCGGCGCCCACATCGGCCTCGCGCTGCGCGCTCAGCGCATCTTCCAGGGCCGGTCGCTCGCGGCGGACACGCTGAGGACCGGGGTGCTCCCCCGCACGGTTCCCGACATCCCCGGTTACGAGACCGCGGCGGCGTACCACGAGGGCGCGGGCCCGCGGGCGGTCGGCGGCGAGTTCTACGACGTGTTCCGCATCAAGAACGGCTGGGGCTTCGCGGTGGGCGGCGTGGTCGGCCAGGGTGACGAGGCCGCGTCGGTGACCGCGATGATCCGCGGCGGCCTGCGGGCGCTGAGCGTCGGCGAGGAGGACCCGGGCGCGGTGGTGGCGCGGCTCAACGACGCCCTGGTGACGCAGGACACCGGCATGTTCGTCATGGTGGCCGCCGGGTTCGTCCCCAGCGGGGGCCGCACCGGGCGGGTGCGGCTGGCGTCGGCCGGCAACCATCCCCCGGCGGTGCTGCGCGGGGACGGCGGGGTGCGGTTCACCGCGGGCGGCGGCATGCCGCTCGGCATCGAGATCGGCGCGGACTTC
This sequence comes from Sphaerisporangium sp. B11E5, assembly GCF_039871875.1. Lineage (NCBI taxonomy): Bacteria > Bacillati > Actinomycetota > Actinomycetes > Streptosporangiales > Streptosporangiaceae > Sphaerisporangium > Sphaerisporangium sp. B11E5. The sequence continues at coordinate 19,393 of NZ_JBDPMD010000060.1, read as the reverse complement.
CCGGTGGAGGAGGTGGCGCTGGCCCAGGGTGAGACGCTGGTGCTGTACTCCGACGGGCTCGCCGGGTCGCGCGGCCGGGCCGGGCAGGCCGAGCTGCCGTACGGCGAGGGGCGCCTCACCGAGGTGCTGGCCCGGTGCGCCGGCCAGTCCGCCTCGGCCGTGATCAAGGCCGTGGACGACGACCATCAGGTCTTCTGCGGGGGGCAGGTGCTGGACGAGACGACGGTGTTCGCCCTGCGCCGCGTCCGCTGACCGAGGTACAGCGATTCCCGAATTTTTTTTCCGCAAAGGGGTTTGCAGCGCCCGGTAGATCGGTACACTGAGTCACGTATTACTCAGTGCCTAAGACGCAGGCACAACTCAGAAGTACATCGGCCCACGAGGCCTGATTCCCCTGAGGTGTGCCGTGAAGATCGCCATCGTTGCGCTGCACGAGCTTCCCGCCGACATCCCGGCCATCGCCCGCGAGTTCCCCGGCGCGCACAAGGTCACCGTCTACACCCGGCGTGACAGTGCCGACCGCAAGCCCCGCGTGAAGGCGTCGAGCAAGGTGACCGTCGAGTACGTCGCCGCCGGTCCCGCCCACCCGGTCGCCGAGCACGACCTGACGCCGCACATCGCCGAGTTCAGCGCCCACCTGGCCGCACGGTGGCGCAAGGACCGCCCGGACGTGGTGCACGCCTGGTCCTGGACCGGTGGCCTCGCCGCCGTCGCCGCCGGCGAGGGCCTCGGCATCCCGCTGGTGCAGAGCTTCCCCACGCTCGGCACCAGCGCGCGCCGCCGGGCGGTCTCCCGCAGCGCCGCCGCCGACCGCGCCACCGCGGCCCGGGTGCGGGTGGAGCGGGCGATCGGCCGCCGCGCCGACGCGGTGGTCGCGACCTGCGCCGCCGAGGCCGCCGAGCTGATCAGGCTCGGGGTGCCGCGCGGCCACATCGTCGTCGTCCCGCACGGCGTGGACGTCGAGCGCTTCCGCCGGCAGGGCCCGGCCGCCCCGCACGGCGAGCGGCACCGCCTGCTGCTGGTCGGCCCGCTGGCTCCCGAGGGCGGCGCCGCCGTCGCGATCCGCGCGCTGGACGCCATCCCCGACGCCGAGCTGGTCGTCGCGGGCGACGGCACCGGTGAGGAGCACATCGAGCGGCTGCGGATCCTGGCCAAGGAGGCCGGGGTCGAGGACCGGGTGACGCTGCTCTCCTCGGTGCCGCCGAACTCGCTGCCGAAGATGATGCGCGGCGCCGACATCGTGCTGTCCCTGCCCGCCACCGCGCCCGAGGGCAAGGTGGTGCTGGAGGCCATGGCCTGCGGCGTCCCGGTCATCGCCACCGCGGTGGGCGCGCACGCCGACTCGGTGGTGGACGGCGTGACCGGCCTGCTGGTCCGCCCCGGCGACCCGGCCCTGCTGGCCCTGCGGGCGCGCCGCCTGCTCGGCGACCTGACCCGCCGCACGGCCATGGGCTTCGCGGGCGCCGACCGTGCCAAGTCCCGCTACTCGCTGGAGCGCATCGCCCGCGAGCTGGTGCGGGTGTACGAGCAGGCCACCGGTCAGGCCCAGCCCATGGACGCCATGGACGGCGAGGAGTCCGAGGCCGCCTGATCCCTGTATACGACGCGAGGCCGCCGGGCCCGGGCCCGGCGGCCTCCGTCATGTCCGGCCCGCGTCACCGGGACGGCCCCGCTCACTCCGCGAAGCGGGCCATCCGGCGGATCTTGTTCATCGCGTCCAGGGCGGCCACCTTGTAGGACTCGGCGAGGGTCGGGTAGTTGAACACCGCGTCCACCAGGTAGTCCACCGTGCCGCCGCAGCCCATGACGGCCTGCCCGATGTGCAGCAGCTCGGTGGCACCGGTGCCGAAGACGTGCACGCCGAGCAGCGCCCGGTCCTCCGGGGACACCAGCAGCTTCAGCATGCCGTAGGTGTCGCCGATGATCTGGCCGCGGGCCAGTTCGCGGTACCGGGACACCCCGACCTCGAACGGGATGTGCGACTGGGTCAGCTCGTCCTCGGTCTTCCCGATGAAGCTGATCTCCGGGATGGTGTAGATGCCGATCGGCTGCTGGTGGGACAGTGCCTTGATCGGCTCGCCGCAGGCGTGGTGACCGGCGATACGGCCCTGCTCCATCGAGGTGGCGGCCAGCGACGGGAAGCCGATGACGTCCCCCACGGCGTAGATGTGGGGCACCGAGGTGCGGTAGTTCTCGTCCACGCCGATGCGGCCGCGCTCGTCGGCGGCCAGCCCAGCCGCCTCCAGACCGAGGCCGTCGGTCATGCCCTGGCGGCCCGCCGAGTACATCACGGTCTCCGCGGGGATCTTCTTGCCGCTTTCCAGGACGGTGACGCAGCCGCGTGCCCGCCGCTCCACGGCGGCGACGGTCTCGCCGAACCGGAAGGTGACCGCGAGGTCCCGCAGGTGGTACTTGAGCGCCTCCACCACTTCGAGGTCGCAGAAGTCGAGCATGCGCTCGCGCCGCTCCACCACCGTGACCTTGGTGCCGAGCGCGGCGAACATGGAGGCGTACTCGATGCCGATGACCCCGGCGCCGACCACCACCATCGAATCCGGCACACGCTCCAGCCGCACCATGCCGTCGGAGTCGATGACCGTGCGGTCGTCGAACTCGACGCTGGCGGGCCGGGCCGGCCGGGTGCCCGTCGCGATGATGATCTTGTCGGCGGTGACCTTGAGCTCCTTGCCGCGCTCGTCCACCACCTCGACGGTGTGCGGGTCGAGGAACCGGCCGAGGCCGGGCAGCACGGTGACCCGGTTGCGTACGAGCTGGCTGCGGATCACGTCGACCTCGCGCCCCACGACGTGCGCGGTGCGGGTGGTGAGGTCGGCGACCGTGATCTCCTCCTTCAGCCGGTAGCTCTGGCCGTACATCTCACGCTGGTTGAGGCCGGTGAGGTAGAGCACCGCCTCGCGCATCGTCTTGGAGGGAATGGTGCCGGTGTTGATGCACACCCCGCCGATCATGTCGCGTCGTTCGACGATCGCCACTCGGCGTTCCAGTTTGGCGGCCGCGATGGCGGCTTTTTGACCCCCGGGCCCGGAGCCCAGGACAAGAACCTCGAAATCGGACACAACGCCAAGTGTGCGGCTAACGACGGAATACGTGAAGCTGTGCGATCGGCCACCGGGTGAACAGCGGTTTTCCTGTCAGGGGCCGAAAGCGGTCATACGAATTCATCGCGGGGCGGAACACCGAATGGTGATAACTCTGTGATCGGGACGCGTCACTTGCTTTCATGGGCGCATGGCGTTTCGTAGCGCACACCTGATCGCCGCGGCGGCGACGACACTGAGCCTGTGCCCCAGCCCTTGGGCCGACGGGCGCGATCCCGGCCGCCCCGCCGACCGGTCGCACGCCAAGGAGGCGGCGCCGCCGACGTACCCGCCGCACGCGCCCCCCGTGTACGGCGGCCCCGGGGAGCGGCCCCCGGCCGGGAGCCGCGACACCCCCGCCGCGCCCGACAAGCCGCCGCCCCCCGTGGGCGGCTGGGTCCCCGGCTCGCCGCCGCTGACCGGGGGCCCCGACCGGTGGCCCACCCCCACGGGACGTCCGGTGTCCCCCGCGCCCCGCCCGCCGTCGCCCGGTCCGTCCGCTCCCCCGGCGCCGTCCGCCCCACCGTCCGGCGGCACGCCGGAGCGCACCGACCCCAAGTGGGGCGACCCGGTCTTCGTGGAGAACTTCGACGGCACCCAGATCGACCGGAGCCGCTGGGAGGTGTACCACTCCCCCGACGCCCGGGTGAACCCGCGCACCTCGCAGGCCACCTCCGTGCACGACGGCACGCTGCACATGATCGGCGGCTTCTACGGCGGCAAGGACCTGTCCGGCGGCGTCGCCAACACGCTGAGCCAGACCTACGGCCGCTACGAGGTCCGCTTCCGCGGCGAGGCCGGCGCCGGGTACTCGCTGGTCGCGCTGCTGTGGGCGAGCGACGACGCCGACGGCTACGCCGAGGTCAACTTCGCGGAGGTCATCGACCCGACCCGGCAGACCAGCGGCCTCTACGTCCACCGGGGCGAGGCGCCGCAGGCACAGAGCCTGATGCGGGCCGACTTCACCAAGTGGCACACCGTGGCCCTCGACTGGCTGCCGGGGCGGCTGGTGTTCTGGCTGGACGGCCGCCAGGTGTGGGAGTACACCGGGCCGCTGGTCCCCGAGCAGCCGATGCAGCTCACCCTGCAGAACGACGTGGTGTGCAACGAGTGGTCGCCGTGCCGCAACGCCTCCACCCCGAAGACGGTGTCCATGTGGGTCGACTGGGTGCGGGTCTTCCGCGCCCCGGGCGGCGCGGGAGGCGGTGGCTCGGCGCTGAGCTGACCGGCCCGGGGCACGGACAGGCACTCGGGCGACCGCGGCACCGGGCCGCCCGGGTCAGGTCCGGCCGGGTCAGGTCCGGCCGGGTCCGCCGAGCAGGGTCGCGGCCTTCAGCGCGAGGTGGAGCGTGAGCCGGTCCTCGCCGTTGGCGAGGTCGAGGCCGGTGAGGCGGCCGGCCTTGGCGAGGCGGTAGTAGAGCGTCTGGCGGTGCACGGCGAGGGCCTCGGCCGTCTCCCTGGCCCGGCCGCCGTGGTCGAGGTACTTCTCGACGGTGCGGGCCAGCTCGGCGTCCAGCGGCTCGGCGGCGCCGGCCAGCTCGGTGAGCTCGGCGGGCGACAGCCGCACCAGCAGGCGGTGCGCGCCGAGCGCGGCCCACTCGGCGACCGGCGCGAACGCGGGCACCCGCTGGGCGGCGCGCAGCGCGAGCGTGGCCTCGCGCCAGCTCCGCCACACCTCGTTCTGGTCGTCGCGGGGCGCGCCGACCCCGGCGGCCGTGCCGTACATCGCCTGGACGGTCTCGGCGACCGCGCGGGCCTGCCCGGCGGGGGCGAGCACCGCGGTGAGCGGGTCACCGGGGTCGGCGAGCACGCCGCGCGGCAGCGTCCACAGCGGCACCACCCGCCCGTAGGCACTGTGCACCGCGATCGCCGCCACCGGAGGCACGAGGTCGAGACCGGACGCGGCCCGCACCTCGGGGTCGGCCGACAGCAGGTCGCGCAGCCGCTCCCCGAGGTCCTGCCGGCTGCGCGCCTCCCGGGCCAGCGCCGCCGCGGCCCGCTCCACCAGCGGCGCGGCCCGCGCCAGCCGCTCGTCGGAAAGCTCCCCGGGGTCCAGCAGCCACAGGTACCCGTACGTCACCCCGCCGTGCCGCAGCGGCACGCAGACCCGCGCCAGCACCCCGAGCCCCCGGTCGGCGGGGATGCGCACCGGACCGGCGGCCGCCGCGATGCCGTACCCCTCGAAGTAGGCCCGCACCTCGTCGGAGGCCCGCCGCCGCAGGATCGAGTCCCGCCGCACCGTGTCGATCTCCCCCTCGATGTCCCCGCTGTGCGCGGCGTACGCCAGCAACTGGAAGGCCCGGTCCTCCAGCGTCGCCGGGGCACCGAGGACGCGCGCGACGTCCTCCACGAGTTCCTGCAGGTCCACGGTTCAATTGTCATACATCTGTATGAACCGGGTAGCCGTTGAGCGTGGCGTCTGTCGATGGATGCCGTTGAACTGCGGATTTAGGCTGGTGAGCATGCTCGGTCAGGTATTTCTCGCGGCGTCGCGCAGCCCGCTGGCCCGCCGCGCGGTCTCCGGCTTCCCGGTCACCCGGCGGGTGGTGGACCGGTTCGTGGCCGGTGAGGACGCCGGGGACGCGCTGGCGGCGGTCCGGCGGCTCACCAGGGCCGGACTCACGGTCACGCTGGACCATCTGGGCGAGGAGACCCGGGACGCCCGGGCCGCCGCCGAGGCGGTCAAGGCGTACATCACGGTGCTGGACGCGCTGCGGCCGCTCGGGCTCGGCACGCGGGCCGAGGTGTCGGTGAAGTTGTCGGCGGTCGGGCAGGTGCTGGACCAGGCGATGGCGCTGGATCACGCCAGGGAGATCTGCGCCGCCGCGCGGGACGCCGGCACCACCGTGACCCTGGACATGGAGGACCACACCACCGTCGACTCCACGCTGTCGGTGCTGCGGGCCCTGCGGGAGGACTTCCCCGCCACCGGCGTGGCCGTGCAGGCGTGCCTGCGGCGCAGCGAGGGCGACCTGCGCGACCTTTCGCACGAGGGTTCGCGGGTGCGGCTGGTGAAAGGCGCCTACGCCGAGCCCGCGAGCGTGGCCTTCCGCCGCAAGCACGAGGTGGACAAGGCGTACGCCCGGTGCCTGCGGGTCCTCATGGAGGGCGCGGGGTACCCGATGATCGCCACGCACGACGACCGGCTGATCGGCGTCACCGAGATGCTCGCCGACCGCACCGGGCGGGGCCGCGACACCTTCGAGTACCAGATGCTGTACGGCATCAGGACCGACAAGCAGCAGGCCCTGGCCCGCGCCGGGTCCACCGTCCGCGTGTACGTGCCCTACGGCGACGACTGGTACGGCTACTTCATGCGCCGCCTGGCCGAACGCCCGGCCAACGTCGCCTTCTTCCTGCGTTCCCTCCGCTCCAAGTGATGTCCGTCCAAGTGAGGTCTGCCATGGATGCCGTAAGCAACGTCCCGGTCCCGGCCAACGAGCCGGTGCGCGGTTACGCCCCCGGCAGCGCCGAGCGGGCCGCCCTGGAGAGCCGCGTCAAGGAGCTGTCCGGCGGCGGGCCCGCCGAGCTGACCATGACCATCGGCGGGGAGCGGCGCATGGCGTCCGGCCCGCTGATCGACGTCGTGCAGCCGCACAACCACGCCCACGTGCTCGGCCGCACCGGCGACGCCTCGGCCGGCGACGTGCGGGCCGCGATCGACGCGGCGCTGGCGGCGGCCCCTTCGTGGCGGGCGCTGCCGTTCGACGAGCGCGCCGCGATCTTCCTGCGGGCCGCCGACCTGCTGTCCGGGCCGTGGCGGGCGACGCTGAACGCCGCCACCATCCTCGGGCAGTCCAAGTCGACCCAGCAGGCGGAGATCGACGCGGCCTGCGAGCTGATCGACTTCCTGCGGTTCAACGTGGCGTTCGCCCGGCGCGTCCTCGCCGAGCAGCCGATCTCGTCGCCCGGCGTGTGGAACCGCATGGAGTACCGCCCCCTTGAGGGCTTCGTGCTGGCGATCACGCCGTTCAACTTCACGGCCATCGCCGCCAACCTCCCGGCGTCCGCCGCGCTGATGGGCAACGTCGTGGTGTGGAAGCCGTCCCCGACGCAGCAGTTCGCCGCGCACCACACGATGCGGCTGCTGGAGGAGGCCGGGCTGCCGCCGGGCGTCATCAACATGGTGACCGGCAACGGCGCCGGGGTGTCGGAGGCCGCGCTGACCCACCCCGACCTCGCGGGGGTGCACTTCACCGGGTCCACGCCGACGTTCCAGCACCTGTGGGGCACGGTCGGCGCCAACATCGCCCGGTACCGGAGCTACCCGCGGCTGGTCGGCGAGACCGGCGGCAAGGACTTCGTGGTCGCCCACTCCTCGGCCGACCCGGCCGTGCTGGTCCCGTCGCTGGTGCGGGGCGCGTTCGAGTACCAGGGCCAGAAGTGCTCGGCGGCGTCCCGTGCGTACGTCCCGCGGTCGCTGTGGGGGCGGATCAAGGACGAACTGGTGGGCACCGCCGAGTCGCTGAGCGTGGGCGACGTGGCGGCCGACCTGTCCATGTTCATGGGCGCGGTGATCGACGCGCGGGCGTTCGCCAAGAACAAGGCGGCCATCGACCGGGCCAGGGCCACCGCCTCGGTCGAGGTGCTCACCGGGTCCTACGACGACTCCACGGGCTACTTCGTGCGGCCCACGGTGCTGACCGGCACCGACCCCGCCGACGAGATCTTCGTCAAGGAGTACTTCGGGCCGGTGCTCGCGGTGCACGTGTACGACGACGACCGCTTCGAGGCCATGCTTGACCAGATGGAGAGCGTGTCGCCGTACGCGCTGACCGGTTCGGTCGTCGCCCGCGACCGGTACGCCATCGAGACGGCGTCCGAGCGGCTGCGCTTCGCCGCGGGCAACTTCTACGTCAACGACAAGCCGACCGGCGCGGTGGTCGGACAGCAGCCGTTCGGCGGCGGCCGGGCCTCGGGCACTAACGACAAGGCCGGATCGATCTACAACCTGATCCGGTGGACCAGCCCACGCGCCATCAAGGAGACCTTCGCCCTCAAGCCGGTCACCGGGCCCTACCGGGGCGACATCCCGCTGTAAGCCCGGCGTCCTCAGTGCCCGCGGAAGGCCTCCTCCAGCCACCAGGAGCCGCGGTCGGCGGTGATCTTGCCGTGGACCAGGAGGGGGCGGTCGCGCGGGCCGGCCAGCCAGGCGGACACCGGACCGAGGTCGCCGGGGTGGGTCACGGTCACGGCGTCGCAGCCGAAGCCGCGGGCGATGGCGGCGAAGTCGGTGGGCGGGAAGCGGACCTGGTCCAGGGGGTGGCCGTGCGGGCCGAAGTGGTGGACCTCGGCGCCGTAGGCCTCGTCGTCGTAGACCACGATCACCATGGGCAGGCCGAGGCGGACGACCGTCTCGAGGTCCGCCATGCCCATCAGCGCGCCGCCGTCGCCGAGGGCAGCGACGGGCAGGCGGTCCGGGCGGGCCAGCGCGGCGCCGATCGCGGTGGCGAGGCCGAGGCCGATCGACTGGAAGGCCTGGGTGAAGCAGAAGCCGTTCTCGTCGGGGACGGACAGGAACGTCGACGGGTAGCCCATGAAGTTGCCCGAGTCCACGGCGAGCACCCGCTCGGCGGGCAGCAGGTCGTCCAGGGCGATGGACAGCGTGCGCGGGTCGATGCGGCCACCGCCGGTGGTGTCGGTGTACGGCACGTCGCGCCAGGCCACCTCCCTGGCGATGCGCCCGGCGAGCTCGGGAGTGCGCCATCGCGGGGTCTCCCCCAGCAGGGCGGCGACGGCACGGGCGGTCGCGGCGGCGTCGCCGGTCACGGCGAGGTCGGCGCGCCGATGGGCGCCGATGGCCGCGGGGTCCAGGTCGACCTGGACGACCGTGGCGGACGGGCCGATGAGGGCGCCGTGCCGGGTGGTCCACATGTTCAGCGCGCAGCCGAAGGAGACCACGACGTCAGCGCCGCGGATCAGCTCGGCGGCGAGCGGTGAGGCGAAGCCGCCGCTGACGTCGAGGTTCCACGGCGACCCGTTGAACAGGCCGCGGGCCACCGCCGAGGTGGCCAGCAGCGCACCCGCGCGGTCCGCCAGCGCCTCGATCTCCCTCCTGGCCCACCGCGCCCCCCGCCCCGCGATGAACACCGGCCGCCGCGCCCCCGCCAGCACCTCCGCCAGCGCCCGCACGGACGCGGCGGACGGTTCGGGAGCAGCAGGCATACCTGCCATGCCGGATATGTCCGGCACGGTGGATGGCCCAAGCGCGCCGCCGGGCACTCCGGACAGGGCCGCTTCCCGGACACCGGACACCCCGGACAGGGCCGCTGCCGTCGCGCCGGGCCGGTCCCCGGCTTCCCTGCCTTGCAGGGCGAGGGGGAGGTTCAGCAGGACGGTGCGGCGTTCGCGGGCGGCCAGGCGGTAGGCGTGGATGGCGTCGGCGACGGCCGTCCCGGCGGACTCCAGGCGGGCGGGGATCGCGCCGACCGCCTCGGCGAGGGCGCTCTGGGCGATGTGGAAGTTGGAGCGGGGCTCGTCCGCCTCGGCGGCCAGCACCAGCAGAGGGGTGCGGCTCTTGGCGGCCTCGGTGATGCCGGTCAGCGCGTTGGTCAGGCCGGGGCCCTGGTGGACGGTGAGCACGCCGACCTCGCCGCTCAGCCGGGCGTAGGCGTCGGCCATGGTGGCGGCGCCGCCCTCGTGCCGGGCGGCGACGAACCTGGCGCCGTGCTCGGCGAGGGCGCCGGTGACGTGGAAGTTGCCGCTGCCGACCAGGCCGAACACCGTGCGGACGCCCAGGCCGGCGAGGGCGGCCCCCACGGCACGTGCGACGATCATCGCTCGACGAGCGCGAGCACCCGGACCGGGCTGCCCGAGCCGCCCACGATGGGCAGCGGCGGCGCCACCACGACGGCGCCCGTGACCGGCAGCCGGTCGAGGTTGCGCAACTGGGTCAGGCCGTACTTGCCCGCGCCGAGCAGGAACGAGTGGCACGGGAACGCCGGGTCGAACGAGTGGGCGGTCCCGGCGTCGGTGCCGACCGTCTCCACGCCGAGCCCCGCGATCGGCGTCTCCTCCGCCAGCCACCTGGCGCACTCCACCGACACGCCAGGCGTGTGCGGCCCGGTCGCGTCGGCGTTGAGGAACTCGGCCTGGTCGTGCGCCCGGGTGTCCCAGCCGGTGCGGTACAGCAGCCAGCCGCCCTCGGGCAGCGGCCCGTGGGTGCTCTCCCACTCCTTGACGTGCTCGATCTGGAGAAGGAAGTCAGGGTCGGCCGCGGCCTCGGCGGCGTGGTCCAGCACGACCGCGGGGGCGACGAGGCGGGCGGGCGGCACCTGGGAGACGTCCTCGCCGTCCCGGCCGGTCACCCAGTGGACCGGCGCGTCGAAGTGGGTGCCGGTGTGCTCGCCGGTGGTGATGTCGTTCCAGTACCACGCCGGGCCGCGGTCGTCGTACCGGCTGATCTCGGTGAGCCGGAACGGCACGGTGTTGCCGAACGGCTCGGGCAGCCTCAGGATCGGCGTCGCCTCGCTCAACGGCGCCGTGAGGTCGATCACCTCGATCGCGCCGCTCCGGATGCCCTGGACGAGATCGCTCAACACCGACATGTGCCCGCCTCCGCTTCGTGGTGACCCGCACAGATCTTCCCGCGCCGGGGGGATTCCCGCCACCATCCGGTGTCACTCCGGCATCATCGGCCCCACCGCGGCCGCATCCGCCCTCTTCCGGACACCGGGGACGGTGACACCCGCCGCGCTTGCGGGACGCGGCGAACGGGGAGAGATTGGCCGAAAGGAGCACTCACCCCGAAGGCGAGGTCATGAAGAAGCTCATCAACGACGCGGACGCCGTCGTCACCGACGCGCTGGCAGGGCTGGCCGTGGCCCACCCCCGCCTGCTCGGCGTCGACCTCGCCACCAGGGTCGTCTACCGCCGCCAGGGCGCCACACCCGGCAAGGTGGGCCTGGTGTCCGGGGGCGGCTCGGGGCACGAGCCGCTGCACGCCGGGTTCGTGGGGTACGGCATGCTGGGCGCCGCCTGCCCCGGCGAGATCTTCACCTCCCCGGTGCCCGACCAGATCATCGAGGCGACCAACCGGGCGGACGGCGGCGCCGGGGTGCTGCACGTCGTGAAGAACTACACCGGCGACGTGCTGAACTTCGAGATGGCCGCCGAGCTGTGCGCCGAGGACGGCATCGAGGTGGCCACCGTGCTCGTCAACGACGACGTGGCCGTCAAGGACTCGCTGTACACGGCCGGGCGGCGCGGCACCGGCGCCACGGTGTTCGTGGAGAAGATCGCGGGCGCGCTCGCCGAGTGGGGCGCGTCGCTCGGCGAGGTCGCCCGGCTCGCGGGCCAGGTCAACACGCGCAGCCGGTCGTTCGGCGTGGCGCTGGCGGCGTGCACGGTGCCCGCGGCGGGCAAGCCGACGTTCGACCTCGGCGAGTCGGAGATCGAGCTCGGCATCGGCATCCACGGCGAGCCCGGCCGCAGCCGCGTGCCCGCCGCGCCGATGCGCGAGGTGGTGCGGACCGCCATGGACGCGCTGCACGAGGACATGCCGCTGTCCGGCGAGGTGCTGGTGATGGTGAACGGCATGGGCGGCACGCCGCTCATCGAGCTGTACGGCGTGTTCGGCGAGGTCGCCGAGTACCTGGCGCGCAAGGGCGCCACACCCGAGCGCAGCCTGGTCGGCAACTACGTGACCAGCCTGGACATGCAGGGCTTCTCGGTGACGGCGTGCCTGCTCACCGACGACCTCAAACGGCTCTGGGACGCGCCGGTGGAGACCGCCGCGCTGCGCTGGGGCCGCTGACCGCCCATGGACGCCCGCTTCTTCGCCGCCTGGATGACCGAGACGGCCCACGCCGTCGCCGCCGCCCGCGACGAGCTGACCCGGCTGGACGCCGCGATCGGTGACGCCGACCACGGCACCAACCTCGACCGCGGCTTCACCGCCGTCACCGAGTCGCCGCCCGCCGCCGCCACCCCCCGCGAGGTGCTCACCGCGGCGGGCACCACCCTGATCCGCAAGGTCGGCGGCGCGTCCGGCCCCCTGTACGGCACCGCGCTGCGCCGCATGGGCGCCGCGCTGCCCGACACGCCCGAGGTCTCCCTCGCCGACCTGGCGGAGGCGCTGACCGCCGGGGTGGACGGCGTGCGCCGGCTCGGCGGCGCCGCCGAGGGCGACAAGACCATGGTGGACGCCCTGGCCCCCGCCGCGCGGGCCCTCACCGAGGCCGTACGGGCCGGCGCGAGTCCCGAGGCGGCACTGGACGCGGCGATGTCCGCCGCCGAGGCGGGTGCCAAGGCGACCGTCCCCCTGCGGGCCAGGAAGGGCAGAGCCAGCTACCTCGGCGAACGCAGCGTGGGCCACATGGACCCCGGCGCCGCCTCGACGTCCCTGCTGCTGGCGGCCCTGCGCGCGGCCTGCGGCCCCGGCTCGCCAGGAGCCGGCTCAGGCCCGGCGGGCCCGGCATGACGGTCGGCATCGTGCTGATCTCGCACAGCGCGGAGCTGGCGGACGCGGCGGTGGCGATGGCCGCGCGGTTCGGCGGCCCCGATGTGCCGCTCGCCGCCGCGGGCGGCACCGACGACGGCCGGCTCGGCACCAGCGTGGACAAGATCGCCGCCGCCGTCCGCGCCGTGGACCGCGGCGCCGGCGTCCTGCTCATCCCCGACCTCGGCAGCGCCGTCCTCACCGCCCGGGTCCTGGAGGAACCCGGCACCGTGGTGGTCGCCGACGTCCCGTTCGTCGAGGGCGCCGTCAGCGCGGCCGTCATCGCCGCCACCGGCGCCGACCTGACGGAGGTGCTCGCCGCCGCCGAGGACACCCGGACGCGGTCCAAGTTCTGACCCCGGCCCCGCGGGGTGACCCGGTGTGCCCGGCCGGCCGGGCGTTACCATAAGGAGGAGGAAGCGATCGAACGCCTGAACGCCTTCGACCCGCGGGTGCCGCGCAGCGGCCGGCACCGCAGAGGCGGGTGCTGCGCACGGCCGACCGCTTCCTCGCCTTGTGTCCCGGGTCAGTCGCCCGGCAGCGGCAGGCGCTCCGGCTGGGCGTAGAGCTGCTTGGCGTAGTCGGGGCCGTAGTAGCGCTCCAGCTCGGCCAGCGACTCCGTGGTCTGCGCCAGGCTCTTGAGGATCTGCGCGTGGGACGGCAGCGCGTCGGGCTCCCAGGTCTCGGGCGCCCAGAGGCCGGAACGCATGAACGCCTTGGCGCAGTGGAAGAAGATCTGCTCGATCTCCACGACCAGCGCCAGGCGGGGACGGTGGTTCTTCACGATCATGCGGTCGAAGAACGGGGCGTCGCGGACCAGGCGCGCGCGGCCGTTGACGCGCAGGGTCTCGGTGCGGCCGGGGATCAGGTAGATCAGCCCGACGTGCGGGTTCTCCAGGATGTTGAAGAAGCCGTCCGCGCGGCGGTTGCCGGGGCGGTCCGGGATGGCGATGGTGGTGTCGTCGAGCACCAGGGTGAAGCCCGGCGGGTCGCCCTTCGGGGAGACGTCACAGGTGCCGTCGGCCGCGGCGGTGGCGATGAGGCAGAAGGGGGACAGCGACAGCCATTCCTTGTCGCGCTCGTGCAGCGCGACGCGCTCCTTGGTGACCGCACGGGGGACGGGGGCGCCGATCATCTCGCGCAGCTCGGCCTGACAGGTGATCTCGGCGATCTCGGGGGTGACGGTCACTGCACGTCTCCTCGGCTAGGGGCGAGAAACTGTCAACAATCCTAACCGGGGCCCTCTGGACGGCAGCGGCCGCCGTGGTCACTTCCAGCGGAAATAGACGAACAGGCGGCCGTGGTTCTTGGCGTCCTTGTCGATGCGGTGGTACAGGGCCTTGATCTCCTTCTGGTCCAGGAAGCGCAGGACCTTCTTCTTCAACTGGCCCGAGCCCTTGCCGGGGATGATCTCGACCTCGGTGGCCTTGACCCGGACGGCCTCCTGGATGATCCCGTGGAGGGCGCGGTCGATCTGGCCGCCCTTGTTGTAGATGTCGTGGAGATCGAGCTTCAGCTTCACGCGGCCGATTGTACGCACCTCCGGATTTGGAACGTTCTCCTAACTGCGCCGACGACACCGATTTACCGGAAAGGGTCCATTTTTAGTCACATATTGCCGCAGTTCCGTCCTTGTCTTGATCTAGGCGGCAGGTGGCATCGCATCTAGACTCCCTCACGTGCCGGGTCGCCTTGGAGAGGGCTGCTCGGCGCAGTGTCGCCCGACGGGGAGGGCGGGGTCCACTCCTGTGCCCGTCGACGGGTGACGCGACTCCTCCATGCCCTGGCGGCGGCGAGTCCCAGCGGCTCTCCAGGAGGTGTCGTGCCAAGCAAGCCCTTGCCCACCCTGTTATCCCGAACGCGCCGCGTGGCGGCGGTGGGCGTGAGTCTCGCGGTCGTCGGCGTGATGAGCCCGGCCGTACCGGCGTCCGCGGAACCGACCCCGGGTCCCGCGACCGCCTCGACCAGCAAGTGGAAGGCGACCCCGCTCAGCGTGGCCGACGTCGTCCAGGGGGCCAAGTCCCCGAGCGGCAAGCTCGCGAAGAGCGACACGGCTTTGTTCAAGGCCACCTCGGCCAACCCGGTGAACGTCGTGGTCAAGCTCGACTACGACTCCCTCGCCGGATACAAGGGCGGCCTGGACGGCCTCGCACCCACCAGCCCCCAGGCGACCGGCAAGAACCTCGACCTCAAGAGCACCGCCGCCAAGGAGTACACCAAGTACATCGAAGGCGTCGAGAGCAAGTTCCTCGGCGAGCTGGGCAAGCGGGTGCCCGGCGCGCGGGTGGGCCAGAAGCTGCGCACCGTCTTCGGCGGCGTCGCGGTGCGGCTGCCCGCCAACAAGGCGGCCGAGCTGCTGAAGATGCCCGGTGTGGCCGCGGTGCAGGAGGACAAGCTCCAGAAGCCGCTCACCGACTCCAGCGGAGACTTCATCGGCGCTCCCGCCATCTACAGCAAGCTCGGCGGCAAGGCCAACTCCGGCAAGGGCATCATCTTCGGCAGCTTGGACTCCGGCGCCTGGCCCGAGCACCCGTCGTTCGCCGACCCGGGCGGCCTGCCCGCGGTCCCGCCGACCAAGGACGGCACGCCCCGCGTCTGCGACTTCGGCGACAACCCGCTGACGCCGGCCGCCGACGTCTTCGTCTGCAACCGCAAGCTCATCGGCGGCGCGCCGTTCCTCGACACCTACAACGCCGTGTTCGGCGGCGAGGTGTACCCCGACAGCGCACGTGACTCCAACGGCCACGGCACGCACACCGCGAGCACCGCGGCGGGCGGGCCGGTGGCCAACGCCAACCCGCTCGGCATCGACCGCGGCCCCATCGCCGGCATCGCGCCGGCCGCGATGGTCTCGGTGTACAAGGTCTGCGGCGCCGAGGGCTGCTTCCCGTCCGACTCCGCGGCGGCCGTCGCCCGGGCCATCCTGGACGGCGTCCGGGTGATCAACTTCTCGATCTCCGGCGGCAGCGACCCCTACAGCGACCCGGTCGAGCTGGCGTTCCTCGACGCCTACGCGGCCGGCGTGTTCGTCTCGGCCTCCGCCGGCAACTCCGGCCCCGGCGCGGCGACCACCGACCACCACAGCCCGTGGGTCACCACCGTCGCGGCCTCCACCCAGAGCCGCACGTTCCGCTCCACGGTGACGCTCGCCGGCAGCGGCGGCGCCACGGCCACCGTGTCCGGCGCCACCATCACCGCGGGCGTCGCCTCGCCGCTGCCGATCGTGTCGGCCGCGGCGGCGCCGTACAACGACGCGCTGTGCCTCACCCCGGCACCGCCCGGCCTGTTCACCGGCAAGATCGTCGCCTGCCAGCGCGGCCCGAACCGCGTGCTGAAGGGCTTCTCGGTCAAGCAGGGCGGCGCGGCCGGCATGATCCTGTACAACTCCACGCCGCTCGACATCATGACCGACAACCACTGGCTGCCGACGGTGCACATCGACCAGCCGGACAGCACCACCCTGCTGAACTTCCTCGCCGCCAACCCGGGCGCCACCGCGAAGTTCCCCCAGGGCACCAAGACGACGTGGCAGGGCGACGTCATCACCTCGTTCTCCTCGCGCGGCCCCGCCGGCGACTTCCTCAAGCCGGACGTCACCGCGCCGGGCCTGCACATCCTCGCTGGCACCACCCCGACGCCGGAGTCCCCGGTCGAAGGCCCGCCGGGGAACCTCTACCAGGCGATCGCGGGCACCTCGATGTCCGCGCCGCACGTCGCCGGCGCCGGCGCCCTGCTGTTCGCCCTGCACCCGGACTGGACGCCGGGCCAGGTCAAGTCGGCGCTGGAGACCACCGCCAAGAACACCGGCGTCAAGAAGCAGGACCGGGTCACCCCGGCCGACCCGTTCGACCACGGCGGCGGCCGCATCGACCTCACCAAGGCGGGCGACCCCGGCCTGACGCTGGACGAGACCGCCGCCAACTACGCGGCCTCGGCGGCCGACCCGCTGAACCGCATCGACCTGAACGTGCCGTCGGTGAACGCGCCGGTCATGCCGGGCATCATCACCGCCAAGCGCAAGGTCAAGAACGTCACCGACAAGACGCTCACCTACACCGCCACGGGCAAGGCGCCGAGCGGGGCCAACGTCACGGTGCTGCCTCCGCTGTTCACCGTGAAGCCCGGCAAGACCGTCGAGCTCACCGTGGCGATCACCGCGCCGGAACTGCCCGACGGGCAGTACTTCGGGCAGGTGGACCTCAAGCAGATCGGCGGCAGCCGCGACCTGCACCTGCCGGTCGCGTTCTTCCGGAAGGAGGGCGTGGTGCCGGTCGACCAGACCTGCGCCCCGGCCACCATCCCCAAGAACACCGGTGAGTCGACCTGCACCGTCACCGTTCAGAACTCCACGCTGAACGACACCAAGGTGACCGCGCTGTCCACCCTGGACAGCAAGCTGCGCCTCAACAGCGTCACCGGGGCCACCAAGGTCGGCACGCAGATCGCGACCGTCACCGCCGACCTGCCCGGCCGCGAGCCGGACCGGCCGGAGATCAACCCTGGCACCGGCCCGGCGGGCTACCTGCCGCTGGACGCGTTCGGCATCACCCCGGCGGCCATCGGGGACGAGCAGGCGCTCAACTTCAACGTCCCCGGTTACGTGTACGCGGGCCAGACGTACAACCGGATCGGCGTCACCTCCAACGGCTACTCGGTCGTGGGCGGGACGACGAGCTCGGCGGACGTCGACTACCTCCCGCAGACGCTGCCGGACGCGACGCCGCCGAACAACACGCTCGCGGCGTACTGGACCGACCTGGACGGCACCGGGACACCCGGCATCTACGCGGCGACGCTGACCGACGGCGTCGACACGTGGCTCGTCCTGGAGTGGCGGGTGAACCTGTGGGGCACCAGCAACCTGAAGGTCTTCCAGCAGTGGATCGGCGTCAACGGCGCCGAGGACATCACCTACGCCTACGACCCGGGCAACCTCCCCGGCGACCCCGGCGCCGCCTACGGCCTGACCGTCGGCGCCGAGAACGCCGAGGGCTCGGCCGGTGACCAGATCAGCGGCCCGCCGGTCGAGGACTACCGCGTCACCAGCACCCCCGGCGCCCCCGGCGGCACCCTCACCTACACCATGAAGGTGAAGGGCGTCTCCACCGGCGTCGGCTCCGTCACCACCGCCACGTCCACGGACCAGGTGAAGGGCATCACCCTGGAAGTGGACAAGATCACCGTCCAGTGAGTCACCTCCCGGGCCGGTGAGCCACCGGCCCGGGAGTGACCGGCGTGACGGGAACGGGTCCCGCGGAGTCATTCCGCGGGACCCGTTCTCCGTTTCAGCCACGACTGGTTCGTCCGGTACCACCCGCCCGGTAAGGTACCGAGCCGTGTCGTTGTGGTTCAGACGTGCCGGTGAGGGGGACGCCGAGGCGCTGGTCGCCCTGCGCGACCAGGCCGCGCGCTGGCAGTCCGCCCGGGGGGTCGCGCAGTGGCGGCCCGGCGACATGGGGGCGGACCACTTCCGTGAGCGGATGCGGCTCGGGGAGGTGTGGCTGGCGCTCACCGGGCAGGATGTGCCGGTCGGTGCCTGGGAACTGTGGTGGGACGACCCCCTGACGTGGGGCCCTCAGCCACCGTCCGCCGGCTACATCCACCGCCTCATGATCGACCGCTCGTCCGCTCCCCCGGGCTCGGGGCGGGTCCTGCTCGCCGCCGCGGAGAGACGCATCACCGAATCGGGGAGACCTCTGGCCCGCCTCGACTGCGCCGCGGGCAACCCCCGCCTGCGGCGGTACTACATCGACGCCGGCTACACCGAGGTCGGCGAGCAACCGTTGTCCCTGGGCTCCCGGTACCCGGTCACACTTTTCGAGAAACGGCTGCCCGACGCCTAGCCGGAGGCCGGGAGCGGCGACGGCACGGTGGGCCCGGCCGTCGTGACCCCCGGGCCCGGGGTGTCCGTGACCGACGGGCTCGGCGTCGGGGTGTCCGTCGGCGTGGGGGTGTCCGTCGGCGTGGGGGTGTCCGTCGGCGTGGGGGTGTCCGTGGGGGTCGGCGTGTCCGTGGGGGTCGGGGAGTCCTGCGGCGACGGCGAGGTCACCTGACCGCAGCCCTGCCCGGTGGCGGGGTCCGTGGCGGCGTCACCGCTCGGCGTCACATCCGGGGCCAGGGTCACGTCCGGGGCCGGCGTCGCTCCCGGGCCAGGGACCGCTCCAGGGGTGCCGTCCGCTGTGGGGAGGCTTCCAGGAGACGGGGCGGGCGCGGGGACGGGCGGCGGGAGGCAGGCGGGCGGCAGGACCAGAAGCCGCGCCGGGTGCTTGAGAGGAGGACGCGGCGGCGCCGGGACCACGACGCACTGCTGCGGGACGACCACCCCCGCCCGCGTGATGCGGAGCGACTGGAGTCTGCTGTCCAGCGTCCCGGTCTGCAGTGAACCGCCGAAGAACCCGTAAGCCAGGGCGTACTCGCGATCGTCCCCCGTCAGCGCGTACACGGCCCGCACCGTCGTCCCCGCCGTCTCCATCCGCCGCCACAACGCCGCCGACGCCGACGTCAGGAAGATCCCCGCGCCGTGCGCCACCGCCGGGAACGGGCTCACCAGCAACTCCGGCCACGCCGCCTCCAGCAACGCCGCGTTCCGAGGCCGCCGCAGATCGAGGATGCGCGTCGTCTGCGTCAGCACGTCCCCCGCCCGCGTCTCGGTCACCACACTGAGCTGCCGCGGCGCCATGTCCTCGTCGAACCGCAACGCGTACGACACCGTCAACGTCCCCTCCCACCCCGCCTTGAGCCCCAGCAGCGCCGGCCCGTTCCCACTGGACCCCGCCGCCACCCTCCCCCGCCACGCCCGCGCCACCGACACCCCGCCCCCGGGGTACACCGTCAGCACCGCCGCCGTACTGGCCTC
>NZ_JBDPMD010000006.1:0-302010 GCF_039871875.1 Sphaerisporangium sp. B11E5 | reverse complement strand
CGCCAACCCCCTCCTCCTCACTCCCGTCCGCCCCTCCCAACTCGAACAACCCCACCCCCTCGTCACCCTCACCACGCAGCGCCCCCTGCTCGTCACCCTCCCCCCGTACGCTCTGGTCCCCGCTCCCCCGAGCACCGTCACCGCCCGGGACACCCTGATCACCGTCCCCGTGCGGGACACCCTGATCACCGTCCCCGTGCGGGACACCCTGATCACCGTGACCGCGGGGAGCGCTCTGCTCTCCGTCACCGGGCAGGGTGTGCTGATCGTCACCGCCATGCCGGGCACCCTCGTCGTCACCGCCGTACGGGGCGGCAGGGCGGGTCACCTCGTGGGCCCGGGGCTCGATTCCCCGCCGGGGCGTGGCCCCGGCGGCTCGACGGGTCTTCCTGGGGGCGCGCCCGAGGCGCGCTCGGCGTCCAGCGCGGCCTGGAGCAGGACCACGGCGGCGGCCTGGTCGATGACGTCCCGCTGGTTCTTCGCCCGCACCCCGCTGGACCGCAGGTCCTGCTGGGCGGACACCGTGGTCAGCCGCTCGTCGTACATCCGCACCGGCGTCGGCGCCACCCGCGCCGCGAGCCGCCCGGCGAACTCCCGCACCGCCGCGGCCGCGTGACTCTCCCTGCCCGACAACGACGTGGGCAGCCCCACCACCACCTCGACCGCCTCGTACTCGGCCGCGATGCCGGCGATCCTCCCCAGATCGCCCCGCCCCCGCCGCACCGTCTCCACAGGCGTAGCGAGCAGCCCCGAGGGATCGCTCCGCGCCACCCCGATGCGCACCGTCCCCACATCAACCCCGATCCGCACCCCCCGCCTCACGGCGACACCCCCCCGTCCCCCGCCGACAGCCGCAGCGACGCGCCGGCAAACGAGATCCCGCCCCGGCCGCGGGACGACGGCAGAACCGGCGATGGAACGAAACAGGCGACCGGGACGGGGGGCACCGGAGGGCTCTGCGGCCAGGATGGAGGGTGGAGGAGCGTATCGCCGTACGCACGGCGGGACCGGTGCGGGTCGCCGCAGATACGGGATCGCAGGGAGTGGCGACGTGTACGGCCGTCCCCACGGCGGGACCGGTGCGGGTCGCCGCAGATACGGGATCGCAGGGAGTGGCGACGCGTACGGCCGTACCTCCGGCGGGACCGGTGCGGGTCGCCGGAGGTACGGGGTGGTGGCGTCATGGTGGGCGCGGGTGGGGTGGCCAGGGTCAGGTGAGGGTTTCCCTGGCGGCCTGGGTGACGGAGGTGAGGGCGTCGTCGATCGCCTCGGGTCGAGTGCCGCCGCCTTGTGCGACGTCGTCCTTGCCGCCACCGCCACCCCCAAGTGCCTTGGCGGCGACGCCTACCAGTCGCCCGGCCTTGAGTCCCCGGACGCGTCCCGCCTCGTTGACCGCGGCGACCACGACGGGGCGGTCGGCGGGCACGCCGGCGATCACGACCATCGCGGCGCGGTCGCCGGGGAATCTGCCACGCACATCGAGAGCGAGTTTACGCAGGTCATCGGGGGAAGTCCCGTCCGGCGCGCGGTGAGTCACCACCGAGACGCCGCTGATCTCGCGGGCCCCCGCGGCGAGCTCGCCCGCGATGGCGAGCACCTGGGCGGAGCGCAGGCGCTCCAGCTCGCGCTCGGCGGTGCGCAGGCGGGTCACGATGCCCTCCACCCGCTCGGGCAGCTCCTCGCGGCGGGTCTTGAGCTGCTCGGAGAGCTGCGCGACCAGCACGCTCTCGCGCGCGAGGAAGCGGAACGCGTCCAGGCCGACCAGCGCCTCGACGCGGCGCACCCCGGCGCCGATGGACGACTCGCCCAGCACCTTGACCAGGCCGAGCTGCCCGGAGCTCGCGACATGGGTGCCGCCGCACAGCTCGCGGGAGTAGTCGCCGACCTCGACGATGCGCACCTCGTCGCCGTACTTCTCGCCGAACAGCGCCAGCGCGCCCATGGACCGCGCCTCGCTCAGCGAGGTGTGGTACGCGTGCACCTGGAGGTCGTTGATCAGGATCGCGTTGACCTCGTCCTCGACGTCCCGCAGCACGCTCGGCGCCACGGCGCCCGCCGCGGTGAAGTCGAAGCGGAACCGCCCCGGGGAGTTCTCCGAGCCCGCCTGCGCCGCGCTCTCGCCGAGCGCGTTGCGGAAGCCGCGGTGCACCAGGTGGGTCGCGGTGTGGCTGCGGGAGATGGCCCGGCGCCGCTCGACGTCGATCTCGGCCTGCGCCGCGTCGCCCACCCGGATCTCACCGTCGGCGACCTTGCCGCGGTGCACGACGAGCCCCGCGAACGGCGACTGGACGTCGGTGACCTCGACCCGCGCGCCGTCGGTGCGGATCATGCCCTGGTCGGCGAGCTGGCCGCCGCCCTCGGCGTAGAACGGGGTGCGGTCGAGCACGACCTCGACGGTGGTGCCCGCGCCCGCCGCGGGGACCGACGCGCCGTCCACGAGCAGGCCGATGACCCGCGCCTCGGCGGTGGTCTGGTCGTAGCCGAGGAAGTCGACCTTGCCCGCCCGGTCGAGCAGCTCGCCGAGCACCGAGATGTCGGCGTTGCCGGTCTTCTTGGCCGCGGAGTCGGCCTTGGCGCGCTGCCGCTGCTCGTCCATCAGGCGGCGGAAGCCGTCCTCGTCGACCTGCAGGCCCTGCTCGGAGGCCATCTCCAGGGTGAGGTCGATCGGGAAGCCGTAGGTGTCGTGGAGCTGGAACGCCTGCGCGCCCGCGAGCACCTCGACGCCCTTGCGCTTGGTCTCCTCGACCGCCGCGTCGAAGATCGCGGTGCCGGTGCGCAGGGTGCCGAGGAAGGAGGTCTCCTCGGCGTCGATCACCGTGTGGATGTTCGCCGCGTCGGCGCGCAGGTCGGGGTACTGGTCGCTCATGACGTCGATGGTGGTGGCGGTGAGCTCGTGCATGTAGCGCTCGTCGCCCGCGCCGAGCAGGCGCAGGTTGCGGATCGCCCGGCGCAGCATGCGCCGCAGGACGTAACCACGGCCCTCGTTGGAGGGCAGCACGCCGTCGCCCACCAGCATGACGCCGGCGCGCATGTGGTCCGCGACGACGCGCAGCGAGACGTCGGCCCGGGCGTCGCGGCCGTACCGCGAGCGGGTCAGATCGGCCGCGCGGTCGAGGATCTTGTAGGTGGTGTCGATCTCGTAGATGTTGTCGACGCCCTGCAGGATGGCCGCCATGCGCTCCAGGCCCATGCCGGTGTCCACGCTCTTGGCGGGCAGCTCGCCCAGCACGTCAAAGTCGATCTTGCTGCGGACCGTGGAGAGCTGGAACTGCATGAAGACGTTGTTCCAGACCTCGAGGTAGCGGTTCTCGTCGGCGACGGGACCGCCCTCCTTGCCGTACTCGGGGCCGCGGTCGTAGTAGATCTCGCTGCACGGGCCGCCGGGGCCGGGCACCCCCATGTGCCAGTAGTTGTCGGCGAAGCCGCGGCGCTGGATGCGCTCCAGCGGGATGCCGACCTGCTTGTGCCAGATGTCGCGGGCCTCGTCGTCGTCCTGGAAGACCGTCACCCACAGGCGGTCCTCGGAGAAGCCGAAGCCGCCCTGGGACTCGGGGGTGGTGAGCAGCTCCCACGCGTACGGGATCGCCTTCTCCTTGAAGTAGTCGCCGAAGGAGAAGTTGCCGAGCATCTGGAAGAAGCTCGCGTGGCGGGTGGTCTTGCCGACCTCGTCGATGTCGAGGGTGCGCATGACCTTCTGGACGGAGGCGGCCCGCGGGTACGGGGGCTTCTTCTGTCCGAGGAAGTAGGGCTTGAAGGGCACCATGCCCGCGTTGACCAGCAGCAGCGTCGGGTCCTCGGCGACAAGGCTGGCCGAGGGCACGACGGTGTGGCCGCGCTCCTCGAAGAAGCGCAGGAAGCGGCGGGCGATCTCTGCCGACTCCATCTCAGCGGCCGTCCTTTTCGTCGTGGTGGTTTCGTGCGGATACTGCAACGGTGTCGGGCCCGAGTCGCGCCCGCAACTCGGTTTCCCTGGCCGCGGAGAGCCTCCGGACCTCGCCCGCGAAGCCGCGGGCCTCGGCCAGCAGCCCCGCCGCGTGGCCCGCCGTGCGGCGGGCGATGTGGTCGGGCTTCAACGCTTGAAGCTTACGCATCACCCAGACCGCGGCGTACGCGCCGAGCGCGAACCAGAACAGCCGGCGGATCATGGCGCGGATCACGACTGCCGCCCGGCCCGGGGAAGGGCGGACGGCCGCCGCCGGCCGGCGAGGGCGCCGCGGACCCCGTGGATGAGCGCCGAGGCCTTGATCAGCGGAGTCGCGAACAGGGTGGAGGCCACCCCGGTGACCCTGGCGACGTTGCCGCTGGCCTCCCGCATGTTCCCCGCGATCGCCTCGACCGCGACGAGCTGCCGGTTGGTCTCGGCCACGGTGAGGCTCACGTCCTCCAGCAGCGGCACCACGCGCTCGTTGAGGTCCGCCACCGACTTGGCCGTCTGGTCGATCAGCCGCGCCAGCTTCACCAGCACCATGGCCAGGAAGCAGACGAGGATCGCCCAGAACAGAGCGACGATGAGGCCGGCGACCTCTCCCGCGGTCAGCATCTCGGTGCGTCCCCTCCAAAAGCGGCCCGGCGACGTGCGACCCGGCTCGGGGCGGATGGAATGGTCAAGACCCTATCGCGCCCCCGGGCCACACCCGCCTCCCAGCGCGCCACTCGTGGACGACGCCCCTGGGGCCGGCGGGGGTCAGGAGGTGCCGCGGAGGTAGTCGCGGATCTTGGACCAGCGGGTGGCCACCTGGGCCTCGGCGCCGTGGGTGGTGGGTTCGTAGTAGCGGCGGTCCTGGAGCTCGGCGGGGGCGTAGACCTGGCGGACCAGGGCGTGGTCGTAGTCGTGGGGGTACTTGTAGTCCTTGCCGTGGGCGAGCTTGGCGGCGCCTGGGTAGTGGGCGTCTCGCAGATGCGCGGGGACCTGGCCGATCAGGCCGCGGCGGACGTCCTGGGTGGCGGCGCCTATGGCTTTGACGACGGCGTTGGACTTGGGGGCCAGGGCGCAGTGGATCACGGCGTGGGCCAGGTTGATGGAGGCTTCGGGGAAGCCGATCATCTGGGCCGCCTGGGCGGCGGCCACGGCCACCTGGAGGCAGGTGGGGTCGGCCATGCCCACGTCCTCCGAGGCGAAGATGACGACGCGGCGGGCGATGAAGCGGGGGTCCTCGCCGGCCTCGATCATGCGGGCCAGGTAGTGGAGGGCGGCGTCGGCGTCGGAGCCGCGCATGCTCTTGATGAAGGCGCTGATCACGTCGTAGTGCTGGTCGCCCTGGCGGTCGTAGCGGACGGCGGCCTTGTCGACGGCCTTCTCGACGGTCTCCACGGTGATCTCGCCGGAGGGGACGATGAGCGCCGCGGCCTCCAGGTAGGTCAGGGAGCGGCGGGCGTCTCCCCCGGCGAGCCGGACGAGGTGGCCGGTGGCCTCGGGGGTCAGGGCGACCCGGCCGGCGAGGCCGCGCGGGTCGCTCACGGCGCGTTCCAGCACCGCGCGGACGTCCTCCTCCGACAGCGGTTCCAGGGTGAGCAGGAGCGAGCGGGACAGCAGCGGGGAGATCACCGAGAAGAAGGGGTTCTCGGTGGTGGCGCCGATGAAGGTGACCCAGCGGTTCTCGACGGCGGGCAGCAGCGCGTCCTGCTGGGCCTTGTTGAACCGGTGGACCTCGTCGACGAACAGCACGGTCTGGCGTCCGGTCATGCCGAGCTCGCCCCTGGCCTGCTCGATGGCGGCGCGGACCTCCTTGACGCCCGCCGAGACCGCCGAGACCTCGACGAAGCGCCGTTTGGTCGCCCCCGCCACCACGTACGCCAGGGTGGTCTTGCCGGTGCCGGGCGGGCCCCACAGGAACAGCGACATGGGCGCGTCGCTCTCGACCAGCCGCCGCAGCGGGGTGCCGGGCCCGAGGAGGTGCCGCTGGCCGATCACCTCGGACAGGCCGCGCGGCCGCATGCGGACGGCCAGGGGCTCCTGGCCCCGGTGGGCCTCCTCCGCCGCCGCGTCGAACAAACTCTCCACGGGCCGACACTACCCGCCGTCACGGCGCCGCACCGCGCGGGAGCGGGTCAGCTCCAGACGGCGACGGCGCCGGTGTGCCCCGCCCGGACGGTGTAGAAGCCGGCCACGACGGCGAGCACGACGGTCACCACCGTGAGGATCGCGGTGGCCGTCTTGCCGAGCCGCACCGAGGAGTACACCAGCAGCAGCGCGGACACCCCGAGCCCGAGCGCGCTGAACAGCAGCGGGTCGGCGTAGCCCATGTGCTCGTCCAGCTTGGCGCCGAGCGGCCCCTCGGGCGTCTCACCGCCGAAGTTCCTCTCCATGAACGCCTCACCGCTCAGCTTGGCCGCCAAGGCCGCGACGGGTGCCACGATGGCGAGCGAGGCGACCGCCCAGCCGAGGTGCGTGCGCACCCGGGGCACGACGCCGAACACCACAGAACCCGCTGCGAGCAGGGGGATGAAGATGACGGCCGCGTGCACGATCAGGGGGTGCGCGGGCAGGCCGAAGATTTCTTCGAACATCGTTGCTGGCTCCTGTCGGGGTGGCGATACGTCCCTCTATACGTGCCGGGGCGCCCGTGGGTTCTCGTGTGTTCACGGGCGGTCCCGGGTCGCGCCCGCCCCCGCGAGCCGCGTGGGCCCACGATGACAGGTGCCGCGTCAGGACACCGTAAGAAAGTACCGGTGCGGACATTCCTCTGGTCAAGCATCTGGTGTGAGGAGGTACATCCGCTGGTGGAGGAACCACCCGTTTTATGCGGTCCAGAGGCAAAGGCCGGTACGATTCCCGAGCACCTGAAGTCATCAATCCGCAAATGGAAGGCATACCGTGACCGACGTGGATCGCCAGACCCAGCTGGCACGGGAGCACCGCGAGCGGCAGGAAGAGCGCGCCAAGAAGCCACCGTCCAGCCGGCGGAACACGATCCTCGGCGCCGGTCTGGGCGTCGTCGTCGTCGCCGGCGGGATCATCGCCGCCACCACCTTGCTCGGCGGCGGCGGAGGGGACGACCCCGGCGGCCAGGCGGCCGCCACCCCGTCCGCTTCTGGGTCGGCGCCGGCGCCGGCCGTCGACCCCGGCGTGACGGCCCCGGCCGACCCCGCCACGATCACCTGCTCCTACCGCAAGGACGACAGCGACTCGCCGGCCAAGAAGGTGGGCATGCCGCCCACCAAGCCGGACCTCAAAGCCAAGTTCATGACGATCGACACCAACCAGGGCAAGATCGTCATCGAGCTGGCCACCGCCGCCGCTCCCTGCACCGTCAACTCCTTCGAGTTCCTGGCCAAGAAGAACTACTTCGACAACACCCGCTGCCACCGCCTCGCCACCGTGGAGACCACCGGCCTCGGCATGCTGCAGTGCGGCGACCCGCTGGCCAAGGGCGACGGAAAGTCCAAGGACGACGGCACGGGCGGCCCCGGCTACCTGTTCGGGGACGAGAACCTCGGAGGCATCCCCTACACGCGGGGCACGGTGGCGATGGCGCAGGGCGCCGAGGACGCCAACTCCAACGGCAGCCAGTTCTGGATCTCGTTCTCCGACGAGAACACCCAACTGGCCAGCGCGGGTGCCGCGTACACGCCGTTCGGCGTGGTCAAGGAGGGCATGGACGTCGTGGACAAGATCGCCAAGGGTGGCATCATCCCCTTCAACGGCGACCCCATGGCCGACGTCCGCGGCGAGGGCTCCAACGCCCCCAAGCTGCCGGTCATCATCAAGAACGTCACCGTGACCAAGTAGGCCCCTCAGGGTCCCCGGCGACACGCGAAGGGGCGCGGCCCGCGACGGGCCGCGCCCCTTCTGTCGTGCTCGAGGAGTTTCACCTGACCCGGGCGCCCTCGGCGTGCCCGGGCCGGACTCAGGCGCCCGGTGAGGCGGCCTTGGCGGCGGGCTTCTTGGTGGCGTCCACACCGGCCTCCTTGCGCTGGTCGGCCGTGATCGGGGTGGGGGCGCCGGTCAGCGGGTCGAAACCGGAGGCGGTCTTGGGGAAGGCGATCACGTCGCGGATCGACTCGCCGCCCGCCAGCAGCATGCAGACGCGGTCCCAGCCGTAGGCGATGCCGCCGTGCGGCGGCGGGCCGTACTTGAACGCCTCCAGCAGGAAGCCGAACTTGCTCTCGGCCTCCTCCTTGGAGATGCCGAGCACGTCGAACACCCGCTGCTGCATCTCGGCCCGGTGGATACGGATGGATCCCCCGCCGATCTCCATGCCGTTGCAGACCATGTCGTAGGCGTACGCCAGGGCCTCCCCCGGGTCGTCCTGGAAGGTGTCGGCCCACTCGGGCTTCGGGCCGGTGAACGGGTGGTGCACGGCCGTCCAGCCGGTCTGCCGCCCCGCGTCGTCGAGCACCGGCTCGAACATGGGGGCGTCCACCACCCACAGGAAGCTCCACGCCGACTCGTCGATCAGGCCGCAGCGCCGGCCGATCTCCAGCCGGGCCGCGCCGAGCAGGTCGCGCGAGGGGTTCGGGTGGCCCGCGGCGAAGAACACCGCGTCGCCCTCGGCGGCCCCGGCGGCGGCGGCGAGCCCCGCCCGCTCGGTCTCGGACAGGTTCTTGGCGACCGGGCCGCCGAGCTCACCGCCCGGCTGCACCAGGACGTACGCCAGGCCGCGGGCGCCGCGGGACCTGGCCCACTCCTGCCAGGCGTCGAGCTCCTTGCGGGTCTGCGACGCGCCGCCCGGCATGACCACGGCGCCGACGTACGGCGCCTGGAACACCCGGAACGTCGTCCCGGAGAAGTAGGAGGTCATGTCGACCAGCTCGCAGCCGAACCGCAGGTCCGGCTTGTCGGAGCCGTAGCGGTCCATCGCCTCGCGGTAGGTGACGCGCGGCAGCGGGGACGGCAGCTCGTAGCCGGCGGTCTCGCGCCACAGGCGGCCGATCAGGGCCTCGCCGAGGGCCATGACGTCGTCCTGGTCGGCGAAGGACATCTCGACGTCGATCTGGGTGAACTCCGGCTGCCGGTCGGCGCGCAGGTCCTCGTCGCGGAAGCAGCGGGCGAGCTGGTAGTAGCGCTCGAGACCGGCCACCATGAGGAGCTGCTTGAACAACTGCGGCGACTGCGGCAGGGCGTACCAGCTGCCCGGCTGCAGGCGGACCGGCACCAGGAAGTCGCGGGCGCCCTCGGGGGTGGAGCGGGTCAGGTCGGGCGTCTCGACGTACACGAAGCCGTGCTCGCGCATCACCTCGTGGGCGAGGTAGGTGGCGGTGGAGCGGATCCGCAGCGCCTCGGCGACCTGGCGGCGGCGGATGTCGAGGTAGCGGTACTTCAGCCGCGCCTCCTCCGACACCCCGGTGTTCCCCTCGATGGGGAACGGCAGGGGCGCCGACTCGCTCAGCACCTCGACCTCGGAGGCCACGACCTCGATCTCGCCGGTCGGCAGGTCGGGGTTCTCGTTGCCCTCCGGGCGCAGGCGGACCTCCCCGGCGATCCTGACGCAGTACTCCGAGCGGAGGTCGTGCGCGTGGTCCTCCTCTCGGAAGACCACCTGCGCCGAGCCGGACGCGTCGCGCAGGTCGATGAAGACGACGCCGCCGTGGTCGCGGCGGCGTGCCACCCAGCCGGCCAGGGTGACGCCCTGGCCCGCGTGCTCCCTGCGCAGCGATCCGGCGGTGTGCGTGCGGATCATTTGGTCAGCTTCTCCTTCAGCTTCGTGACGATCTCGTCGAGCGGCACGGCGGTCTGCTCCCCGCTCACCAGGTCCTTCACCTGGGCGGTCCCCGCGGCGAGGTCGCGCTCGCCGAGGATCACCGCGTACGTGGCACCGGACCGGTCCGCGCCCTTCATGGCGCCCTTGAGCCCCTTGCCGTCGAAGGCCATGTCGGTGGCGACGCCCGCCGACCGCAGCTCGTTGACCAGCGTGAACATGCGCCGGGCGGCGTCGTCGCCGAGCGGCACGCCGAACACCGCGACCCGCGCGGGCTCCCGCGCGGCCAGGCCCTCGGCCTCGACGGCCATGACGATGCGGTCCACGCCCACGGCGAACCCGATGCCGGGCAGCGGCGGGCCGCCGATGTCCTCGGACAGGCCGTCGTACCGGCCGCCGCCGCCGATGCCCGACTGGGCCCCGAGCAGCGGGTGGTCGAACTCGTAGGTGGTGCGGGAGTAGTAGTCGAGGCCGCGTACCAGGCGCGGGGTGTCCTCCCAGGGGACCCCGAGGTCCTCCAGCAGGGACCGCACGCGGTCGTGGTGGGCCTTGCAGGACGCGCACAGGTGGTCGATGATCAGCGGCGCGTGCTCCACCTGGGCCCGCACCTCGGGACGCTTGTCGTCCAGCACCCGCAGCGGGTTGATCTCGACGCGCCGCCGGGTGGCCTCGTCGAGGTCCAGGCCGCGCAGGAACTCCTGCAGGGCGGCGCGGTAGGCCGGGCGGCACTGGGCGCAGCCGAGGGTGTTGAGCAGCAGCCGCACCTGGGTGAGGCCGAGCGAGCGGTACCCCTGCCAGGCGATGGCGATGGTCTCGGCGTCCACCGCGGGGTCCTCGGTGCCGATGGCCTCCAGGTCGAACTGCTGGAGCTGGCGGTACCGGCCGGCCTGCGGGCGCTCGTAGCGGAACGCCGGGCCCATGGTCCACAGCTTCACCGGCAGCCGGCCGTTGTGCAGGCCGTGCTCCAGCGTGGAGCGCATCACGCCGGCGGTGAACTCCGGCCGCAGCGTGACCGAGCGGCCGCCGCGGTCGGCGAAGGTGTACATCTCCTTGGTGACGACGTCGGTCGACTCGCCGACGCCGCGCGCGAACAGCTCGGTGTCCTCGAAGACCGGCACCTCGATGTAGGCGTAGCCGGCTCGGACCGCCGCGTCGGCGAACGCCGCGCGGGCCGCGACGAAGGTCGCCGAGCGCGGCGGGAAATATTCTGGTACGCCCTTGGGCGCCTGAAAGCTCATCACAGTCCCCTGGTTGGGCCCGCGAACGGCGCCGCCTCGGCGAGGTACGGGTTGGTGGCGCGCTCACGGCCGATCGTCGTTTGTGGTCCGTGGCCGGGCAGCACCGTGGTGGTGTCCGGCAGGGACAGGCATACCCTGCCGAGGCTGCGGATGATGGTGGCGTAGTCGCCGCCCGGCAGATCACTGCGGCCGATGGAGCCGGCGAACAGCAGGTCGCCGGAGAACATCACCTGTTCCGCGTCGAACCTGAAGGTCACCGACCCCCTGGTATGGCCGGGGGCGTGATCGACGATCAGATCCAGCCCCGCGATGTTCAGCACCGCGCCGTCGGACAGCTCGCGCACGTCGTCGGGCTCGGTGAACTCGATGCCGCCGAACAAGCTGTTCGCCATGAGCGAGATGCCCTTGGCCGGATCGGACAGCAACTCGCGGTCGTCCGGATGAATGTATGCAGGAATGTTGCGTGCGCCGCAGACCGGGGCGACCGACCACATGTGATCGAGGTGACCGTGGGTCACGAGCACGGCGACCGGCTTCAGCCGGTGCTCGCGCAGCTTGGCCTCCAGATCGCGCACGGCGTCCTGACCAGGGTCGACGATCACGCACTCCTCGCCCGCGGCGGGAGCGACGACATAGCAGTTGGCCTGGAACGAGCCTGCGGGAAAGCCGTCGATGAGCACGGAAGCGGTCCTCGGTGTGATCGTTCTCGTCAAGGAAAGCGGATGGGAATGTAACCGAAGGGTACCGGTGCGGGTCGCCGGGCTGCGAACCATCGCCCGCGGGCCGATACGATTCGCCCACTCCATAAAGGTGGCGGTCGTCCAGTCAGACGACCAAACGCGATCAACTCGGACAGTCGGGAGGACACAGCGGTGGCGACCGGCAAGGACCGTCAGAAGCAGCTCGCACGCGAGCACTACGAACGGCAGATGCAGCGACGCGCCGAACGTGAGGCCCGCAGGAAGCAGGTGGCGATCATCGGCACCAGCGTGGGCGTCCTCGTCGTGGTGGGCGGCATTTTCGCGGCCGTCGCGATCGTCGGCGGCAACAAGACCCCCTCGGCCGCGGCGACCCCGTCACCGTCGGCGGCCACGAGCTCGCCGCCGCCGTCCGCGGGCCCCACGCCCAAGGCGTACAACGCGGCGGCCGACACCTGTGACTACGTGGCCGACAGCCGCGGGGGGCCGGTGAAGGAGGTCGGCACCCCGCCCACCAAGCCCGACAAGTCCGCGAAGACCATGACGTTCGACACCAACCATGGCGACATCGTGGTCAAGCTCGCCACCGCCAAGGCGCCGTGCACGGTCAACGCGATGGCCTTCCTGGCGAAGAAGAAGTACTTCGACGGCTCCAAGTGCCACCGTATGGGCACCGAGGCCTTCCCGATGCTCCAGTGCGGCGACCCGCTGGCCAAGGCGGACGGCAAGGGCACCACCGACGGCCAGGGCGGCCCCGGCTTCCGCTACGCCGAGGAGAACCTCGAAGGCGCCAAGTACACACGCGGCGTGATCGCGATGGCCAAGGCACAGGCCCCCGGGACCACGGGCAGCCAGTTCTTCATCGTCCTCGGCGACCTTCAGCTCCCGCCGCAGTACACCATTTTGGGTACGGTCACCAAGGGGCTCGACATTCTGGACAAGGTCCGCAAGAAGGGCGTCCTTGAGGGCGGCATGGGCGACGGCACCGGAGCGCCGAAGGACCCCGTCGAACTCAAACGCGTGACAATCTCGGGCTAGAGCTGACGTAATACCACCAAGGACGCGTAGCGTCCTGGAAAGCTGATTCGAATGCGGGAGGACACGGTGAGCACCGACCCGTGGGGCCGGGTAGACGACGACGGCACCGTCTACGTTCGTACGGCCGAGGGAGAACGGGCCGTCGGGTCCTGGCAGGCCGGTGAGCCGGAAGAGGCGCTTGCCTACTTCCATCGCAAGTACGACGAGCTGGCCACCCAGGTGGAGCTGCTGGAACAGCGCGTCCGCGGCACCGACCTGCCACCCGCGCAGGCCGAGGCGACGATCGTCAAGCTGCGCGACTCCATCGCCGAGGCGCACGCCGTGGGCGACCTCGCGGCGCTGACGGCCCGCCTGGAGGCCCTCACCGACCTGGTGGGCAAGCGCCGTGAGGAGATGCGGGCCGCCAGGGACCAGGCCCGCGCCGCCTCGCGTGAGATCAAGGAGCGCATCGTCGCCGAGGCCGAGCGCATCGCCGAGGACACCACCCACTGGAAGTCCGGCGGCGAGCGGCTGCGCCAGCTCGTGGACGAGTGGAAGGCGGCCGAGCGCATCGACCGGGTGACCGAGGCCGCCCTGTGGAAGCGCCTGTCGGCCGCCCGCACGGCGTTCGCCAAGCGGCGCAAGTCGTACTTCGCCGGGCTGGACGAGCAACGGGAGTCGGTGCGCGCGATCAAGGAGCGCATCGTCGCCGAGGCCGAGGCGCTGGCGTCCTCGACCGACTGGGGCGAGACGGCGGCGGCGTACCGCGAGCTGATGCGGCAGTGGAAGAACGCCGGGCGCGCCTCGCGTGAGGCCGAGGACGATCTGTGGACCCGGTTCAAGGGCGCGCAGGACCAGTTCTTCCAGGCGCGTTCGACGGTGTTCGCCGAGCGTGACGCCTCGCTGCGGGAGAACGCCGAGGCCAAGGAGGCCATCCTGGCCGACGCCGAGCGCATCCTGCCGATCACCGACGCCCGGGCGGCCCGGGCCGCGCTGCGCGGCGTGCTGGAGCGCTGGGAGGCGGTCGGCCCGGTGCCGCGCGAGTCCCGCGACCGGCTGGAGGGCGGCCTGCGGCGCGTCGACGAGGCGGTGCGCAAGGCCGAGGAGGCCGAGTGGAAGCGCTCCAACCCCGAGGCCCGCGCCCGCGCGCAGACCACCGTCGACCAGCTCCGCAAGTCGATCGACCAGCTTGAGGGCCGCCTGGCCAAGGCCAGGACCGCCGGCCGCGACAAGGACGTCAAGGAGGCCGAGGAGGCCATCGCGGCGCGCCGGTCGTGGCTGGAGGAGGCCGAGCGCACCCTCGCCGAGTTCTCCTGACGCCCCCTCGGCACGGCACCCGCCGTGCCGAGGCCGCGTCGTCACGCCTGCGCCGCGCCATCGATACGCCGGCCGTACGCCGGTGTCTCGCCAGTGCCGGGCCGCACGCGCCGGTACGCGGGCGGCGCGACGGCGGCCACGATCGGTGCCGCGGCGGGGCGTGACCTGATCGCCGGCGGCGGGTGTCTCAGTTGGTGACGCGGTACACGTCGTAGACGCCCGGGATGTTGCGTACGGCCTTCAGGACGTGGCCGAGGTGCTTGGGGTCGCCCATCTCGAACGTGAACTTGCTGACGGCCGTGCGGTCGCGTGAGGTGGTGACCGACGCCGACAGGATGTTGACGTGCTGGTCGGACAGGGTGCGGGTGACGTCGGAGAGCAGGCGCGGACGGTCGAGCGCCTCCACCTGGATGGCGACCAGGAACACCGAGTCGTCGCTCGGGGACCAGTTGACCTCGACCAGGCGGTCGGGCTCGGCCCTGAGCTGCTCGATGTTGGGGCAGTTGGTGCGGTGCACCGACACCCCGTGGCCGCGGGTGACGAACCCCACGATGTCGTCACCGGGCACCGGCGTGCAGCACCGCGACAGGCGCACCCACACGTCGGAGTCGCCCGCCACGATCACCCCGGCGTTGGTGCCGCTGCGCGGCCGGCCGCGCAGCCGCGTGGGGACGGCGGCCTCGGCGATGTCCTCCTCGGCGCCCTCCACCCCGCCGAGGGACTGCACGAGCTTCTCGACGACCGACTGCGCGCCCATGTGGCCTTCTCCGACGGCCGCGTACAACGCGGAGACGTCGGGGTAGCGAAGGTCCCTGGCGAGGGCCAGAAGGCTCTCTCCGGACATCAGGCGCTGCAACGGCAGGCCCTGCTTGCGCATGGCCCGGCCGATGGCCTCCTTGCCCGCCTCGATGGCGGTCTCGCGGCGCTCCTTGGAGAACCACTGCCTGATCTTGTTGCGGGCCCGGCCGCTCTTGACGAACTTCAGCCAGTCGCGGGACGGCCCGGCGTCCGGGGACTTGGAGGTGAAGATCTCGACCGCGTCGCCGTTGCTCAGCCGCGACTCGAGAGGCACCAGGCGGCCGTTCACCCGCGCCCCGATGCACCGGTGACCCACCTCGGTGTGCACGGCGTAGGCGAAGTCCACGGGCGTGGCGCCCTCGGGCAGCGCGATGACCTGGCCGCGCGGGGTGAAGACGAAGACCTCCGACACCGACAGGTCGAACCGCAGCGACTCCAGGAACTCCCCCGGGTCGGACGTCTCCTTCTGCCAGTCGAGGAGCTGGCGCAGCCACGCCATGTCGCCCGCGGCCTTCATGCGCACCCCGGCGGGGCCGCTCGCGCCCATCTCCTCCTTGTACTTCCAGTGGGCCGCGACGCCGTACTCGGCGCGGTGGTGCATGGCGCGGGTGCGGATCTGCAGCTCGACCGGCTTGCCCTCGGGACCGATCACCGTGGTGTGCAGCGACTGGTACATGTTGAACTTGGGCATCGCGATGTAGTCCTTGAACCGGCCGGGGACCGGGTTCCACCGCGCGTGGATCGTGCCGAGCGCGGCGTAGCAGTCGCGGACCGTGTCGACCAGCACCCGGATGCCCACCAGGTCGTAGATGTCGTCGAACGCGACCTCGCGCGCGATCATCTTCTGGTAGATCGAGTAGTAGTGCTTGGGGCGGCCCTTCACCATGGCGCGGATCTTGGCCTCGCGCAGGTCGGCGTGGACCTTCTCGATGACCTCCTGCAGGAACAGGTCGCGGCGGGGGGCGCGCTCGGACACCATGCGGGCGATCTCGTCGTACCGCTTGGGGTAGAGCATGCCGAACGCGAGGTCCTCGAGCTCCCACTTGATGGTGTTCATGCCGAGCCGGTGGGCCAGCGGCGCGAAGATCTCCAGCGTCTCGCGGGCCTTCTGCTCCTGCTTGTGCCGCGGGAGGTAGCGCAGGGTGCGCATGTTGTGCAGACGGTCGGCGAGCTTGATGACCAGCACCCGGATGTCGCGGGACATCGCGACGACCATCTTGCGTACGGTCTCGGCCTGGGCCGCGTCGCCGAACTTGACCTTGTCCAGCTTGGTGACGCCGTCCACCAGCAGGGCGATGTTCTCGCCGAAGTCGTTGCCGAGCTCGTCCAGGCCGTAGGCGGTGTCCTCGACGGTGTCGTGGAGCAGCGCGGCGCACAACGTCTCGTCGTCGGTGCCGAGCTCGGCGAGGATGGTGGCGACCGCGAGGGGGTGGGTGATGTACGGGTCGCCGCTCTTCCGCTTCTGGTCGCGGTGGTGGTAGGCCGCGACGTCGTAGGCGCGCTCGATCAGCCGTAGGTCCGCTTTGGGGTGGGTGGCACGGACTGTCTTGAACAGTGGTTCCAGGACCGGATTCATCGCGCCACCCCACTGGCCCCCGAACCGGGACAACCTGCGGCGTACGGCAGGCGCCGGTTTTTCCTCCGTGCTCGCGGACATGGCCGTACCCGTGTCGCCCGCTGGCGCGGAAACCGGCTCAGGGGTGTCGGTCACATCGGGCACGGTCATGTCACGGGGCACTCAGACTCCCTCACGTCGAGTCCAGATCCCCCAGTGTATCCACGCCGGGGGTACCGGACTCCCGGGCGGGGAGTCGTTCAGACGACCACCAGCGCCCGCAGGCCGGCGTGGCCGAGCCGCTCACGGCCCTTCAGGAAGCCGAGTTCCATGAGCACGGACACGCCCACCACTTCGGCGCCCGCGCGGCCGATCAGCTCCACGGTGGCCTCGGCGGTGCCGCCGGTGGCCAGCACGTCGTCCACGATGAGCACGCGGTCGCCCGGTGCGAAGGCGTCGCGGTGCACCTCGATGACGGCGGAGCCGTACTCCAGATCGTAGGAGGCCTCCAGCGTCTCCGCGGGCAGTTTGCCCTTCTTGCGGACCGGGACGAACCCGGCGCCGGCCCGAAGGGCCACCGGGGCGGCCAGGATGAAGCCCCGGGCCTCGATGCCCACGACCTTGTCGACGTCCAGGCCGTCCGCCAGCGCCTCCACCACGGCCGTGAAGACCTCGTGGTCGCCGAGCAGCGGCGTGATGTCCTTGAACATGATGCCGGGCTTGGGGTAGTCCGGCACGTCGCGGATCCGGGAGAGGATCAGCGCGGAGAGGTCCTGCATGGGGGTTCCTTCCCGGCACCGCGAAGCGCCCCCGCGATCCTGACGGATCACGAGGGCGCCGCGGGTGACTCGGCTAGCGCTTCTTCCGTTTGGCCGTGGCGACCGTACCGCCCCCGCCCTTGGCGGAGGAAGCGGCGGTGGCCGGGACCTTGCGCTTGGCTACCGCGTCCTGCACGGCCGCGCCGCGCTGGGCGGCGAGCCGCTTGGCGATGGCCGCGTACTTCGGCTCCCGCTCCTTGAGCAGGACCAGCAGCGGCGTCGCGACGCACAGCGAGGAGTAGGTGCCGACGATCATGCCGACGAACAGCGCCAGCGACAGGTCCTTCAGCGTGCCCGCGCCGAACAGCGTGGTGCCGATGAACAGGATCGCGGCCACCGGGAGGATGGCGACCAGCGAGGTGTTCAGGGACCGGATCAGCGTGTGGTTGAGCGCGTTGTTGGCGGCCTCGGTGTAGGTCATCTTGGAGGCCGTGCCGAGCTTGGCCGTGACCTCCTTGATCATGTCGAACACCACGACCGCGTCGTACAGCGAATATCCGAGGATCGTCAGGAAGCCCAGCATGGTGGCCGGGGTGACCTCGAAGCCCGACCAGGCGTACACGCCCGCGGTGATGACCAGGTCGTGGAACAGCGCGACCACCGCGGCCAGCGCCATCTTCCACTCGAAGGCCATGGTGAGGTACAGGATGATCGCGATCATGAACACGATCAGGCCGATGATGGCCTTGTTCAGCACCTCACCGCCCCAGGTGGCACCGATGATCTGCTTGTCGACCTGGTTGCCCGGGATGCCGAACTCCGCCGAGATGGCGTTCTGCACCCGGGTCACCTCGGAGGTCGGCATGGTCTCGGTGGTGACCCGCCAGCGGGAACCGGTCTCCTGCACGATGACCTGGTGGACCCCGGCTTCCTCGAACGTCGACCGCACGTGCTCGATGGTGGACGCCGGCGGCTTGGTGAAGCTGAAGACGGACCCGCCCTTGAACTCGACGCCGAGGTTCAGGCCCTGGATCACCAGGCCGAGCACCGAGATCAGCAGCAGCGCGCCGGACAGGATGGACCACAGCTTGTACCGCCCGACGAAGTCGATGTCGACCTCGCCGCGGTACAGGCGGCGCCCAAGTCTTCCGATGGCCGACATCAGCCCTCCTGCGAGACGGTCGTGCGGGCGGTGACGGGAGCGTTCTGGCTCATGCGCTCGGCGTCCAGGCCGGAGAGCTTGTGGCCCTTGGCGAAGAACTGCAGACGGGCGAGCACCGCCACGAACGGCTTCGTGAACAGGAAGACCACCGCGATGTCGATCAGCGTGGTGAGACCCATGGCGAAGGCGAAGCCCGCGACGCCGCCCACGGCCAGGAAGTACAGCACGACGGCCGCGATGAACATGACCGCGTCGGCGATCAGGATCGTGCGGCGGGCGCGCACCCAGGCCACCTCGACGGCGACCCGCAACGAGCGCCTGCCCTCCTTCATCTCGTCACGCATGCGTTCGAAGTAGACGATGAAGGAGTCCGCCGTGATCCCGATCGACACCACCAGGCCGATGATGTGCGGCAGCGACAGGCGGAAGTTGGCGTTGTGGCCGAGGATGACCACCGCCTGGTAGGTCAGGATGGTCGCCACCACGAGGCTCGCCACCGCGACCAGGCCGAGCCCGCGGTAGTAGAGCAGACAGTAGATGACCACGAGGGCCAGGCCGATCGCGCCGGCGAGCAGGCCGCCGCGCAACTGGTCGGCGCCGAGGATCGAGGACACCTCCTCGATCGAGCTCTGGATGAACTTCAGCGGCAGCGCGCCGTACTTGAGCTGGTTGGCCAGGTCGGTCGCGGTCTTCTGGGTGAAGCTGCCGGAGATGCGCGCCTGGCCGCCCGGGATGGGCTCCTCGATGACCGGGGCGGAGATGACCAGGCCGTCCAGCACCATCGCGAGCTGGTTGCGCGGCTGGGGCTGGCTGGTGATGGCGCCGGTGATCTGGGAGAACTGGCTGGCGCCCTTGCTCTTGAACGTGACCTGGACGATCCACTCGCCGGTGGTGGAGTCGACGCCGGCGCTGGCCCCGGACACCTCGGTGCCCTTCACCGCGGCCTTGTCGAGGATGTACTTGGCCGAGCCGTCGTCGCTGCAGGCGACGAACTGCTTGTCCGGGTTGTCCTGCACGCCCTGGCCGCGGTCCTTCTTGGTGCAGTCCAGGGTGCGGAACTGCTCGATGACGGCGGGGTCCACGCCGGTGGTGTCGACCCCGGCGAGGGGGTCCTGCTCGGCGGGCGGCGCGCTGCCGGACGCCGACGCGCTCGGCGCCGGGGTCGCCTCACCCGAAGCGGAGGCGGAGGCCGACGGCGAGGACGCGGGGCTCGGGCTGGTCAGCGCCGAGGACAGCGCGCGGCCCGCCGGGGTGGAGCTCGGCGCGGGCTCGGCGGTCGACGACGGCTTGCCTGACGGCTTCGCGGTCGAGGACGGCGCCGGCGTGCCGGACGCTCCCGGCGTGGCCGGCGCGGTCGGCATCTTGCCGGGCACCGCGGTGGCCGCCGCCACGCCGAGCACCTGGCGGAAACGGAGCTCGGCGGTGGTGCCGACCCGCTTCACGACCTCGTCCTGGCCCGCTCCCGGCACGGAGATGAGGATGTTGTCGCCCGACTTGGCGACCTCGGCGTCGGAGATGCCGCTGCCGTTCACCCGCTCGCGGATGATGCTCACGGCCAGGTCGAGACTCTCCTGGGAGGGAGTCTGGCCGCTCTGGGTGACCGGTGAGAGGGTCACCGTGGTGCCGCCGGCGAGGTCGAGGCCGTACTTGGGGACGAGTGCCTTCTGCAGGAACATCGCCGCGCCCATGGCGAGGATGAGCACCAGCAGCGCCAGGAGCGTGCGTCCCGGCCTGCTTTGGCTACTGGTCGATCGGGCCACTGGAGGTCAGTTCTTTCGTCAAGGGGTTTGCGATGATCCTAGTCAGGACTTCTTGTCGGTCGAACCCTCGTTCGCGCCGCGGTCGGCGTCCACGACAGGCTCGCCGAGCGCGGTGTCCTGTACAGCGTCACCATTGTCCACCGTCTCCTCCTCGACCGGCGTCAGCACGCGGCCGATGGCGCCCTTGACCCAGCGGGTCTCGACGCCGGGGGCGACCTCAAGGACGACGTCGTCGTCCTCGATCGCGGTGACCGTGGCGAACAGGCCGGTGGTGGTCACGACGCGCGTGCCCGGCACCAGGCTGTTCTGCATCTGGAGCTGCTCTTGCTGCCGCTTGCGCTGCGGGCGGATGAGCAGGAAGTAGAAGACCACGACCAACAAGATCAGTGGCAAGAAAGATCCAAGGCCCTGCACGGGGGCTTCCTTCCGGTTAAAGAACTGACCGGCCTGCGACCGGAGGTCTGGCGGCGAGCGGCACATGCGCCGAGCGTCTCAGCGTACACATGCAGCCAAGCCACGGAGTTTAGGCGAGCTTGTCAAAGCCCGGCAACGACCCCACGAACCGGCACACGGGAAAGTTCCCGTTGTCACCGATCTGTGACCGGTCCCTGCGGTTGATTTGAAAGTTTCAGTTCGAGCCCCTCCACCTGCACACGTACCCACTTCGGAGCCCTTACCACAAACCTTCCGGATATCTTCACAGGTCCCGGCGCCCCCCTGTGCAACGACCGTCCCGGAGGCCGCTGTAAACCCGCCTGTCAGGACGCGGAGCGCTCACGGGGCCGGGTCGTCGAACAACGAGGGGGCCGCGCCGAAGGCGTCCGGGGGCGGGGTGAGGCCGAGATGGGCCCACGCGGCGGCGGTGGCGACCCGGCCGCGCGGGGTGCGGGCGAGCAGGCCCTGGCGCACCAGGAAGGGCTCGGCGACCACCTCGACGGTCTCGGGCTCCTCCCCCACGGCGACCGCGAGGGTGGACAGGCCGACCGGGCCGCCGCCGAACTTGCGCAGCAGCGCGCCGAGCACGGCGCGGTCCAGGCGGTCCAGGCCCTCGCCGTCCACCTCGTACAGGTCGAGGGCGGCGGAGGCGACCTCACGGGTGATGACGCCGCCGGTGCGGACCTCGGCGAAGTCGCGCACGCGGCGCAGCAGGCGGTTGGCGATGCGGGGCGTGCCCCGGGAGCGGCGGGCGATCTCGGTGGCGGCCTCGGGGGGCAGATCGAGCGCCAGCAGGCGGGAGGAGCGGCGCAGCACCTGCTCCAGCTCCTCCACCTCGTAGAAGTCCATGTGGGCGACGAACCCGAAGCGGTCGCGCAGCGGCGCGGGCAGCAGGCCGGCCCGCGTGGTGGCGCCCACAAGCGTGAACGGCGCGATCTCCAGGGGGATCGCGGTGGCGCCCGGGCCCTTGCCGACCACGATGTCGACCCGGAAGTCCTCCATGGCGAGGTACAGCATCTCCTCGGCGGGGCGGGCCATGCGGTGGATCTCGTCCACGAACAGCACCTCGCCCTCCGACAGCGTGGAGAGGATCGCCGCGAGGTCTCCCGCCCGCTCCAGCGCGGGCCCCGAGGTGAGCCGCAGCGGCGCCCCGAGCTCCGCCGCGATGATCATGGCGAGGGTGGTCTTGCCCAGCCCCGGTGCCCCGCTCATCAGCACGTGGTCGGGCGACCGCTCCCGCCGCACCGCGCTCTCCAGCACCAGCGACAACTGCTCGCGCACCCGCCCCTGGCCGATGAACTCGCCGAGCCGCTTCGGCCGCAGCGCCGACTCGATCGCCTGCTCGTCCCCCTCGGCGTCCGGCGACACCAGATCGCGTCCCAGGCTCATCGCTCCCCTATCTCACGCTCAGGGCCCGCAGAGCGGACTTCAGCAGGACGGCGACGGCGGGGACACGGCCGGCGGCGGTCTCGGCGTCGGCCTCGGCGGAGACGACGGCGACGGCCTCGTCGGCGTCCCTGACGGAGTAGCCGAGGCCGACCAGGGCGGTGTGGACCTGGTCGCGCCACGGGGCGGGCCCTGGACGGCCGTTCAGGGCGGCGTCCACGGCTTCCGCGGGAGTGCCGAGTTTGTCCTTCAGCTCCAGGATGATGCGCTGCGCGCCCTTCTGGCCGATGCCGGGCACCATGGTGAGGGCCTTGACGTCGGCGCTCGCCACGGCGACCCGCAGGGCGTTCGGGGTGTGCACGGCGAGCATGGCGAGGGCGAGCCTCGGGCCGACGCCGGAGGCGGTCTGCAGCATCTCGAAGATGAGGCGCTCGTCGTCGGTGGCGAAGCCGTACAGCGTGAGCGACTCCTCGCGGACGACGAGGGACGTGGCGAGGCTCCCCTGCTCCCCCACCCGCAGCGTGGCGAGGGTGCCGGGTGCGCAGTGCACGAGCACGCCGACGCCGCCGACCTCCACCACGGCCGAGTCGGGCCCGAGCGCCGCCACCCGGCCCGCGACGGACGCGATCATCCGGTCACCTCTTCCCCGCTCCGGGCGCCTTCGCGGGCCTCTCGCCCGGCGCCGAGTACTTCGCCGGGCTCGTCCCCGGCCAAGAGCGCCTCCGCGGCCCTCTGCCCGGCGACGAGCGCCTCCGCGGCGTCCCGCCCGGCGGCGAGCGCCTCCGCGGCCTCTGCCCCGGCGCCGGGCGTCTCCGCTTCCCTGGCGCCGGGCGCTTCGCCGATGCCGGGGACCACGGCAGGCAGGCCGCCGCGGGAGCGGGCCTTGGCGAGTGCCTCGGCGAGGCGGTTCTGGGTGCCGCCGCGCCAGATGTGGCAGATGGCGAGGGCCAGGGCGTCCGCGGCGTCGGCGGGCTTGGGCATGGCGGGGAGGCGCAGCAGGCGGGTCACCATGGCGCCGATCTGCGCCTTGTCGGCGTTGCCGTAGCCGGTGATGGCGGCCTTGACCTCGGACGGCGTGTGCAGCGCGACGGGCAGGCCGCGGCGGGCGGCGCAGACGATGGCGACGGCGGACGCCTGGGCGGTGCCCATGACCGTGCGCAGGTTGCTCTGGCTGAAGACCCGCTCGACGGCGACGGCGTGCGGCCGGACCTCGTCCAGCCAGCGCTCGATCTCGGCCTCGATGGCCACCAGGCGCGCCCCGATGTCGTCGCCCGCCGGGGTGCGCGCCACGCCGACCTTCACCAGCGTGAGCGGCGCGCCGGCCCGCCCCTCGACGGCGCCGAGGCCGCACCGCGTCAGCCCGGGATCGACCCCCATCACCCGCAGCACCGGCAGCCGCACCAGCCCGCCTCCCGCCCGCCGAACACCTGTTCGGCGCATGACTGTACCCCCATCCGCCGCCCCGCGCACGCACCGCCTCCCGGCGCGGCACGGGCCGCCCGGATCAGAAGTAGTCGATCAGATAGGGCTTGGCGGCGAACAGGGCCGCGAGGGTCTCGTCGGTCTGCGGGGTGCCGCCGGCGAGCAGGCCGGTGCGGCGCAGGGTGGAGATCGGGACGCCGGCGAACAGGGCGGACAGGCCGTTGGCCGTGAGGCGGGGCGTGGCGTGGCCCTCGGGGGGCGCGGGGACGCGGGTGGCGGCGCCGGTGCCGCCGGAGGCGGACAGCAGCCAGGTGCCGGAGTTGGCGGGGCGCTCGGGGTCGTCCACCTCGACGACGGTCTCGGCGGTCACCGGCCCGGGGTAGCCGCGGGCGGCGATCGCCGCCGGGAGGTCGACGACGCGGAACATCCAGCGGGTGACGGAGATGTGGTCGTCCTTGCGTTCGCGCAGCAGCCACAGCAGCGGGTCGTCGGGCTCGACGGTGGCGGTCACCGAGCGGGCGACCGACGAGGAGGAGCCGACCAGCGACCACAGGGCCCGGGCGGTCGCCTCGGAGCCGGCGACGAGGTTGTCGACGTCCAGGTCGCCGCGGTCCCAGCGGTACACCAGGTAGCCGTCGTCGGCGAGGTAGCCGTACTCGGAGTCGTCCTCCAGCCAGTGGCGGATCAGCCGCTCCTCCCACGCGAGCGGGCCGGAGGCGCGGGTGGCGCCGTAGACGCGTTCGAGGACCTTGCCGATCTCGGGGGCGTCGCCGGGGGTGATCCTGCGCACCGCGACCCCCGGGGCGGAGCGGTCG
Source organism: Sphaerisporangium sp. B11E5 (assembly GCF_039871875.1). Classification (NCBI taxonomy): domain Bacteria; kingdom Bacillati; phylum Actinomycetota; class Actinomycetes; order Streptosporangiales; family Streptosporangiaceae; genus Sphaerisporangium; species Sphaerisporangium sp. B11E5. The sequence continues at coordinate 278,011 of NZ_JBDPMD010000006.1, read as the reverse complement.
CGCAGCAGCGACCGCAGGGCCTCGGTGGGGAGGGTGACGCGGTGCCTGGCGCCGGCGTGTTCCCAGCCGAGGCTCCGGTACAGCGGCGTGGTGGCCGGGTAGAGCACGGAGACGGCGTGACCGAGGTCGGCGCACCGGCCCAGCAGCCCCCGCATGAGCGTCCGGCCGACGCCCCGGCCCCGGTCCTCGGGCGCCACGGTGACGCCCGCGATGCCGCCCATGGAGATCGGCCGGCCGTGCCACCACTGGACGTACTTGTTGATCCTGCCCGCCCCCGTGAGGCGGGTGCCGTCGAAGACGCCGAGGTAGCGGCCCTCGGCGAGCAGTGGCGTGACAATGGCGCGCCAGGACTTGACGTCGTCCCCCGACAACTGCCCGAACGCGCGGGTACGGCAGTCGAGGACGGCGTCGAGGTCGTCCTCGGTCACGTCGCGAATCTCCACGACCGCACAACCTACGGGCAGCCGCCGGGCCGGGTCCACTGGTTTTCACCGCGTCCCGGCCGAGGCGGCCGCGGTCAGTCGAGCTTGGCGAGGACCTCGTCGCTGACGTCGAAGTTGGCGTAGACGTTCTGCACGTCGTCGCTGTCCTCCAGCGCCTCGATCAGGCGGAACACCTTGCGGGCGGCGTCCTCGTCCAGCGGCACGCTGAGGGTGGGCAGGAAGCTGCTCTCGGCGGAGTCGTAGTCGATGCCGGCGTCCTGCAGGGCCTTGCGTACCGGCACCAGGTCGCCGGCCTCGGAGACCACCTCGAACGACTCGCCGAGGTCGTTGACCTCCTCGGCGCCGGCGTCGAGGACGGCTACCAGCACGTCGTCCTCACCGAGGCCGCCCTTCGGGACGATGACGACGCCCTTGCGGTTGAACATGTAGGACACCGAGCCGGGGTCGGCCATCGAGCCGCCGTTGCGGGTCATGGCGACGCGGACCTCGGACGCCGCGCGGTTGCGGTTGTCGGTGAGGCACTCGATCAGCACCGCGACGCCGCCGGGGGCGTAGCCCTCGTACATGATGGTCTGCCAGTCGGAGCCGCCGGCCTCGAGGCCGCCGCCGCGCTTGCGTGCCCGCTCGATGTTCTCGACGGGCACGGAGCTCTTGCGGGCCTTCTGGATGGCGTCGTACAGCGTGGGGTTGCCGTCCGGGTCGGGTCCACCGGTCCGGGCCGCCACCTCGATGTTCTTGATGAGCTTGGCGAAAAGCTTGCCGCGCTTGGCATCGAGCGCGGCCTTCTTGTGCTTCGTCGTCGCCCATTTGGAGTGGCCGGACATCGGCTAGTGCTCCCTCACCATCTCGACGAAATAAGAATGAACCCGCGTGTCCCCGGTCAGCTCGGGGTGGAAGGACGTCGCGAGCAGCGGTCCCTGCCGGACCGCGACGATCCTATCCCCCGGTTCGGCCACACCCAGCACCTGAACGTCCGCGCCGACGGATTCGACCCAGGGGGCGCGGATGAAAACGGTGCGGACCAGGCCGCGTCCGGCGAAATCGAGGGTGGTCTCGAACGAGTCGACCTGCCGCCCGAAGGCGTTGCGGCGCACCACCATGTCGATGCCGCCGATGGTCTGCTGGCCCGCGATGCCGCCCTCGATGCGGTCGGCGAGCATGATCATGCCGGCGCAGGACCCGAAGGTCGGCATGCCGGACTTGATGCGGATACGCAGGGGCTCCAGCATCTCGAACGCCTCGGCGAGTTTCCACATGGTGGTCGACTCGCCGCCGGGCACCACCAGCGCGTCCACGGCCTCCAGCTCGGCGGGCCTGCGGACGGCGACGGCCCGCGCGCCGGCGCTCTGGAGGGAACGGGCGTGTTCACGCACATCGCCCTGCAGGGCTAGTACGCCGATGGTCGGCGCGGTCGTCACCGGTGGTTCCTCTCGATCGTTGTGCCAAAAAGCGTACGGCCAAGCCGTACGTCACCCCAAACCGGTCACGTCTGGCGGACGAGGCCCGGGGTCCGGTCGGCGATCACGAAGGTGCCCGCGGTGGTGACGGGCGCGCCGGGCAACCGCACGTAGGGCAGGGTCCTGAAGTGCGCGGTGAGCGCGGCGGCGTCGATCCTGAGGAGGATGTAGCCGCGGCGGCGCAGGTGGAACCGCAGGTGCGGGTTGCGGGCCAGCAGGGCGTCGCGCTCCTTCTCCCCGCCGTGGCCGTCGCCGCCGCTGGTGACGGACGTCACGGCGAGCTCGGTGCCGATCACCCGCGAGCCGGGGTCGTCGTAGTCGAGGGCGAGGTCCCCGGCCCAGTGCGAGTGCACGTCGCCGGTGAGCACCACCGCGTTGCGCACCCCGGCCTCCATCCAGCCCCGGGTGACGCGGGTGCGGGAGCCGGAGTAGCCGTCCCAGGCGTCCTGGCGCACCACCTCCCCGGCGATGTCGCGGCCCCTGCCGCGGTGGCCGAAGAACACCTGCTGGCCGATGAGGTCCCAGCGGGCCCTCGAACCGCGGAAGCCGTCCAGCAGCCATTTCTCCTGCTCGGCGCCGGTGATGGTGCGGTCCTTGCTGGTGGCCTCCGGGCAGTCAAGGAAGCCGGGGCCGCAGGGCAGGGGGTCGCGGTACTGGCGGGTGTCCAGCATGTGCAGGGTCAGCAGGCCGCCCCAGCGCACGCGGCGGTAGAGACGGATCTCCGGGCCCTTCGGGCGGGCATCGGCGCGCAGCGGCATGTGCTCGTAGTAGGCGCGGAACGCCGCGGCGCGCCGGGCCGACGGCACCAGGCCCATCCAGTTGTTGGTGACCTCGTGGTCGTCCATCACCGACACCCAGGGCGCCACCGCGTGCGCGGCCCGCAGGTCAGGGTCGGTCTTGTACAGGGCGTGCCTGCGGCGGTAGTCGGCGAGCGTGCGGGACTCGGGGCCCTCGTGGTCGCGGACGTTGCCGCCGGGGCAGGCGTGCTCCCCCTTGGCGTACTCGTAGATGTAGTCGCCGAGGTGCACGATCAGGTCGGGGCGCTCCTCGGCGACCCTGGCGTAGGCGGTGAAGTAGCCGTGCTGGTAGTTGGCGCAGGAGGTGATGGCGACGGTGATCGCGGCGGCGGGGGTCCCGTGGGCGGGGGCGGTGCGGGCATGGCCCACCTCGGACACGTGCGGCCCGGTCCTGAAGCGGTACCAGTACTCGCGGCCGGCGTCGAGGCCGGCGACCTCGGCGTGCACGCTGTGCGCCCAGTCGCGGACGGCGTCCTCACTGCCGCGCCGCACCACCCGCTCGAACGACGGGTCGGCGGCGACCTCCCATGCGACGGGCACGGTCTTGTCCGGCATGCCGCCGTGGCCGTCCTCGGCCATGGGCACCGGGGCGAGGCGCGTCCACAACACGAAGCCGTCGGGGGCGGGGTCGCCGCTGGCGACACCGAGCGTGAACGGATCGGCAGGCGGCACTCGCCGGGGCGGCATCCCCGACACCAGCCCCAGCACGAAGAACGATCGCCTGTCGATCACATAACGATCATCAACTATCCACCGCAAACCCCAGGTATAGCGACACCCAGGTCACTGAGGGTATTTCCGGACGATACCCCCATGTCTTCCGGGATGCCGGAAATGTCCGGCAGCACCGGCCGCGACGGCCCGTCCAGCCCGGACCCGCCGCCCCCGGCGGTCACCCACCGTAACGGTGCCGCCGGCCACGGAGCACCGCTCTGTCCGGGTGCCGGCATCCCCGCCGTCCGCCGCAGTCACGCCGTCCGCCGCTTCCCCGCCGTCCGCCGCAGTCACGGCGTCCGCCGCAGTGACGGGGTGACACCCGTCACGGCGAACGGCCCCGTCGGCGTCGCGTACCCGGCTGTGCGGCGCCGACGCGGTGGGACGTGGGGCCGGTTCCGGCGTCGCCGTACGGCGGGTCACCGGCCCTCTCCGAGGCCCGGTGCCCCGGTCACGTGGCGGGCGACGTCGTGCCACCTCACCCCGCGCCGGTGGGGCCGTGTCACCAGCCGCGGGTGGCCAGCCGCTCGGTGTCGGGCAGGGTGGCGACGTTGATGCCGACCATGGCCTCGCCGAGGCCGCGGGAGACCTTGGCGATGACGTCGGGGTCGTCGTGGAAGGTGGTGGCCTTCACGATCGCCGCCGCGCGCTTGGCCGGGTCGCCGGACTTGAAGATGCCGGAGCCGACGAACACGCCCTCGGCGCCGAGCTGCATCATCATGGCGGCGTCGGCCGGGGTGGCGATGCCGCCCGCGGTGAACAGCACGACCGGCAGCTTGCCCGCCTTGGCGACCTCGGCCACCAGCTCGTACGGGGCGCGCAGCTCCTTGGCGGCGGCGTACAGCTCGGCCTCGTCCAGCGCGGCGAGCCGCTTGATGTCGCCGCGGATCTGGCGCATGTGGCGGGTGGCCTCGACGACGTTGCCGGTGCCGGCCTCGCCCTTGGAGCGGATCATCGCGGCGCCTTCGGCGATGCGGCGCAGGGCCTCGCCGAGGTTGGTGGCGCCGCAGACGAACGGCACGGTGAAGGCCCACTTGTCGATGTGGTTGGCCTCGTCGGCCGGGGTCAGCACCTCGGACTCGTCGACGTAGTCGACGCCGATGGCCTGGAGCACCTTGGCCTCGACGAAGTGCCCGATGCGAGCCTTGGCCATGACCGGGATCGAGACGGCCTCGATGATGCCGTCGATCATGTCGGGGTCGCTCATGCGGGACACGCCGCCCTCGGCGCGGATGTCGGCCGGCACGCGCTCCAGCGCCATGACGGCGACCGCGCCGGCGTCCTCGGCGATCTTGGCTTGGTCCGGCGTGACGACGTCCATGATGACGCCGCCCTTCAGCATCTCCGCCATCCCCCGCTTCACGCGGGCGGTGCCGGTGACGGGGGCGTCGTTGACTTCGGGGGTGTGGCTGGACACGGGGCATACCTCACGAGCACGACGATGGTTTCAGCCCCATCGTAGGCGCTTTCCGGGCCGCCCCCCGACCACCGGAACGGCACACCGGGTGTCGTGCTTTGGACATAACGGTGCGCCGGGGCTCATCCGGCCGGGATTGCTCTGGATTCGCGGGGGTCAGGGCTGCACGGGCTTGGGCGCGGCGAGCACGACCCAGACCTGGCCGCGGCTGAACGTCATCGGCTCGCCGGCGGTCGTGGTGAACGTGGTGCCGTCCTCCTCGGACTTGCGCGTCCACTTGGCGTTGAACGCCTGCCCGTCCCGCAGCACGACGGCCTTGCCGGTGCCGGTGGACTTGATCAGGGGGGTGTAGCTGCCGGTGAAGTCGTGGAACTGCGACCGGGTGGTCTTGGCGTACTGCACCACGATGGTGGGTGCGCCGAGCTGGCCGCCCTCGGCGGCCATGTTCCGCTTGCCGTCCTGGAAGATCAGCCAGCGCTTCTGCGCGGCGGACCAGGTGAAGGTGAACGACGCGGCCGGGTAGCGCACGGAAAAGGACTTCTTCGGCACCCCCCCGACCGGCGGGTCCCCGAACTCGAACCCGATGTCCTTGGCCTTGCTGGCCTTCGGCGCGTCCGCGAGCAGCTTGCGGGTCTCGGCGAACAGGTTGTACGGCGCCACCCGCCCCGGCTGGCGGAAGTACGCGCCCGGCGCCGCGCTGTCGGACACGTCGAACAGCGACGCCTCGCGCACCAGCGGGATCATCTTGGTCTGCACGCCCGAGTAGGCGAGCGCGGGCTTGCCGTACATCGGCAGCAGATGCAGGTCGGAGATCCGGGCGCTGCGCACCGGCCCGACCTTCGGCGGGATCCTGGAGGAGAAGATCGCCATGAGGCGGGTCAGCCCGCCCTCCACCTGCTCGACGTACACCACGTCCGCGCTGCGCAGCCCGAGCTGCGGCTTCCCCGCGGCGGTGTTCTCGATCTTGACCGCGAGCACCGGCTTGCGGGAGGCCACCGGCTGCCCCGTGAACGGATGCTCCGGCGGCGCCGAGGGCGTGGCCGAGACCCCGGGCGCCTGCGACTCCCCCTGGCTCGCGGGCGCGCCGCCCCCCGACGACGAACAGGCCACCACGGGCCCCAGCAGTGCCGTTCCCGCCACCACGGCACCGATCACCCGTTTTACGTGCACGGCACGACTCCTCCAGATATGCCGGAAATCGCCATGAGCTTACCGATGCCTGTCAAGCATCATCCCTGCTCTTCACGAAGTTCTTCCGATCTTCTTCGACTTGGGCGAGTCGGGCACGCCGGGGTCACCATGGAGGCCAGAGCCTCGACGAAAGGGACCGGCCGATGGAATCGTTCGCGGGAAAGCTGGCCGTGGTCACCGGCGGCGGCACGGGGATGGGCCGGGAACTGGTGGCGCTGCTGGCCGCCGAGGGCTGCTCGGTCGCGGCGTGCGACCTCAACCCGGACACGCTGGCCGCCACGGTGGAACAGGCGAGGCGGGGCGCGCCGGTGGGGGTGCGCGTCACGGGGCACCGCTGCGACGTCGCGGACGAGGAGCAGGTGGCCGGGTTCAGGGACGAGGTCGTCGCGGCGCACGGCGCCGGCCACATCGAGCTGTTGTTCAACAACGCCGGGGTCGCGGGCGGCGGGAGCTTCGTCGCCGGGCCGCGTGTGGCGTGGGACCGCACGTTCGCCGTCAACTGGGGCGGTGTGTACAACTGCGCCCGCGCGTTCGTCCCCCTGCTCGTCGCGAGCGACGAGGCCGTCCTGGTGAACGTCAGCAGCGTCAACGGCTTCTGGGCCTCCATGGGGCCGGGTTTTCCCCACACCGCGTACAGCACCGCGAAGTTCGCCGTGAAGGGCTTCACCGAGGCCCTGATCGAGGACTTCCGCGTCAACGCCCCGCACGTCCGCGTCGCGCTGGTGATGCCCGGCCACGTGGGGACCGACATCGCCCTCAACGCCCGCCTCGTCCACGGCGAGATGGCCGCCGAGGAGGTGGAGCGCCTGCGCGCCTTCATGATCGCCACCGGCACCCCGGCCGGCGAGGCCACCGACGACGCCGTCCGCTCCACCGCGCGGGCCTGGGCGGAGAGTTTCCGCGACGACGCCCCGCTCACCGCCGCCGAGGCCGCCGCGCAGATCCTGGACGGCGTCCGCGCGGGTACCTGGCGCATCCTCGTGGGCGCCGACGCCCACGCGCTGGACGCCGCCGTCCGCGCCGACCCGGTGGCCGTCTACACCGCGGACGGCCCGGCCCTGCTGCCGCCGGGTTAGGAGCCGCCGCGGGCGTGCGCGTCGAGGATGTACGCGACGGCCTCGGTCACCCGCTCGGCGAACGGGATGTTCAGCCACTCGTCGGGCACGTGCATGTTGGAGTCGGCCCCGAGCGCGCCCGTGACGACGAACTGCGCGTCCGGGTACCGCCGGCCCAGCATCTCCATGAACGGAATGCCCCCGCCCAGGCCGAAGCCACGGCACCGCGCGCCGAACACCCGCTCCCCGACGTCCTCCAGCGCCCCGGCCAGCCAGGGCGCGGTCACCGGGGCCTGCCAGCCGTTCAGCACCAGGAAGTCCCCCACCTCGACCTGCGCCCCGTACGGCACGTCGGTCGTCAGGATTCTCACGAGCGCGTCCCGCGCCACCTCGGCGTCGACCGTCGGCGGCGTACGGAAACTCAGCCGCAGCGACGTCGAGGCGCGCAGCACGGCCCCCGCCACCGCCGGGTCGGGAAGCCCCGCCGCACCGATCACCGACAACGCCGGCCGCCACGTGTTGTTGAGAATGAGCTCGACGTCGTCATCGGAGACCACGCGCGTCCCGCCGGCGAGCGGGAACCGCCGCACGGCCTCCCCCGGCTGCGACGCGGCGAGCGCCTCGGCCTCGGCCCGCCGCTCCGCGGGGATCGGCACGTTCATCTCAGGCACGGTGACCTCGCCGGTCTCCGCGTCCTCCACCCGATCGAGCAACAGCCGCATGACCCGGAAGGAACTCGGCACGATGCCACTGGCGACCCCGGAATGCGCGCCTCTCTCAAGCACCCGCACCGTGACCGTCGCCTGCACCACGCCCCGCAAGCTCTCGGTCAGCCACAGCCGCTCGTAGTCGCCGCCACCCCCGTCCAGGCAGACCACCAGGGACACCTCCCCGAGCCGCCCGGCCAGGTGCTCCAGGTACACCGGCAGGTCGGGACTGCCGGACTCCTCCTCTGTCTCCAGCAGCAGCACCGCCCGCGCGTGCTCCCCGCCCGCCGCGCGGACGGCCGCCAGCGCCGTCACCGCCGCGTACCCCGAGTACCCGTCGTCGACCGCCCCCCGCCCGTACAGCCGCCCGTCCCGCGCCACCGCCCGCCACGGGTCCAGCCCCTCCGACCAGTCCCCGAGCGGCGGCTGCTTGTCGAGGTGCCCGTAGAGCAGCACGGTCCCCCGCGCCACCGCACCCCCGGTCGCCGGCACGTCCGCCAACAGCAGCGGAGCACGCCCGGCAACCTGAACGACCTCACACCGGGCCCCCGGCAGCCCACGCGCCATGATCCAGTCCCGCACGTGATCGACGGCGGCACGCAGATGCCCGTTCCGCTCCCATCCGGCGTCGAAAGCCGGCGACAACGCGGGGATCTCCACCAGCCCGCACAAACTGGGCAGAACGTACTCGTTCCAGTCCTTGACCACCAGTTCGTGAACTCTTCCGTACTCCATCCACGAATCATCCCAGCCACCACCACCGAGGCCGGGCCGGGCCGTGCCGGCGGGTGGTGCGGGGGTCAGGGGGCGGTTCGCCGCCAGGTGGTCTGGCCGTTGGTCCACCACCAGTGGGGCAAGGGCTTGGTGGGGGTGGTGCGGAAGTCGTGGCCGGAGGCGTCGATCTTGAGGGTGCCCTGGCGGCCGGAGTGGGACCAGGTGAGGAGGAGGTGCCAGGAGCAGTCGCAGGCGCGGGTGGATGCCTGGAAGACGAAGATCTCGGGGTCGGTGTCGGAGATCTTGTAGGGGAAGTCGACGGCGGGGATGTCGATCTCATCGCCGTCGGCGTCGACGTCCTTGCCGGGCACGGGGACGACGTGCGGCGGGGTGCGGTCCAGGTCGGCGGTGAATCTTCTCGGGGTCATGCCTCCACCGCACTCGCCGCCGCGGTACGCGGCTCCGACGCGGACAGGGGGGCGGCGGGCGGTGACGACCACTTCGAGGTCGTGCAGGACGACGGCCTTGGCGGAGTCGCCCTGCGGGAGGATCTCGACGGTGGACTCGTCGCCGTCCACCGCTCCCAGGCCCTTCCACCACGCGTCGGGCTGGATCTCCTCGCCGGGGGCGTCCGGGAGGGGCATGGTGCCCGGGGTGCGGGGGACCACGTAGTTCTGGCCGCAGGACCAGTCCCCCGAGTTCAGGCGTGTGGTCACGGAGAACGGGGTCTCGGGCTCGCCCATCCACGCCACACCACCGTGCAGGGCGTCCACGGCCACCGTGCCGAGGACCGTGGTGAGGACGGCGGTGAGAATTCCAGCGATCCACACGCGATGGGTTTTCCACCAATTCCGGAAAGTGCCAGGTTTTCTGGATTCCTCCGTGGAACGCCCGATGTCAGGAGGTGTGACCATACGTTCTCCATGCGTCTGGGCGTCGGAGGCCACGCCAGATTAGAAGAACGGGGGTGGAGGACGACCCATGATCGCGCAACTCCCCGGATTACGGGCGGGCCGCCGGCAGGCACCCGGTAGTGAAAATCCGGCCATGTCCGCTCTTTGTGGTTTTCCGCATGACGGGCAGCGGCCGTCGGGACGCGGGCGGGCACGCTGGTCACGGGCGAGGGCGCGGGCATCGGGAACGCCCGGGGGCAGTCCTTTGCCAAGGAAGAGGCATGGCGTGTGCTGGGTGGGCAGTGTCAATCGCAGATCGCCGCTAGGTCATGGAGAGGGAGGTGCAACCGACGTGTGGCCCAGATCCCGCCGACCGGCGGACGCGCCCCGCGTCACGGGCAGGCGCCCGGCCGTGCCGGCGGTTCCCCGGCAACGCACCGCGGAGGGGTACGTGGACGTCGGCATGCTGGTGGCGGCGCCGTCGCCCGGGTCGCTCGTGGGGAGGGCCCGCACGCTGGTACGGGGAGTGCTCCAGGAGCGGGACATCCCCGAGGAGGAGGTGGCGGACGCCGAGCTGGCGGTGGCCGAGCTCGCCGTCAACGCCGAGCGGTACGGGCGGTTGCCGTACGAGGTGAGGATCTTCGAGGTGGCCGGCGTGCCCGTGTGGTGCGAGGTGGTCGACGGGGACCCCGACCTGTGCTGGATCCCGGCCATGCTGGACCGCGACCCGGCGCTGACCGTGGCCGACCTGTTCGCCGAGAGCGGGCGGGGGTTGCTGCTGGTCCGGGCGTTGTCCGAGGGCTACTGCCGGGCGTACCGGACGACGACCTTCACCACCGCCGCCCCGGCCAAGACGGTCGCGTTCGCGCTGCCCACCCCGTCGGGGACCCGGCTCACCTACCCGCCGCTGTTCGACCTGGCGCAGCACCGGGCCCGCCTGCTGCGCTGACCGCTTTCACACTCCTTCCCGCGGCGCCGTGATCATGGGGACCGTACGATACCCCCATCCGCAGGTGAAGCCAGGGAAATGGGGTGTTTCATGCGCGGGCCGTTGACCATCGCCGTCGCGCAGCCGCCGTGCGCCGTCCGCGACGTCGCGGCGAACGCGGCGGCCCACGCGGAGGCGGTACGCGCGGCGCGGGCGCGGGTGGTGGTGTTCCCCGAGCTGTCGCTGACGGGCTACGAGCTCGGCGCGCCCCTCGTCTCCCCTGACGACCCCCGGCTGGCAGCGTTGATCGAGGCCTGCGCCGAGACGGGCACGGTGGCGCTGGCCGGGGCGCCGGTGGGCGGGGAGGGCGGCGCCGCGTACATCGCGATGCTCGCCGTGGACGGCCTGGGCGTCACGGTGGCGTACCGCAAGATGTTCCTCGGTGGCGCCGAGCCGGGGCGTTTCACCCCCGGCGGTGAGCCCGCGGTGCTGGAGGTGGACGGCCGGCGGCTCGGGCTCGCCATCTGCAAGGACACCGGCGTGCCCGAGCACGCCGCGAAGACCGCCGCGCTGGGCGTCGACGTCTACGCCGCCGGGGTCTGCGAGCACGAGCGGGACGCCGCCGTCCCGGACGAACGCGCCCGGAGGATCATCGCCGAGCACGGGGTGGCGGTGGCCGTCGCCGGCTTCGCCGGACCCGCCGGGGGCGAGTACACGCGCACACCCGGCCGTTCGAGCATCAGGGCCTGTGACGGAACCGTGCTCGCCCAGGCCGGGCCGGAGCCCGGCGCCGTCGTCCGCGCGACGCTCGGCTGACGGCGGGACGGACCGATGACGACGGCAGGGCCGGACGACCGGATGACGGCGCGCGGGCAGGACAAGCGGTCCCTACCGGACGGGATCGTGGCTGCGCGCGGGCATGGCGGACCGGCTGCACCGGACGGGCGGGCGGCGATGCGTGGGGGGCGCGTGGCGCCGCTCGGGCGGGGGGAGGAGTGCGCGGCGCTCGACGGGCTGGTCGAGGCGCTGCGCGGGGGGATGAGCGGGGTGACGGTGCTGCGGGGGGACGCGGGCATCGGGAAGACGACGTTGCTGGAGTACGCGGCGGAGGCGGGGCGGGATCTTCGGGTGCTGCGGGTGGCGGGGGTGGAGGCCGAGGCGGGGTTCCCGTTCGCGGGGCTGCACCGGCTGCTGGTGCCGCTGCTGGGGGACGCGCACCGGCTGCCGCACGGGCGGTACGCGGCGCTGCTGGTGGCGTGCGGGATGGCCGGGGGGCCGCCGCCGGACCGGTTCGCCGTGGGGCTGGCGGCGTTGCGGCTGCTGGCCGGGACGGCGGAGCGCGGCCCGGTGTTGTGCTGCGTGGACGACGCCCAGTGGCTGGACGAGGAGTCGGCCGGCGTGCTGGCGTTCGTGGCGCGGCGGCTGCACGCCGAGGGTGTCGGCATGGTGTTCGCGGTGCGCGAGGGCGTGCCGTTCACGGCGCTGGACGGGCTGCCGGTGACCGGGGTGGCGGGCCTGGCCGGCGGGGACGCCGCCGAACTGCTGCGGTCGGTGGTGGACGGGCCGCTGGACACCCGGGTCGCCGCGCGGGTCGTGGCCGCGACGGGCGGCAATCCCCTCGCGCTTTCCGATCTCGGGCGGGAGCTGACCGCCGACCAGCTCAGCGGCGGCGCGTCGCTGCCCGAGCCGCTGCCGCTCGGCGGACGGCTGGAGGCCCACTACCTGCGGCGGGTCCGTACCCTGCCGCAGGACACCCGGACGTGGCTGCTGCTCGCCGCCGCCGAGCCGTCCGGGGACATCGGGTACGTCACCGGGGCCGCCGCGCTGCTCGGCGTCTCCCCCGACGCCAGCGGCCCGGCGGAGGCCGAGGGCCTGGTCGCGCTGCGGCCGGGTGCGGTGTTCCGGCACCCGCTGGTCCGCTCGGCGATGTACGGCGGGGCGACCAGCGTGGAGCGGCGGCGGGCTCACGCGGCGCTCGCCGAGGCCACCACGCGGGCGGACGACACCGACCGCAGGTCGTGGCACCGCGCGGCGGCGACCCTCGGGCCGGACGAGGACGTCGCCGCCGAGCTGGAACGAAGCGCGGACCGGGCGGGCAGGCGCGGCGGCTACGCGGGCCGCACCACGTTCCTGGCCAGGGCCGCCGAGCTGACGCCGGAGGGGCCCGCCCGCGACGAACGGCTGCTGGCCGCCGCCGAGGCCGCCTTCACCGCCGGGGCGCCGCTCCAGGCCCGGTCGCTGCTGGAAGCCCTCGGCACCCCCCGGCTCGGCGACGCCGGCCGCGGGCGGGCCCTGACGGTGCGGGCCGGCGTGGGGGTGGCCCTCGGCGTTCCCGGCGGCTTCGCCGACGCACCCGCCCTGCGCCTCGCCGCCGCGTCCGCCTTCGCCGAGGGCGCGCCGGACCTGGCCCCCGACGCCCTGCTCGACGCGGTGGCGAGCGCCGTGTCCGCCGAGCACCTGATGCGGGACCTGACCCCGGCCGAGATGGCCCGCACGATCACCGCCACCCTGCCGCGTGTCCCCTCCCCCGGGCCCGCCGACGTGACAGGGCCGCTGCTGCGCGCGTTCACGACGCTGGTGGACGAGGGATACGAGGCGGCCGTGCCGCACCTGCGGCGGGCGACCATGATGCTGCTGGCCCCCGAGACCCCCGCCGAGGTGGTGCTGCGGCGCTACGTGATGGGCGTCACCTTCAGCATGATGACGTGGGACGCCGAGACGCAGGAGGCGGTGATCCGGCGGGCGGTGGAGGTGGCGCGGGCCACGGGGGCGCTCTGGCACATGGACTCCGCGTTGTTCTGCTGGTCGATGCTGGAGGCCAACCTCGGGAACCTGGCGGCGGCGGACGCCCTGATGACGGAGAACCACCAGATCAAGTCGGCGATCGGCGCCACGGACGACATGTGGGACATCTACCGGTATCCCGAGCTGCTGGCCTGGCGGGAGACCGGTGAACGGCTGGAGGGGGCGCTGCGCGCGTCCCAGGAGGCGGCGGTCGTGCTCGGGATCGGCGCGATGGAGTCGATCGCGCGGATCGGCACGGTCATCGCGGCCATGGGGCGGGGCGACTACGCCACGGCGTGCGCGACCGCGCGCCATCTGGTGGACGGGGACGTCCTCGGGGTGCACACACGGCTGCTGCCCGAGTTGGTGGAGGCGGCCGTGCGGTCCGGGGACCGCGTGCTGGCCGCGTCGGCGCTGCGCACCCAGACCGCGCGGGCCACGGCGAGCGGCACGGCCTGGGCGCGCGGGCTGCTGACGCGCTCCGAGGCCCTGCTCGCCCACGGCGACCACGCCGAGGGGCTGTACCGGGAGGCGATCGCCACGCTGGCCCGCTCCCCCGGCCGCGCCGACCTGGCCAGGGCCCGTCTGCTGTACGGCGAGTGGCTGCGGCGGCGCAAAAGGCGCAGGGACGCCCGGGAGCAGCTCCGCGCCGCGCTGGAGTTCTTCGAGGGGGCGGGCGCGACGGCGTTCGCGGGCCGGGCCAGGCAGGAGCTGCTCGCCACCGGCGAGCGGCCCGCCGGACCGGCGTACCCGCGTGAGGACGCCGGCACCGGTCTGACGCAGGAGGCCCCCGGCCCCCCTGCGTCCCCGCGGGACACCCCCGGCGCCCGTTCCCGTCCATGGGAGGCCAGGTTCCCCGGCCTGACCCCGCAGGAGGCCGCCGTCGCGCGGCTCGCCGGACGCGGGGCCACCAACGCCGAGATCGCGGCCCACCTGTTCATCAGCGCGAACACCGTGGACTACCACCTGCGCAAGGTGTTCAGGAAGCTCGGTGTCACCTCACGGCGGCAGCTCGCCGGGGACACGCCCCCGCCATGACCGGGTCGTGACTACGTGTTCCACGGGATTCGGGGCGCGCACGCGCCCGGCCACGATGCGACGGCCGGAACGATCCCTATGACGTGGAGCGCCGCATGTCTTTCGTCACCGCCGCGGACGGAGCGAAGATCTACTACAAGGACTGGGGCGAGGGGCGCCCCGTCGTGCTCAGCCACGGCTGGCCGCTCAGCTCCGACGCCTGGGAGGCCCAGATGCTGCACCTGGCGGCGGCCGGCTTCCGGGTCGTCGCGCACGACCGGCGCGGCCACGGGCGCTCCGACCAGACCTGGCACGGCAACGACATGAACACCTACGCCGACGACCTCGCCACGCTGATCGAGACCCTCGACCTGCGGGACGCCACGCTGGTGGGGTTCTCGACCGGCGGCGGGGAGGTGGCCCGGTACGTCGGGCGGTACGGCACCCGGCGGCTGCGGCGGATCGCGCTGGTGGCCGCGGTGCCGCCGTTCATGCTGAGGACCGAGGACAACCCGGGCGGGGTGCCGGGCGAGGTGTTCGACGCGCTGCGGGCCGGGTCGCTGGCCGACCGCTCCCAGTTGTACCGTGACCTCGCCGACGGGCCGTTCTTCGGCGGCAACCGGCCGGGGGCCGACCCCTCGCAGGGCATGCGGGACGCGTTCTGGGCGCAGGGCATGCGGGCCGGGCACCGCAACGCGTACGAGTGCATCGCGGCGTTCTCCGCCACCGACTTCCGGCCGGACCTTTCGGGCTTCGACGTGCCCACCCTGGTGATCCACGGCGACGACGACCAGGTGGTGCCGTTCGAGGTGGGCGGCAAGGCGTCGGCGGCGCGCATCAAGGACGCCACCCTCACGGTCTACGCCGGCGCGCCGCACGGCATCACCGACACCCACAAGGAACGGCTGAACGCCGACCTGCTCGACTTCGCCCGCAGCACCCCGTGAAAGGGACCTGTCCGATGACCGACGTCCGCATCACCCATATCGGCGGCCCCACCGCCCTGATCGAGGCGGGCGGGTGGCGGATCCTGACCGACCCGACGTTCGACCCGCCCGGCCGCCTCTACAGGTTCGGCTGGGGCACGTCCTCCCACAAGCTGACCGGGCCCGCCCTCCCGGCGGGCGACCTGCCGCCGATCGACGCGGTGCTGCTCACCCACGAGCACCACGACGACAACCTGGACACCGCGGGGCGTGCGCTGCTGCCCTCCGCGGGGGTGGTGGTGACCACCCGGTCGGGGGCCAGGCGCCTCGGGAACGGCGCCCGTCCCCTCGGTCCGTGGGAGTCCACCGTGCTGAGCGCGCCGGGGCGGCCCGACATCGAGGTGACGGCCACACCCGCGCGGCACGGGCCGCCGCTGTCCGGCCCGATCACCGGGGAGGTGGTGGGGTTCGCACTGAGGTGGGAGGGACAGCGGCACGGCGTGTTGTGGATCTCCGGGGACACGGTGCTGTACCCCGGGGTGCGCGAGGTGGCCGACCGGCTCCGGGTGGGCACCGCGCTGTTGCACCTCGGCGGCGTGCGTTTCCCCGTGACCGGCCCCCTGCGGTACACGATGACCGCCGCGCAGGCCGTGGAGCTGTGCGCCCTGCTGCGGCCCCGCGTCGCGCTGCCGGTGCACTACGAGGGCTGGCAGCACTTCGCGGAGGGCCGCGAGGCGGTGGAGCGCGAGCTGGCGGCGGCGCCCGCCGAGGTGCGGGAACGCTTCCGCTGGCTGCCCATCGGCGAGGGAACCGAGATCACTGTCTGACGCGCGTGGCGGCCTCCGTCGCGGCGCCGCAGTGGGCACGGATGAGTGCGATCACCGTGTCGGCGGTGCGGTCGAGGTGGCTGCGGCCGTCGGGCAGCAGCGCCTCCGGGCTGATGTAACTGCGCGGACCGACGTGGGTGGCCGGGTCGAGCGGATGCACGGTGATCTTCCCGGCGCGGACGGCCCGGTTCCATCCGCTGCGGCGGGACAGCCGCCAGCGCTGCGGGAAGATCCAGGTGCCGACCCGCTCGATCCGGTCGCCGCCACTGGTGAGCCGATGCAGGTGACGGGCGTGGGTGAGATCGTTGGCGCCGTTGTGGAAACCGCCGAGAGTGATCAGCAGGAGCGGGGCACCCAGCTGCGTGTCCAGCTCGCCGACCGCGCCGGTGGCGACCTGGGCGCCGCCGCTGTAGCTGAGCAGCACCACGGGTGTGCCGCTGCCGGGACGGTATCCGGCATGCCGCAACTGGTGCGCGATCTGGGCGCCTACCGCGCGGTTGTACAGAGGACGGTACCGGTGGTCGGCGGCGACGAAGATCTGCATGACGTTGTGCAGGAACAGCAGGAGCCCGACGTGGTGGCGGAGCCACTCCCACACGGGCCGGTCGACGAGCGGGTGGGCCAGCGGGGAGTAGGGCTGCACCTGCCCCAGCACGCGCAGCTCCGGCGCTCCGGCGATGAGGGCCGTGACGAGCCGGCCGCCGTCGCGGGTGTCGCGGAAGCGACGTTTCCCGATGCCGTCCAGGTAGACCACGTAGGCGTCCGGAGGGCGGCCGGGGTCCGCGCCCCGGGCGTAGGGCATGCCCTGCGGGAGCCCGGTGGCGGGAGTCCGCCAGCCGGCGGTGTAGGTCATCAGCTCGTGGCGGGCGAGCAGGGCTTCGGCGAGCAGGACCGGGCCGAGCAGCAGAGCGAGGAGGGGGAACCCGTTCACGTGAGCTGCTTCCGCGTCCCGGTGGCCATGATCCTCACGACCAGGCGCCGGACGAGCTCGACGGCGGCGGCGAGCCCGGTTCCCGCGACGGCCACGCAGCCCGCGGCCGCCCACCAGCCGAGCCCCGTCGCCGCGGCGAGCGGGGTGACGAGACCGGCCCCCGCGCCCACCAGGAGCAGCAGGTGCAGCAGGGGCCCGAGCAGCGGGAACGCGATGACGGCCGCGAGAAGCAGCGGGGCGATCCGGCCGGGTGTCCACGTCAACGCGTCGCCGCCCGGCACCGGGCCGGACGGCAGCAACCCGGCGAGGGTCCACGCGGTCAGCGGCCACAGCGCGATCACGGCGCTCTCGACCACGGCACCGGTCAGCAGCAGCCCGGCCGCGGCGGACCGCGACACGCCGGACCGTGCGGCCACCAAGGGCAGGATCCGCCCGGCGGACTCGGACAGTCCCGCGGACAGCAGCAGGACGACGACGGCGGGTGACATCGCTCAGCGCTCCCGTGACGCGTCCACGGGCACGGGCCGGCCGCCCCGGTGCAGGTGACGCTCCAGTTCGTCGGCGGCACGCGCGTAGCCGCCGGCCTCGCGCTGGGCGACCCGCAGGGTCGCCGCCGCGGTCCGGAAGCGCGGCTCGTCGAGCAGGCGCCGGGCGAGGGCGTTCACGGTCTGCGCGGCGGCGTCCCGCGGGCGGATCGCCAGGCCGGCGCCGAGCTCGGCCACCCGCCGCGCCACCAGCGGCTGGTCCGCGCCCTGGGGGACCACCAGCATCGGAACCCCGGCGTACATGGCCTCGTTGACGCTGTTCATCCCCCCATGTGTGACGAACAGCGCGGCCCGAGCCAGCACCTCGGGCTGCGGCACGTGGCGGCGGGCGAGCACGCCGGCCGGCAGCGGATCCAGCGCCGCGGGATCGGTCCGCCCGGTGGAGACGACCACGGTGCCGCCCAGCGGCGCGAGCGCGGTGGCGATCTGACGCAGCAGTCGCGGGCCGCCGTCGAACACCGTGCCCAGCGACGCGTACAGCACCGGGTCACGCAGGCGATCGAGCGGGAACGACGGGTCGGGAGGACGGGCGCCGAGGCTGGGGCCGACGAACCGGTACGACGGGCCGAACCCGTCGGCGCCGGGCTGGAACGCGCGCGAGGTGAACACCAGGTTGAGCGGCTGGCGCAGGTTCGCCAGGTCGAGCGGTGGCAACCCACGGGTGTCGTAGCGGCGCGACAGCTCCCGGCGCGACCGCAGGTAGCCCCGGACGTCGCGGGGCCGGGTCATGGCCGCGGCCAGCAGCTCCCACGAGGCGCGGGTCGGGCTGGCCACCTGCCGGTTGAACGCGAACGTGGTGAACAACGCCGCCGCCGGCACATCGAGTTCGCGGGCGGCGACCGCGCCCCAGGGGCAGGCGGCACCGTGGACGATCAGGTCGGGCCGCACACGACGCAGATCGGAGAGCACAGCCGGCAGCAGGTCGACGGCGGTGCGGGCCAGCCCGTGCAGCATCGTGACCGGCATCGGCGGATCGGCGAGCGGCCGGCCGCCCTCAGGGTAGAGGCGCACGGTCGCACCGGTGGCCTCGATCTCCTGGGCGAACGCGGGCGAGGTGTGACAGGTGACGGAGTGGCCACGACGGACGAGCTCGGCCACGACCGGAAGCGTCGGGTTGACGTGCCCGTGCATGGCGATGTTGAGGAACGCGAAGGTGCTCATCGGCCGGCCTCCCCTACGGCGGTCCGCGACATGCTCAGGGCGGGTGACGTCACGGGAGGACCGCCGGCCCGGTACAGGCCGGGGCCGTCGACGCGCAGCCCGTCGAGAAAGCGGCCCGCGGCGCGGGAAGCCGTGTGGATCAGCCGCCGGGAATGGCTGAAGTCCCACGGAGCGGGCCAGGTCTCGATGCCGGTCGGCAGCACGACGGTGGGGATCTGTTCGGCTACCTCCCGCAGGTCGCGCTCGATCTGATGCTGCAACAGCAGCAGACCTGCCCGGCCGGCGACCGCGCGGGCCCGCCAGGGCGTGACGGCGGGGCGCGGCGGCCCGCTCGACGGCCCGGTCGACAGCACCACCACGCTGGCCGCCCCGGCCCGCAGAGCCGCCAGGACCGGGACGAAAGCGATCACTCCGCCGTCCACGAGTGTCCGGCCCTCCCGGTCCACCGGGGGCAGGACCCCGGGGATGGCCGCGCTGGCCAGCAGCGCGGACTCCAGGTCGCCGTGGTCGAGCAGCACCTGGGCGCCGGTGACCAGATCCATGGCCACCGCGGTGAAGGGGATCGCCAGGTCTTCGATCCGCCGCGGCAGCCCGGCCTCGGCGATCAGCCGGCGCAGGCCGTGATCGGCGAAGAGGCTGGCCCGCGAGGACAGGTAGCCGAGCGGGAACACCTCACGGCGACGCGCATGGGTCCACACACGATCCAGCCGCCGTGCGGCCCGGCCGGGGTGGGTGGCCGCGATGGCGCCGTTGAGGGCGCCCACCGAGGTCCCGATGATCATGTCGGGGACGAACCCGCGCTGCTCCAGCGCGTATCCGACACCGACGTGCGCGGCCCCGAGCACGCCTCCGCCCCCTACCACCGCCGCCACGGGACGAGGAAGGGCACGCAGGCCCGCCGACCACGGGCCCTCGTCCGGCCGGCCCGGTGACGAGTGACACGTCCAGGCGCCCCCCGTCACGGCGTGACGCCGTTCGTCACCGTGACCACCCGGCCGGTTGTCCTCGCCGACGCGGTCGCGAGCCCCGGAGACCGATCTCCGGCGATGTCTCACACTCATGATCCGTCCTCTCTCCCCAGGACAGCGAAATCGGATTCGTCTCTCGGCCGGCGCGGGGGCGGCCACGCGGCGGCGTGCGGCGGCTCAGCGTCCGCGTGGTGCTCGTCCAGCCGGCGACAGGGCCGGGCGACGACAGCCGCTCCGGACGGGAGACGCCGGGGTCACGCCGCGCGGGACCGTCGTCGAGCTCGGGACGAACGTGACCGTCTCCTTGAGCGGCGCCCGGCCGGTACGGACGTGACCCACCGTGACGTCCTCGAACCCGATGGACATGCCGCAGAAGAGGATGAGCCCCTCCGGGGGTGACAGGATCTCCGCGACGGTCCTGTGGTACACCGACCACGCCATCTGCGGGCAACTGTGCAGCCCCTCGGCGCGCAGCAGCAGCATGACGGTCTGCAGGTACATGCCGACGTCGGCCCATTGGGGCGGGTCCATGTCGCGGTCGATGTAGCAGAACAGGGCGGCGGGCGCGCCGAAACAGTCCCAGTTCGCGGACGCGGCCCTCTGGCGGGCCTCCCAGTCCTCGCGTGCGATGCCCAGTGCGCCGTAGCGCTCCCGGCCGAAGGCGGATCGGCGCTCGCAGTACGGGGACTTCAGTGCGGGCGGATACATCTCGTACTCCCGCTCGTCCCAGGGGTCGCCCGCGGCCACGCGCTCGAGCGCGCGTTTCTTCAGCTCGGCCAGCGGCCCGCCGGTCAGTACGTAGACGTGCCAGGGTTGGAGGTTCGACCCGGACGGCGCCCAGGCCGCGGCGGACAGCACACGCTCCAGCACCTCCACCGGGACAGGCCGGCCGGTGAATCCGCGCACAGCCCTCCGGCTCGTGACCGCCTCGTAGACGTCCACGATCGCCACCTCCCGTCTTGACGTGGCGAGTTCCGTTACATCTACGACGGTATCATTCGCGATGGTATCAATCAATACTATCTGGCGTCCGCGAGCATCCCCTGAAGGTGACTCTCGTCACGCGCGGCCGGGCCTACGCCTCGCCGCCCGGAGGGTAGGCGAACCGGGTCAGCAGATCCATCAGTTGCTCGGGCTCGCCCGGCGCGAGCTGGGCGACCAGACGCTCAGCCAGCGGCTCCGCCGCCACATAGGCCGCATCGAGGAGCTCGGCACCCTGGGGCGTGATCTCCACCGCCCGCACCCGCCGGTCCCCCGGAACGGGCTTGCGCACGGCCAGCCCCATCCGTTCCAGATCGTCCACGACCCGCATGATCCCGGCCTTGTCCGACCCCGTGGCCGCCGCCAGGTCCCGCTGCACCGTGGCCCCGCGGTCGATCAGCACGATCAGCACGGCGAAATGCCGCAACTCTATGCCGAGCGGGCGAAGCGCCTCCGTCATCACCGCGGCCGCGCGCCAGTGCGCCTGGCGCAGCAGCAGGCCGAGAGCGAAAGGCGTGGTGCCCCCGGGGCGATCGGCCCGGCGCGAGGCACCGGTCGGGTGAGGACTGTCAGCGGTCATGAGAACATGTTAGCCGCTACCTTTTCATTCGATACAGTATCGTCTGAAACTAAGCATCCGGCGAGAGGGCCGGCGTCGTCAGCGGCGTCAGCGTTCGGCGAAGGTCGCGGGCTCGGCGTCGTCGATCTCGAAGTACGACGGGTACTCGGTGTGGCCGGCCAGGCGCAGGGTGCGGGCCAGCCAGCGGCGCTGGGCCTGGCGGGTGACGCCGACGGCGTTGTTGTAGAAGCGCCGGGAGTAGATGACCTTGGTGACCGCGGAGTCAAGCTCGGCCATCAGCTCCGGCCCTGCGGGGGTCTCGGCGAGCCGTTCCCTGAAGCGCTCCTGGTCCACGACGGCCCGCAGCGCGCGGGACAGGTCGCTCTCGGCGTGCTCGCGCTCCTCGGGCCCGGCGGTCCGGGCCTCGTGGGTGGCCGCGGCGAGCAGCAGGCTGGTCGCCGGGTCCAGGATGCGGGACGCCGCGAGCTCCATGCACACCGCCGCGCGGCGCACCAGCGCGGCGTCCAGGGCCTCCCGTGCGCTCTCCAGGCGGATGTGCAGGCGGTCCAGCCGCCCGGCCCGCCAGGAGATGTACACGGCGACGAGCACAACGGCGACGCCGATCACCAGCAGGATCATGGAGGTGGTCACGAGCCGCCGCCGAGACGGGAGCGCACGGTGTCACGGACGCGGGCACCGGTGCCGGCGAGCCAGCCGGGGCCCTCACGTCCCCGGGGCGGCTCGTCGGCGACGACGCCGGTGGTGCCCTCGGTGACGGTCTCGTAGACCCGCACCACGTCGCGGGCGACCGTGGACCAGTCGTAGGCGCGGACGGCCTGCCGGGCCTGCTCCGACAGCTCGCCACGGCGGGCGGGGTCGTCGAGCAGGGCGGCGGCGCCGTCCGCCAGGGACACCGGGTCGCCGGTGGTGAACAGCGCGCCGGCGCGGCCCTCCCCGAGGACCTTGCGGAAGGCGGGGATGTCGCTGGCCAGGATGGCGGCCCCGGCGGCCATGGCCTCGGCGAGCACGATGCCGAAGCTCTCGCCGCCGGTGTTGGGGGCGCAGAACACGTCCACCGAGTGGTAGGCGCGGACCTTGTCCTCCTCGCTGACCATGCCGAGCACGCCGACCCGGTCGCGCAGCGCCGCGGGGACCTTGCCGAGCACCTCGTCGGCGTCGCCCGGCCCGGCGATCAGCAACCGCAGGCCCGGACGCCCGGGGGCGAGCCGGGTGAACGCGTCGAGCAGCACGGGCAGGCCCTTGCGTGGCTCGTCCATGCGGCCGAGGAACCCGATCACGCCGCCGTCCGGGCCCCACCCGGGCAGCGGCTCGGCCTCGGCGTACCGGCCCACGGTGACGCCGTTGGGGATCAGCACGGCGTCCCCGCCGATGTGCTCCACCAGGGTCTTGCGCGCCGCGTCGGACACCGCGATCCGCCCGGTGATCTTCTCAAGGGCGGTCTGCAGCACCGGCGCGGACACCGACAGCGCCCGCGAGCGCGGGAACGACGCGTGGAACGTCGCGACGATCGGCCCCTGCGCCGCCCAGCAGGCCAGCAGGCCCACCGACGGCACCGAGGGCTCGTGCACGTGCAGCACGTCGAACCGCCCCTCGGCGAGCCACCGCCGCACCCGGCCGGCGGACAGGAACCCGAAGGCGAGCCTGGCCACCGACCCGTTGTAGGGCACGGGGACCGCGCGCCCCGCGCTGGTGACGTAGTACGGCAGTTGCGCGTCCTCGGCGGCGGGGGCCATGACCGACACCTGGTGGCCGTCCTCGATCAGCGCCTCGGTGAGGTCGCGGACGTGCGCCATGACGCCGCCGGGGACGTCCCAGGAGTACGGGCAGACCATGCCCACCCTCATGGCGCGATCACCGCGGGTCCAGGTCGTCGAGCCAGATGCGCTGGAGCATGTGCCAGTCCTCCGGGTGCTCGGCGATGCCCTCCTCGAAGGCGCGGGCCATGGCCTGGGTCATGACGGTGACCTTCTCCTGCCGGGAGCCCTCGGCGGGGATGGGGATCTCCGGGTGGATGCGTATGCCCCAGCCGTCGCCGTCGAACCAGAGGCTGGCCGGGTGCAGGGGCGCGCCGGTCTGCAGGGACAGCAGGGCGGGCCCGGCCACCATGCGGGTGGCGGAGCCGAAGAAGTCGACCTGCACGCCCCGCTCGGTGAGGTCGCGCTCGGCCGGCAGGCAGATGGCCCGGCCGGCGCGCAGCCGCTGGGCGAGCACGCCGAACGCGTGGGCGGTGCCGCCGCCCTTGGCGGTGAGCGGCAGGACCTCCATGCCGAGGCTCTCGCGGAAGGCCACGAACCGGTCGAACAGCGACTCGGGCTTGAGCCGCTCCATCACCGTGGTGAACGGGTAGCCCTTGTGGATGAGCCAGGCGCCCGCGAGGTCCCAGTTGCCCATGTGGGGCAGGGCCAGCACGATGCCGCGCCCGGAGTCGACGGCGGCGAAGATCTGCTCACCGCCGATGGCGCGGGTGCCGGTGAGGATGCGCTCCTTGCCGATGACGGGAAGCCGCAGCGCCTCCATCCAGTAGCGGAAGTAGGACCGGAGCCCGGCCCTGCTGAGGTCGCGGACGGACGGGTCGGCGGCGTCCTTGCCGGTCACCCGGGCGAGGTTGGACTCCAGACGCAGCACGGACCGGCCCCGCCGCCGCCACATCACGTCGGCGATGCCGCGGAACGCCCACATGGCCAGCCTCTCGGGCAGCTTGGGCACGAGCAGCCAGCCGAGGTGGTAGGCCCAGGCCACGAGCCTGTCGGACAACGCGAGGTCACCCCCGGTAGATAAGGAACGGTCTGTGACGTGAAAAGGCTCAGCGTCTTACGTTCATGTTGGCACCGTCTGGCGGTAGACGTGAAGAATCCGTTGCCCGGCGGTGAACGCGCTGGCGGCGGCCAGCAGCCACAGCCCCGCGGGCAGGACGAAGGGCACGCCGAGCCCGGCCAGCCCGGCCGCGACCAGCACCACCAGCAGCCGCTCGGACCGCTCGGCGAGCCCGACGTCGCAGGTCAGCCCGAGGCCCTCGGCCCGCGCCTTGGCGTACGACACCACGGCCCCCGCGACCAGGCAGAACAGCGCGACGCCCGCCAGCAGCCGCTCGCCGGTCCCCATGAAGTAGAGGATCAGGCCGGAGAAGATGGCGGCGTCGCCGACGCGGTCCAGCGTGGAGTCCAGGAACGCCCCCCACGTGCTGCCGGCGCCGACCATGCGGGCCAGCACGCCGTCCAGCAGGTCGGCGAGCACGAACACCGTGATGGCCACCGAGCCCCACCACAGATGACCGAGGGGGTAGAGGACCAGGGCGCTCAGGGCCACGCCGAGCGTGCCGATCGCGGTGATGACGTTGGGGCTGACGCCGCGCCGGGCCAGCGCCCGGCCGATCGGGGTCAGCACGCGGGTGACGGCGGGACGCAGCAGCTTCAACATCGCGCTCCGATCGTAGGCCACAGAAGGGCACGGCGTTGTCACGGGTCATCCCGGCGACCACCTGGTGCGATATGCCACCTAACGGGTAAGGGAGGGACGAGAGGGACAAACAAGGCTGACCGGATCGGCGTCCGGCGCCTTGTTGCCGAGCACTTTTGCCTTTCGCCTCTTGTGATCCGCGCGGCGGAGGTAAAGGGTGTAGTGCACCGCGCTCTATCGGGCGGCGGGCGCGGCGGCGGACGATGTGGCCGCGCGCGGCCGCATCTCACGGCGAGACGCGGGAGGCGACGTGCCGGACAGGAACACGGGCCACACTTCGGGAGCCGCGGGCAGAGCACCCTCGGCCGACCGGCCGGATTTGGTGCGCAATGTCGTGCTGGTCGGCCACTCCGGAGCCGGGAAGACCACCCTGGTCGAGGCGCTGCTGGCCGCGACGGGCACCGTACAGCGCGCGGGGCGCGTCGAGGACGGCTCCACGGTCTGCGACTTCGACGAAGTGGAGGTGCGGCAGCAGCGCTCGGTCAATCTCTGCGTGGCGCCGCTGACGTACAACGGCATCAAGATCAACCTGCTGGACACCCCCGGGTACGCCGACTTCGTCGGCGACCTGCGGGCGGGCCTGCGCGCGGCCGACGCGGCGCTGTTCGTCGTGTCGGCGGCCGAGGGCGTGGACGGCCTGACGCGCATGCTCTGGGAGGAGTGCGCCTCGGTCGGCATGCCCCGCGCGGTGGTGGTCACCAAGATCGACCACCAGCGCGCCGACTTCGACGACGTGGTGGCCACGTGCCAGGACGTCTTCGGCGACGGCGTGGCGCCGCTGTACCTGCCCGTGGTGACCAACGGGCACGTGAACGGCCTGATCGGGCTGCTGTCGCAGAAGTACTTCAACTACGCGACCGGCAGCCGTAGCGAGAACGACCCCGGACCGGCGTACCAGGACCAGATCGACACCTACCGGGGCTCGCTGATCGAGGGGATCATCCAGGAGAGCGAGGACGAGTCCCTCATGGACCGTTACCTCTCCGGCGAGGAGATCGACACCAAGATCCTCATCGAGGACCTGGAGAAGGCGGTCGCGCGGGGCGGCTTCTACCCCCTGCTCGCCACCTGCGCCGCACCCGGGTCCGGGCCCGTGGTGGGCATGCAGGAACTCCTGGAGATCATGACGCAGGGGTTCCCCTCGCCGATGGAGCACCCCCTGCCCGAGATCACCACCATCGACGGCCGGCCCGCCAGGGCGCTGACCTGCGACCCGGACGGCCCCCTGGTCGCCGAGATCGTCAAGACCACCAGCGACCCGTACGTCGGGCGCATCAGCCTGGTGCGCGTCTTCTCCGGCACCCTGCGGCCCGACATGACGGTGCACGTGTCCGGGCACGGCCTCGCCGACCGGGGCCACGAGGACCACGACCTGGACGAGCGCATCGGCTCGCTGTCCTCGCCGCTCGGCAAGAACCAGCGCACCACGGCCAAGTGCATCGCGGGCGACATCTGCGCGGTCGCCAAGCTCGGCAGGGCCGAGACCGGCGACACCCTGTCCGACAAGGACAACCCGCTGCTGGTGACCTCCTGGACGATGCCCGAGCCGCTGCTGCCGGTCGCCATCAGGGCAAGGTCCAAGGCCGACGAGGACAAGCTGTCGCAGGCCCTCGGGCGGCTGGTCGCCGAGGACCCGACGCTGCGGCTGGAGAACAACCCCGAGACGCGGCAACTCGTGCTGTGGTGCATGGGCGAGGCGCACGCCGACGTGCTGCTCGACCACCTGTCCAGGCGGCACGGCGTCGAGGTGGAGCGCATCGACCTGCGGGTGCCGCTGCGCGAGACGTTCGGCGGCAAGGCGCAGGGCATGGGCCGCAACGTCAAGCAGACCGGCGGGCACGGGCAGTACGCCATCTGCCACGTCGAGGTGGAGCCGCTGCCGTCCGGCGGCGGGTTCGAGTTCGTGGACAAGATCGTGGGCGGCGTCGTGCCGAGGCAGTTCATCCCCTCGGTGGAGAAGGGCGTGCGCGCGCAGATGGAGCGCGGCGTCCTCGCCGGGTACCCCGTGGTCGACATCCGGGTGACGCTGTACGACGGCAAGGCGCACTCGGTGGACTCCTCCGACATGGCCTTCCAGATCGCGGGGCAGCTCGCGCTGAAGGAGGCGGCGGCCAAGGTGCCCGCGCTGCTGCTCGAACCGGTGGACGAGGTGTCGGTGCTCGTGGAGGACGAGCACGTCGGCGCGGTCATGTCGGACCTGTCGTCCCGGCGCGGCCGCGTGCTCGGCACCGAGCCGGTGGGCGTCGGGCGCACGCTGGTGCGGGCCGAGGTCCCCGAGCTGGAGATCACCCGGTACGCCATCGACCTGCGCTCCATGTCCCACGGCACCGGCACCTTCAGCCGGTCCTTCCTGCGGTACGAGCCGCTGCCGTCCCACCTGGCCGACAAGCTCAGGGCGGCAGGCGACTGACGCCCGCCCGGACGCGGCGCGCCGGCCAGTCACCGTACCGGCCGGCGCGGCGCGCCATGGCAGGCATGGCGACATCATGGGTCACGGCAGTCACAGGAACCACTAAGGTAACGGTGGCATCACAGAACGATTTCGGTTTTTCGCCCTTACCATTCCTTTGCCGATGCCAGACTGAGGTCCCATGCGAAACGGACTTCGGCCCTTGCTCGCCGCCGCCGGGCTGGCGGTGGCCACCACGAGCGTCGCGTACACCTTCGGACACCGCCCGGCGCCGGCGGACGGCGAGGCCGCCCCGGCGGCGCGGCAGGCCGTCTCCGCCTCCTCCGCCAGGGCGTGCCAGGTGAACGCGGCCCCCGCCAAGCGGCAGCTCCGCGGCGTCTGGATCGCGACCGTGCACAACCTCGACTGGCCGTCCAAGCCGGGGCTGACCCAGGCCAGGCAGCGCTCCGAGTACGTCAAGATCCTCGACACCGCCGTGCGGCGCAACCTCAACGCGGTGTTCGTCCAGGTGCGCCCGGCCTCCGACGCCCTCTACGCCTCGCCGCACGAGCCGTGGTCGCAGTGGCTCACCGGCACCCCCGGCGGGAACCCCGGGTGGGACCCGCTGCCGTTCCTCGTCGACGAGGCGCACAAGCGGGGACTGGAGTTCCACGCCTGGTTCAACCCGTACCGGGCCGCCGCCACGGCCGACCTGTCGAAGCTGCCGGCGTCGCATCCGGCGCGGCAGCACCCCTCGTGGGTCGTGAAATATCAGGGCAAGGCGTATTACAACCCGGGGCTACCGGAGGTCCGCCGGCACACCGTCAAGATCGTCGACGACGTGGTGCGGCGCTACGACGTGGACGGCGTGCATTTCGACGACTACTTCTACCCCTATCCGGTGGCGGGCGTGCCGTTCTCCGACAAGGCCGCCTTTACAAAGTACGGCAAGGGCAAGTCGCTGGCCGCCTGGCGGCGCGACAACGTCAACAAGCTGATCGCCGAGGTGGGGCAGGCCGTGCACACGGCCAAGCCGTACGTGAAGTTCGGCGTCAGCCCGTTCGGCATCTGGCGCAACAAGTCCGACGACCCCGCGGGGTCGGACACCAAGGGGCTGTCGGCCTACGACGCGATCTACTCCGACGCGCGGACGTGGATCAGGGCCCGGTCGGTCGACTACATCATGCCCCAGCTCTACTGGCCGCGCGGCTTCGCCGTCGCCGACTACGCCAAGCTGCTGCCGTGGTGGGCCGACCAGGTCCGGGGCACCGGCGTCCACCTGTACATCGGGCAGGCCCTCTACCGCGTCGGCACCAAGGACACCCCCGCGTGGACCAAGCCCGGCGAGCTGCCGTCCCACCTCACCCTCAACCGCAAGCGGCCCGAGGTGATGGGCGACGTCTACTTCAGCGCCGCCCAGGTGCTGAAGAACCCCCTCGGCGTCCTCGACCGCATCGCCGAGGACCACTACGCCAAGCCCGCCCTGCTGCCGCTGATGGCCGCGCGCGGCGGCAAGGCGCCCGGCGCCCCCACCGGCCTGAGGCTGGCCGCCGGCACGCTGTCGTGGAACCCGGTGCCCGGCGCCCGCTCCTACGCCGTCTACCGCGTCGCCGACGCCGTCTCCGCGCCGTGCGCCGCCGCCGACCCCCGCAACCTCGTGGCGCTGCTCCCCTCCCCCCGGGGCTCCGCCATGAGCGCCAAGCAGCCGGGCACCTACGTGGTGACGGCCGTGGACCGCCTGGGCAACGAGGGCCTTCCCTCCGTCGCCACCCTCACCTGACGGCCGCGCATCCCCCGGCCCCTGCCGGGCAGGGGGCGGTTTCCCGGGGTGTTCATCGGGGTTTTCTGGACCGGCCACGGGGGTTTCCCGTACGGTTCCAGGGATTCGCGGTGGTCAGGTCGCAGGAGGTCAGTGGTGAGGCGGGCGTTGGTCGCGGTGGCCGTGGTCCTGGTGGGGCTCGTCGGCGTCCCAGCCCCTGCGGCGCTCGCCGCGGAGGGGGGACCGGTCGCGCTGATCGGCGTCCCCGGGCTGCGGTGGGACGACGTGAGCGCCACCGACACGCCGAACCTCTGGCGGCTGGCGGGCGGCGGCGCCGCCGGGTCGCTGTCGGTGCGGTCGGTGGGGCGGATCACCTGCCCCTACGACGGGTGGCTGACCGTCTCGTCCGGCGTGCGGTCCTCGGTGGGGTCCCGCTGCGGGCCGCCGCCCCGGTTCGACCGTGAGGGGGACGGCGCGGTCATCCCGCACTTCGACTGGTTGTGGACGGTGCGCGACGCCGCGTACGCGGGCACCCTCGGCGAGGCGGCGCACGCCGCGGGGCGGTGCACCACCGCGGTGGGGCGGGGCGCGGTGCTGGCGCTCGCCGACCGCGCGGGACGGGTGGACCGGTACGCCGAGACGCCCGCCGGGCTGGCCGACTGGTCCGCGTGCCCGGTCATCGCCGTGGACGTCGACAACCTGATCCGGCCCTACCTCGACGGCGAGCGGCTGTCCCCGCTGCCGGAGAAGCTCACCCCCGACGCCCGCAGGCAGGCACTGCGGGCCGCCGACGCGACCGCCGGCACCGTGCTGTCCAAGCTGCCGCCCGGCACGACCGTGCTCGTGGCGGGCCTCTCCGACCACGGCTCCGACCCGCACCTGCGGGTCGCCATGTGGCACACCGCGGACGGGCGGGCCGTGGGGCGCTACCTCGGGGCGGCGTCCACCCACCGGGACGACATGGTGATCCTGCCGGACGTCACGGCCACCATGCTCGACGCGGCCGGGATCGCCGTGCCCGCCACGGTGATCGGGGTGCCGTGGCGGGCGGGACCGGCCGCCGGCCTCGAAGGCCGCGTGGACGCGCTGCGCCGCGCCGACGTCGCCGGGCAGAGCGTGCGGGTGGCCGGCGGCGGGTTCTTCTCCACGCTGGCCGTGCTCCAGGTGCTGTTCTACGTGATCGCGTTCCTGCTGCTGCGGCGGCGGCGCGGCCTCGGCGTCATCAGGGTCTCGGCGCTGGCGCTCGCCTCGCTGCCGGTGTCCACGTTCCTCGTCAACCTCACGCCGTGGGACCGGGCGGCCACGCCCGTCGCGGCGATGGTCGGCGGCATCCTCGCCTGCGCGGCCGTGCTGACCTGCGCCGCGCTGACCCTCCCGGCGCTGTGGGCGCGCCTGCGGGGACGGCCGCGCGCGTCCGGGGTGCTCGGTGCGTCCGCCGTGGTGGCGGCGGTGACGGCGGCCGTGCTGCTGGCGGACCTGCTGACCGGCACGCCGTTGCAGCTCGACAGCATGATGGGGTACACCGGCGTGGTCGGGGCGCGCTACTACGGCCTCGGCAACATCCCGTTCGCGCTGCTCGCCACGGCCGTGCTGCTGCTGACCACCGTGGCCGCCGACGGGCTGGTGCGGGCCGGGCACCGCACGGCCGCGGTGGCGCTGGTGGCGGGGCTCGGCGGGTTCGCGATGATCCTGGACGGCTGGCCGGGGGTCGGCAGCGACTTCGGCGGCGTGATCGCGTTCGTGCCGGGCATCGCGGTGGCGGCGCTGCTGGTGGCGGGCAAGCGGGTGTCGGTGGTGAAGCTCGGGGCGTTCTGCGTGGCCGGGGGCGTCACGGTGATGGGCGTCGCGTTCCTGGACCGCCTGCGGCCGCCCGCGTCCCAGACCCACCTCGGGCGGTTCGCCGGTCAGGTGGTGGACGGCACGTTCCTGCCGGTGATCGGGCGCAAGCTCGCGGCCATGCTGAGCACGCTCCTCTCCCCCAACCTGATGCCGATCGTCATCGCGGCGCTCGCGTTCCTGATCTTCGCCGTGCTGCGTCCCGGCGCGGCCAGCGCGGGGCTGCTGCCCGCCGTGTTCGAGCGCGCCCCGATGTTGCGGGCGGGCCTGATCGGGGCGCTGGTCAGCGGCGTCGTCGGCATGCTGGTCAACGACTCGGGCGCCGCGGTGCTGTCCATGGCCCTCGCCCTGGCCGTCCCCCTGGTCCTCGCGGCCGGCGTGCGCGCCCTCGGCCCGGCGCCCGCGGTGAGCGGCCCCGCCGTCCCGCAGCCGGTCACCGCCGCCCCCGGGCGGTCCCCGGCGGGCACCTGATCACGAGGGCCAGGCGCCGGCGAGCATCTCCCTGGTGTCCTTGAGGAGCTGGGGCAGGACCTTGGTGTGGCCGACCACGGGCATGAAGTTGGTGTCGCCGCCCCAGCGGGGCACCACGTGCTGGTGCAGGTGGCCCGCGATGCCGGCGCCGGCCACGTGGCCCTGGTTCATGCCGATGTTGAAGCCCTGGGCGCCGCTGGCCTTGCGCAGGCAGAGCATGGCGCGCTTGGTGAAGTCGGCCAGCTCGGCGGTCTCCGGCTCGTCGAGGTCCACGTAGTCGGCCACGTGGCGGTAGGGGCAGACCATCAGGTGGCCGGAGTTGTACGGGTAGAGGTTGAGGACGGCGAACACGGAGGAGCCGCGGGCGACGATCAGGCCGTCCTGGTCGGACATCGTGGGGATGGCACAGAAGGGGCACCCCTCCCCCGGGCCGGTCCCCGTGGGCTTGCCCTCACCCTTGATGTACGCCATGCGGTGGGGGGTCCACAGCCGCTGGAAGTTGTCGGGATCCCCCGCACCTGACTGTTCGATCGGCTCCTGCATGCCTTGCAGCATAGGACGGCGAGCCCGGCGGCACCGCCCCTGGGGGACGGTGCCGCGCGGGGCGCGGGCGCAGGTGCCGTCGCCGGCCGCGCGGGCCGGGCCCGGCGGGCGGGCGACGGCCACGGCGGCCGCGGGTCAGACCTGGAGGCGGCGCTCCACGGCGTCGGCGATCTCGTTCACGGCGTCGTCGACCGGCACGCCGTTCTTCTGCTCGCCGCTGCGGTAGCGGAACGAGACCGCGCCCTGGGACACGTCGTCGTCCCCGGCGAGCAGCATGTAGGGGACCTTGGACTTCTGGGCGTTGCGGATCTTCTTCTGCATGCGGTCGGCCGAGGCGTCGATCTCGACCCGGATGCCGCGCTCACGCAGCCGCTTGGCCACGTCGTTGAGGTACGGCACGTGGGAGTCGGAGATCGGGATGCCGACCACCTGCACCGGGGCGAGCCACGGAGGGAACGCGCCGGCGTAGTGCTCGACCAGCACGCCGAAGAACCGCTCGACCGAGCCGAACAGCGCCCGGTGGATCATGACGGGCCGCTGCCGCGACCCGTCGTCCCCCTGGAACTCCAGCTCGAACAGCTCGGGCAGGTTGAGGTCGACCTGGATGGTGGACATCTGCCAGCTCCGCCCGATGGCGTCCTTCACCTGCACCGAGATCTTCGGCCCGTAGAACGCCGCGCCGCCCTCGTCCAGCACCAGATCGAGGTTCTCCGACTCGGCGGCCGCCCGCAGCGCGTCGGTGGCCTCGGCCCACACCTCGTCGGTGCCGATGGACTTCTCCGGGTCGCGGGTGGACAGCTCCAGGTAGAAGTCCTCCAGACCGTAGTCGCGCAGCAGGCCGAGCACGAACCGCAGCAGGCTCTTCAGCTCGCCCTGCATCTGGTCGCGGGTGCAGTAGATGTGGGCGTCGTCCTGGGTCATGCCGCGCACGCGGGTCAGGCCGTGCACGACGCCGGACTTCTCGTAGCGGTACACGCTGCCGAACTCGAACAGACGCAGCGGCAGCTCGCGGTAGGACCGCCCGCGGGACCTGAAGATCAGGTTGTGCATCGGGCAGTTCATGGGCTTGAGGTAGTAGCGTGCGCCCTCCAGCTCCATGGGCGGGAACATGCCGTCGGCGTACCAGCCGAGGTGCCCGGAGAGCTGGAAGAGGTTCTCCTTGGTGATGTGCGGGGTGTTCACGAAGGAGTACCCCGCCTCCTCGTGCCGGCGCCGCGAGTAGTCCTCCATGACGCGGCGCACCACGCCGCCCTTGGGGTGGAACACCGCGAGGCCCGAGCCGAGCTCGGTGGGGAAGGAGAACAGGTCGAGCTCGGTGCCGAGCTTGCGGTGGTCGCGCTTCTCGGCCTCCTCCAGCAGGTGGAGGTACTCGTCCTGCTTGTCGCGGGACTCCCAGGCGGTGCCGTAGATGCGCTGGAGCTGGGGGTTCTTCTCGCTGCCCCGCCAGTAAGCGCCGCCCGAGCGCATCAGCTTGAACGCCGGGATGGCCCGGGTGGACGGCACGTGCGGGCCGCGGCACAGGTCCTTCCAGCACAGCTTCCCGGTGGACGGGTCGAGGTTGTCGTAGATGGTCAGCTCGCCGCCGCCCACCTCGACGCTCTCCTCGTCGGCGGCGCCGCCCTTGAGGCCGATCAGCTCCAGCTTGTACGGCTCGGCGGCGAGCTCCACGCGGGCGTCGTCGTCGGAGACCGGACGGCGGGCGAACAGCTGGCCCTGCTTGACGATCTCGCGCATGCGCTTCTCGACCCGCTTGAGATCGTCCGGGGTGAACGGCCGCTCGACGTCGAAGTCGTAGTAGAAGCCGTTCTCGACCGGCGGCCCGATGCCGAGCCTGGCCTCGGGGAACAGCTCCTGCACGGCCTGGGCCATGACGTGCGCGGTGGAGTGGCGCAGGATGGACCGCCCGTCGGCCGAGGCGATGTCGATGGCCTCGACGACGTCACCCTCCGCGACCTCGGTCGCGAGGTCGCGCGGCTCCCCGTTGACGCGGGCCGCGATGACGGTGCGGCCGTCCGCCTCGAGCGCCTGCCCGGCCGTCGTGCCGCCCGCCACCACACGCTCGGCTCCGGCGAGGGTGATGCGTACTTCGAGGGCGGCGGACACGGTGTCTCCAAGATCTAGAAGGGCTTCCCCGGATGGCTTTCCGACTATCGTGCCCGATGGTACCGCCGATTCGCCTCGGGTTATCTCCACACGCCACCCCGCCGGGTGCCCCGCGGCAGGGCCCGTCAGGCGTCACGGCGCCGGGGCTGGTAGCCGAGGGCGGCGAGCTCGGCGCGGGTGCCGCGGAAGACGTTGCGGTCGGTGGAGCCGTGCGCGTACTGGTGGATGGTCCAGCGCTCCCACGGCGCCGGGACCACGGGGCGGCCCTTGGGGTGGCTCGGGGCGGCGATCCACAGCGGGTAGTCCTGCAGGCCCTGGCAATACCCCTTCCTGGCGAAGGCCAGGAACGTGTAGATGAGCGGACGCACCCCGGTGACCACCGAGATCACCTTGCACCAGCGCCGGGCGAACGCCGACACCTCGCCCGGCGGCAGGTGCCCCGACCGTTCGAGGTCCAGCGCGATCAGGTCCCCGCGCCGCAGCCCCCCCGCCGCGTCCACCACGTCGAGGAAGTGCCGCGCCTGGTCCACCGCGTCGCCCTTGGGGTGCCCGAAGTGGTACGCCCCGCAGACGAGCCAGTTCTCCCGCATCGCGACCCAGTTGCGCGCGAACCACTTGTCGACGAACCCGGTGCCCTCGCTCGCCTTGGCGAACCCGAAATCGACCCCGTCGCCCGCGTGCTCCGCCCAGTTCACCGACCCCTGCCAGTTGGACACGTCAACACCGTGCAGCACGACCGTCCCCCCTGCATCCTTCGCGCTCTCCCCCGGCCTTCCGCGCGCCTTGGGCCCCCGGACGCGCTCCTCCGGCTCTCCGGCCTCGCACCCTTCCGGACACGCGGTGCGACGGCTCGCGCACCCTTCGTGGCGCGCCCCGGGGATTGTAGCCACGCCGGGCCCCGACGCGTGCCCGGACACGCCAGGCCGGCGTCGTCCACAGGCGCGGATCGTGACGCACGGTCGCCGGGGGGCGCCGATAGGGTTGCCGCGTGGAGTCCGAGGGTGTGGGCAAGCTGCTGGCCGAGGCCGGGGTGGACGCGCGGCGGCTGCGCGCGGCGCTCGGGCTGCTGTCGGACGGGTCGTGGTGGACACTCGCCGGCCTGGTGCGCGCGACGGCGACCTCGCGGCGCGGTGTCGAGGCGCTGCTGCGCGAGCTCGCCCCGGAGCGGTCAGGCGACCGCTTCCGGCTGCCACCGGAGCGTGCGGCGGCGTACCGCGACCTGAGCGACCCGCCGGGCGGCGGCCCCGCCGACCCGGTGGGCCACCTGCTTGACCGGCACCGCGACGTGGTGAAGCGCATGGCGGCCCTGATCGCCGAGGCGCCGCGCGGGCGGCAGGCGCTGGACCACGTGTCGGCCACGCCCGACACGGTGGTGCGCCGGGCGCTGCTCCTCGGCACGCGGTTCTGGCTTCCGGGGGCACGCGTGCTGTGCGTCGGCGACCACGACCTGACGTCGCTCGCCGTGGCGACGCTGCATCCCGAGGCCGAGGTGACGGTGGTGGACATCGACGAGCGCGTGCTCGCGTACATCGCCGCCCGCGCCGCCGAGGCGGGCCTGACGGTCCGCACCCGGTGGGCGGACCTGCGCCTGGGCCTGCCGCCCTCGGTCCGTGAGCAGGCGGACCTGGCGATCACCGACCCGCCGTACACGCCGGAAGGGGTCGGCCTGTTCGCCGCCAGAGCCGTGGAGTCGCTGCGCGACATCGGCACCGCGCGCGTCCTCCTGGCGTACGGCGCCGGGGAGCGCACCCCGATGCTCGCCTACAAGGTCCAGTCCGCCCTCCACGACCTCAACCTGGTCAGCGAGGCGATGTACCCCGACTTCAACCGCTACTTCGGCGCCGAGGCCATCGGCTCCGCCGCCGACCTGTACGTCCTGCGCCCCACCACCAAGTCCCGCCCCGCCGCCGCCACCCGCGCCGACCGCTTCGCCGCCGCCATCTACACCCACGGCCCCCAGTCGGTCGAATCCTCCGGCACGGCGACCGGCACCGCCTTCCCCGACGGCTTCGCCCCCGAGGTCCTGGTGGGCGACTGGCCGAGCGACGTCCTTCCCCGCGTCCCGAGGGTCCGCCTCTCGGTGTGGCTGGCCAAGCCCTACGCCTCCGCCCCCGCGCAGGTGGCCGTGGCCGTCCCCCGCGGCCTGGAGCCGGCCGTCCCCCGCCTGCTGCTGGCCTCGCGCGCCACCCACGTCCGCGTTCTCCTGGCGGGCCACGAGGCCGGCGAGCGCGACCTCTGGCCCGCCCTGCTGACCGGCGACGGCCCGCTGGCGGCGGTCTACAAGATCACCATGACCGGCACCACGATCGACGCCGTGCGGCAGCCCGTGCCGAAGGACGCGCCGGCCCGCGCGCTGCGGGCGATCCTCGACAACGCTCATGGAAAACTCGCCAACACCTGGCGCGAGGCCCTGATCAAGGCCCGCGAATCCCTGACGAAGCGGCAAGCACGCGCGATCGTGGCCGAGACCGCACCGTGGTCGGAGGACGTCACCCCCCTGGAGCTCCCCGCCCACCGGCTGACCGAGCTCCCCGGCCAGGTCACCGCCTCCCTGCGAGCGGCCGCGCCCCCCGGGTGAGAGAGTGGAAGCAGAACAAGGAGGTGCCGTCATGCAAGCCAAGGAGTGGGTCGTGGAGATCCACATAACCGAGGACGACAACGACGACCGCACCGTGGCCCGAGCCGTCCTGCTGACCGAGACCGGCCAACGACACGAAAGCCTGGGCCACGCCCGCCGCAACCCCGTGGACCACCCGGTCCCCGAGATAGGCGACGAACTGGCCGCCGCCCGCGCCCTGGCCGACCTCTCCGCCAAACTCTCCG
This sequence comes from Sphaerisporangium sp. B11E5, assembly GCF_039871875.1. NCBI lineage: Bacteria > Bacillati > Actinomycetota > Actinomycetes > Streptosporangiales > Streptosporangiaceae > Sphaerisporangium > Sphaerisporangium sp. B11E5. The sequence continues at coordinate 241,595 of NZ_JBDPMD010000006.1, read as the reverse complement.
GCGACGCCGCCGAAGACGTGGCCCACATGGCCGGCCACCCCACCTGACCCGGCTCACCCCAGCCGGCACCCGACCTGGAGCCCGCACATGTGGTGCGGGACGGCGACCGGTCCGGTCTCGGCGCGGCGCGCGGTCCGCGGAGTACCAGGGCGAGTCTCACGACACGCCTCCCGACCCCAGTGCTGATCGACTTCTCGGCCATGGCGGACGGACCGCCCTCGGTGGCCGCGACCTTCGCCCGTACGGGGCGGGACGCGGTGGTCGTCGGCGCGTCCGACGCCGCCGTACGGGGCGGGACGCGGTGGTCGTCGGCGCGTCCGACGCCGCCGTCCCCGCGCCGCACCGGCGTGACGCGAACATCGAGATCGGAGCAAGCCTCGCCGGTCGGGTCCACGGCCTTCTCGGAGAGATGGACGGACGGCTGCCCCGGCGCGCCCCTCCCTTGTGTCCGCGTCCGGGTGTCCGGACCGCGGGCCGGGTCAGGGTGCGGGGGGGACGATGGCGACGGGGCAGTGGGAGTGGTGGAGGGTGTGGTGGGCCACGGAGCCCAGGTGGGCGGGGCGGGCTTTGGTGTGGGAGCCGATCACCAGGAGGTCGGCCTGGTGGGAGGCCTGGATGAGGGTGAGGGCGGGGTGGCCTCTCAGGGATCTGGCGGTGATCTGGAGGCCGGGGTGGGCGGTGCGCCACGGGGTCAGCAGGGCCTGCAGGGCCTCGGTGGCGGTGGGGGAAAGGGAGGGCCTCAGGGGAAGTGCGGCGCGGACGTGGATGACACGGAGGGTCGCGTCACGGAGGCGGGCCTCGGTGGCGGCGTAGGTCAGGGCGGCCTCCGAGGCGGGGGATCCGTCGAAGCCCACGACGATCCGGCCGTGTCCGGTGGCGGGAAGGCTGCGGACCACCACCACGGGGGCGTGGGCGCGGCAGGCGACGGCGCGGCCCACCGAGCCCAGGAACAACGCGGCCAGGCCGCCGCGGCCCTCGCTGCCGAGGACCAGTTCGTCGGCGTACTCGGTCTCGGTGGTGAGGCGTTCTGTCACGGCGCCGGTGATCAGTGCGACGCTCACGTCCACGCCGGGGGTGCGGGCACGCACCCGGTCGGCGGCGGCGGCCAGGGCGGCGCGCCAGTACGACACGTGGCTGTCGCGGGACGCCGGGGCCGGTTTGAGGGGGAAATCGTAGGACCACGGCTCGCGGACGTGCACGATCTTCAGCCGGGCGTCGCCGCGGGCGGCGGCGTCGGCCGCCCAGTCCACGGCTGCCACCGCGGACGGTGACCCGTCCACTCCGACCACGATCTGCCCGTGCACGGCATCCCCCTTCACCAGGGATTATGCCCAGCGGCGCCCAGATGACGACCGGTGGGGCGTCGCGGACAAGTCATCGTGTTCGTAGGTCAGGCGCGGGTGGACCTCGATGACACCGTCCAGGGCGCGGACGCCCTCGGTGATGCGGACCGTCTGGGAGCGGCGGGGGACGTGGCCGGTCAGGGTCACCGTGCCGTCGTCGAGCACGGTGGACAGGGCCGCGGGCAGCACGCCGGACCGGCGGATCACCACGGCGATCTCGGTGGCCAGCTCCGCGGGTGAGCGGGGGAAGACCTTGAGGAGGTCGGCCTGGTGGACGGTGCCGACGATACGGCCGGTCTCGGCGTCCACCACGGGGAGCTGCCTGACGCCGTGGTCGTGCATGATCTGGGCCGCCTCCCGCACGCCGGTGCCGGCGGTGACGGTGATCGCGGGGGTGGTCATGACGCCGGACGCCGTGCGGGACGCCGGCTGCCCCTGCTCCTCACGCAGGCCGCGGGGGTGCGGGACGTCCTCGCGGGGGCCGATCTCCCGCAGCAGCAGGTCGTCGGCGGACACCACCCCGACGGGACGGCGCTCGCGGTCGACCACGGCGAGCGCGCCGATCTTGAAGCGGCGCATCGTCTCCACCAGGTCCGCGAACGACGTGTCCCACGCGACCGCGATGGCGACCTTTCCCATCACGTCGCCGACGCGCATCGCGATCACCTCCTGGCCGGGGCCTCACCCACGACCATTCCCCGCCCGCGCCGTCCTCGACATTCCCTCCTACCAGAAAGGCGAGTTGCATACGAGCACAGGAAGAGTTAACCTACAACTGCAGTTGGAGCTTTTAGCCGGCACACCAGAGCAAGGACATAGATCAGCGAGGAGGTTCCGAAGATGCTGCTCACGTCGATCGACCCCTTCGTCCAGGAGTTCGAGCGGCAGTTCGACCGGCTGACCCGCCAGGCCCTCACCTGGGGCGAGGGCGCCAGGAACGGCGTCATGCCGCTGGACGGCGTGCGGCGCAAGGACGACGTCCTGCTCCGCTTCGACCTGCCGGGCATCGACCCCGACTCCATCGAGGTGACCGTGGACCGCGGTGTGCTGTCGGTCAGCGCCCGCCGCGAGGAGGAGCTCGCCGAGGACGACCGCGTGTTCGTGCGCGAGCGCGTCATGGGCACGTTCACCCGCCGGGTCTACCTCTCCGAGCACCTCGACAGCGAGCGCATCGACGCGGCGTACCACAATGGTGTCCTGCAGATCCGCATCCCGGTTCTGGAGAAGGCCAAGCCGCGCAAGGTCGAGATCCAGCGCGGCGGCGACCCCAAGGCGATCCGCGCCTGACGGGACGCCCTCGGCGCACGCACCGGGCCGGCGCCGCCCCGCACGGGGGGGCGCCGGCCCGCCGTCACATGGAGGGACGCATGGCCCGGCTGCCGATCGACGACCACTACGCGCCGTTGTACTCCCTCGGCCAGGTCGCCGACATGCTCCGCCTGCAGCAGGCCTTCCTGCGCCGTCTCGACGAGTTCGAGGTGGTACGCCCGCACCGCTCCCCGGGTGGGCAGCGCCGCTACTCGCGGGCCGACATCGGGCTCGTGCAGTACGTCGCCGAGCTGTCGGACGAGGGCATGACGCTGATCGCGATCCGCCGCATCCTGGAGCTGGAGCAACAGGTCCGGGCCCTCCAGGAGGAGCTGGAGGCCACCCGCGGCCTGCTGCGCCGCCACGGGATCGACCCGCCGCGCTGAGGACGCGCGGCCGCGGCGGCCCCCGGCGACGGGGCCGCCGCGCCGGTCAGGCCCAGGGCCGGAAGACGGCCCGCACGCAGCCGTCCTTCTTGTTCTTGAACATGTCGTACCCCCGCGGGGCCTCGGTCAGCGGCATGGTGTGCGTCGCCAGGTGGCTGGTGCGCAGCTCGCCGCGGTCGATGAGGTCCAGCAGGCGCGGGATGAACCGCTGCCCGTGCTGCTGGGCGCCGCGCACGGTGAGCCCCTTGTTCATCATCGCGCCGAGCGGGAACCGGTCCACCGTCCCGGCGAACGCCCCGAGGACGAACACCGACCCGCCCTTGCGGCACGCGTAGATCGCCTCCCGCACGGCCGTCGGCCGCTCCCCCATCACGGCCCGCTTCTTCACCTTGCCGTACAGGCCGGGGGCGTGCGCCTGCATGCCCACCGCCTCGATGCACACGTCAGGACCCCGGCCGCCGGTGCGTTCCTTCAGCTCGGCGACGACGTCGGTGCGCGAGCAGTCGATCGTCTCGATCCCGATCTGCTGCTCGGCCATGGCCATGCGCTCGGGCAGCCGGTCGACGGCGATGACCCGGTCGGCGCCGAGCAGCACCGCCGCGCAGGCCGCCATCTGGCCGACCGCGCCGCAGCCCCACACCGCCACCACGTCACCGGGCCGCACCCCGCCGAGCTCGGCCCCCATCCACCCGGAGGGCGCGGCGTCCGAGGCGAACAGCGCGTTCATGTCGTCCACGCCGTCGGGCACGGTGAAGGCCCCGTGGTCGGCGAACGGCACACGGACGTACTCGGCGTGGCTGCCCCGGTAGCCGCCCATGGCGTGCGAGTGGCCGAAGATGCCGGCCGTGTCCCCGCCCCAGGCGGTCTCGGTGATGGCGGGCTTGAGGTTGCTGTTCTCGCACAGCGACCACATGCCGTGCTCGCACTGCCAGCACCGCCCGCAGCCGATGATCGAGGACACCACCACCCGGTCCCCCACCCGGTGCCTGCGGACCTCCGACCCGACCTCGACGATCTCGCCGAGGAACTCGTGCCCGATGACGTCCCCGGCGCGCATGGCCGGGATGTACCCGCCGAGCAGATCCAGGTCGGAACCGCACGTGGTGGTGAGCCTGACCTTGACGATCGCGTCCTGCGCGTTGACGATCCGCGGGTCGGGCACCCGCTCGACCGACAGCTCGTTGACGCCCTGCCAGCACAGCGCCCTCACCGCCGTCCCTCCCCGCCCGCGCGCTCGAACGCCGCCTCCGTCGCCCGGCCCACCGGAACGGGCCGCGGACGGAACGGCTCGGGCCGCAGCACCTCGCCGGTCTCGATCAGGCACTTGGACTCGCGCAGCGCGCGGCGCACGACCTGGCGCGGGTCCTGCCCGCCGAGGCGGGCGAGCACCTGGTCGACCCCGGTGGGCGCCGGGCTGAGCGGGCGGGCGGCGAGCTCGGTGCCCCGGTCGCCGGGCGCCTCGCGCACCTGCACCTCGATGGTGTCGCCGAGCCGGGCCAGCGGCTCGGGCAGCCGCCCGTCAGGGACGACCTCCTCGGGCCGCCGGTAGATGGTCACGGCCAGCCAGCGGGACGCCTCACGGCCGGCCCTGATCCGGGTGCGCCGCGCGGAGAACCAGCGCATCGCGCCGACGCCGCCCCCGAGCAGCATCGCCCCGACAACTCCACGTCTCATTGCCCTCTCCCCCGTCGATGGACGACTGCTCCATGGCTACCCATCCCCACCTGGGGTTACCTCGGGGGCCGCGCACTTGGGGAGGAGTTGACGCACCCCTGACCGCCGGCCCGGCGCGCCGTCACCAGTACATGATCGCCGTCTGACCCGACCCCCTCGTGGAGTACAGCCGCACCCGGGCCACGTAGCGGCGTCCCTTGACCAGCCGCGCGGTCACCGTGGAGTTGCGCTCGGTCCCGGCGTCGTCGTCGGCCCGCACGTAGCGAGGCTCGCCGTCGATCTCCTCGAACAGGCCGAGCACGGTGTCGCTCTCGCCGAACGTGGCCACGGTGTAGTCGCGGGTGCCCTCGGGCACGATGAGGTAGTCGGCCTGCTCCCCCGGCGCGAGGCCGAGCGGCACCGAGGTGAACGGCGACAACTTCGGCGGCCCGGCGGGCGGCAGGCCGGGGTACCAGTAGCGGGCGAACTCCTCGTCGGTGCCGGAGAGACCACCCGGCGGGAACAGGCCCCGGCGGAACTCCTCGGGCTCCAGGATCAGGCCGGGTCCGAAAGCGTACTCCATCACGGACCGCCAGTCGAACGGGGAACCGTCCACCTCGGAGGCGTCCAGCTTGCGGAGCACGTTGTGGAAGATCTTCGGGCGGGGCCAGTTGTTCGGCGGCCCTGAGAACTCCCGGTAGACCGCCTCCTCGTCCCACACGAGGCCGGAGAACGGGCTCTGGTGCTCGTGCGGCATGCCGATGACGTGCCCGATCTCGTGCAGCGCGGTGGTGCGCCCGTGCGGGGTGTCCAGCCGCCATCCGTAGTTGACGGTGCGCTCCCCGATCGGGATGCCGAGCGCGTCACGGCCGAGGTAGGACCACGAGCCGTTGCCCTTCATGAAGCCGATACGGATCTCGGCCTCGGCGCGGTCGGTGACCTCGGCGAACTCCAGCCCGATGCCGAGTTTCTTCCATTCATCGAAGGCGGCGCGCACCGCGGCGCGCTGGACCTGGTCCCCCACCCAGGACACGAACGCGGTGGTGCCGTCGGTCAGGGTGACCGTGGAGCCGTCCTCCTCGCGGTCGAAGAAGTAGTAGTGCAGCACGGTGCCGTTCAGCCACTTGAGCCGCCCGTTGATCAGTGCGTCCAGCCGGACGCCGCTCACGGCGGCGGCCTCGACGGGCACGGACTGCGGCGGCAACGCGCAGTGCGGGCCCTGCTCGTGTTCGTAGTCGGCGGACGTCATGGGTCCCTCCCCTGGTCGGATGTACCGACCAGGCTGGGCACCCGCCCGCGCCCGCGCATGAGTACCCCATTACCTATTTATCGGCATTCCTGAGAACATCCGGCTCACGCGGCCCCGATGGCGGTGAACGACCACCCGGTGGCCCGGTGCAGGGGGTCGCCGGGCAGGGCGCGGCGGGCGTCGCGCAGCGCCTCGGCCGTGCCGAGGCCGGCGCGCAGGCCGTCGTGCAGCGCCACCGACAGGGCCGCGGCCGCCTCGTCGTCCACCGGCACCAGGCTCGCCGCGATCCCGGCGGTGCCGAGCGGCAGCAGCGCGGCGGCGAGGCCGAGCAGCTCGTCGGCCCCCACCGGCTCCAGCCACCCCGAGTCGCACGCGGACAGCACGATGCGGTACGGGGCGCGGCCGAGGCGCTCCAGGTCGTGCACGGTGAGCCGCCCGTCGTCCATGCGCAGCGCGGAGAACATCGGGCTGTCGGCGCGGAACGTGCCGTGCGCCGCGATGTGCGCGAGCAGGCTGCCGTCGATGGCCTTGAGCACGGCGGTGACGGTGGCCGCGCCGTCGCCGAGCACGGCCGCGCCGCCGTACCGGGCGGCCAGGGCCGGCACCTCGGCCCCTCCCCCGGCGAGGCCGGGCCCCCGGACCAGCACCACCCCCGCCCCGCCCGCCGGGGGGACACCCGCCGCACCGGCCCCCGGGGGCGGCGCCACGTCACCGGCGCGCAGCCAGGCCCCCGCGGACGGCGACACGCCGACCACCCGGTCGCGCAGCGCCGGGAGCGCCGGCCACGGCACCCCGTGCAGCCTGCCGGGCGGCACGATCACCACCGGGCCCGGCCCGAGGTGGCGGGCGGCGGGGCCGAGCAGCGTCTCCTGCAGGCGGCGTGCCCCGGCCTCCACCACCGCCAGCCGCTCGGCGGCGAACCCGGCCGCCGCCCGGTACGCCAGCCGCCGCAGCCCGGCGCGCAGGTGGTCGATCTCGGCGGCGGCGTCCGCCGTGCGCCCGGCCCTGAAGGCCCGCACCCGTCCCCCGCCGCACACCAGCACGTGCGCCACGCCGCCGACGTCGGTGATCTCGACCAGGCGCCGGTCACCGAGCCGGTCCAGCAGCGCCCGGGGGTCGAACGGACGGCTCGCCCGCGCGCCAGAACCGCGGGCCCGCAGGGTGCGGGCCCGGATGGCGCGCTCCAGCCGCCGCTGCTCGCGCTCAAGCACCGGCGCGGGACGGCCGGTGGACCGCGCCGCCTCCACACGGCCGGTGACGTCGCGGTAGGCGGCGGTGTCGCGCAGCAGCCCCGGGTCGTCGGGCGGGCGGGTCGGCGGCACGGCCAGCGCGGTGGCCCGCCACCGCTCGCTCCACGCCAGCAGCCGGCGCGGGTCGCCGGACGCGAGGGCCGCCCGCTGGGCGAGCGCGGCCAGCTCCGCGCCCTGGGCGGTGGCGCGGGCGCGCAGCTCGGCGGCGCCGAGGGTGAGCCGGTGCTCGTCCAGCACGTCCAGGCCGCGGCGGCAGGCGGCGAACACGGCGGGGCGGTGCCCGGCGGCGTCCGCGCGCAGGGCGTGCGCCAGCCACCCGGCCACCCGGGCCTGGGCCGGGCCGCGGTGCCGGCCGCCGGCGGCCTCGGCCAGGTGGCGGGCCGCGTCCTCGGCCCAGCCGAGGGCGAGAGCCAGCCGCCCGGCCAGCAGGGACGCCTGCACGGCCTCCGGCGACCCGAGCTCCCTGAGACGGACGGCGAGCGCGGCGGCGTCGCGCACCTCGCGGCCCCGCGGCCGGCCCGCGGCGTGGCGGGCCTGGCACAGCACCAGCCGGGCGTGGGCCTCCCACCAGTCGCGGCGCTGGCTGACGAACAGCCGGCTCGCGAGGAGCGCGCGGGCGCTCGCGGCGGCGGGGTCGTGCGCCGCCATCGCGGCCCGCGCGGCCACGAGCAGCAGCTCGGCCCTGGTGGTGCTCTGTCCTCGGGTGCGCTCCAGCAGGGCCGCCGCCCGGTCCGCCTCGTGCTGGGCCTCCTCGGCGAGCCCGGCGGCGAGCAGCGCGAAGCACCGGTCGAGGATCAGGCCGTACCCGGGGGTGCCGAGGGCGTCGAACCGGCGGGCCGCCTCGTCGTAGTGGCGCAGCGCGGCGGGCAGGTCGCCGGACAGGAAAGCCGCCACGCCGCGGTTCCACACCGCGACACCCCGGTCGTGGTCCTGGTCGGTGCGTTCCCACAACTGCTCGGCGGCGGCGAAGTCGAGGTCGGCGTGCTCGGTGGAGCCGGAGGACAGGTGGATCAGGCCGCGCAGGGTGAGCGCGCGTGCCGTCCAGATCGTGTCGCCCGCCTCGCGCAGCACCGGGATCGCGGGCCGCAGGTCGTCCAGCGCCTCGCGGTGCCGCCCGAGCACCCACAGGATCCTGGCCCGCCGGAACCGCACCCGGGCCGAGGTGAGGCCGCCGCCCCGCGTCACCCCGGCGTTCAGGTGGGCGAGCCCCCGGCCGGTGTGCCCGGCGTGCACGACGGCGACGCCGAGCGCGGCGAGCGCGTCGGCCTCGCGGTCCGGGGAGCCGGAGCGGCGGGCCAGCGCGCGGGCGCGGCGCAGGTGGCCGAGCGCGACGGTGAGGTCGCCGAAGTCGCGCTCCCAGATGCCGATCACCTGGTGCGCGACGGAGGCGACGTACGGCGGGCCCGGCGCGGCCAGCAGGGCCCGCGCGGCGTCCACCGCCTCGCGGGGGCGCGCGAACACCAGGGACAGCAGGTCTTCCGGCCCGGGCGGCCTGGGATCGCCCGGGGTGCTTCCCCCCTCCACGGTCCAGATGTTAAACGTGGGGTCTCGGGGCGTCCACGCTGTATCAGTCCGACCTCGTCCGGCTCTACATCGGCGAAGACGGACGACGACCACGCACGGAGGAGCCCCAGATGGCGCCCGACCGATTCCAGGAGCAGCTCAAGCTGATCTCAGAGGCCATGGACCACACGCCGCTCGTCGGCGGCCCACCCGGCGAGATCCCCTTCTACGCCTTCGAGAGCGGGCACATCCTGTGCCGCGCCGAGGAGGCCCACCTGGTGGTGGACGAGCTCAACGCCACCGGCAACCGGCGGGCGGCCCCGGTGATGCTCCCCGGCTCCCGCCCGGCCTCCGGCCTGCTGCGGATCCCGGTCGCCTCGCCGGACACCGCCGCGCCCGACGGCGGAGTCGTCGGCGCGCTGCGGGACCTGGAGCGCCTGGAGGGGCGGGCGGGTAAGCAGATGGCGGGCAAGAACCACCTGATCACCATCACGCCGGGCGGGGTGAACTCCTGCCCGGCGGACGAGCCGGACGCGACCTCGGAGCAGTTCCACCCCGCGCGGCAGTTGGTCCCGGACGGGCCGGCGAACGGCGACCGGCCACCGGTGACGATCCTCGTGGTCGATACGGGCATCGTGAAGGACCTGCACACGCAGCACCCGTGGATGACGGGCGTCGTACCGCCCGCCCCGGCCGACGAGGTCGACCCGCGGGCCAAGCCCCCGATCCGTGTCTCGCCGCTCATCCCCGATCTTCCCGGGCTTCCCGGCGTCGGCGGGAGCGGCACGCGGGTCCCTCCCACCCACGACCCGAAGGGGTTCGTCCGCGAGTACGTGGGGCACGGCACGTTCATCGCCGGGCTGATCCAGGCCATCGCGCCGCACACGCGGGTCACCGTGTCCAACAAGATGAGCCGGGCCGGCTGCATGATGGAGGACCAGTTCACCGAGCGGCTGACGGAGGCGCTGGCCCCGGGCTGGCCCACCATCATCAGCCTGTCCGCAGGCGCGGCGAACGGCCTGTTCACGCCGCTCATGGGCATGGAGTGGTTCCTGGACGCCCTGAAGGAGCACCCCGGCACCCTGCTGGTGGCGGCGTCGGGCAACAACGGCAGTGACGCCCCTTTCTGGCCGGCGGCGTCCGCGCGGTACCCCGCGGAGAACGACGGGGTGGTGTCGGTGGGGGCGCTGCGCGTCGACGGCGAACAGGGCGCGTGCTTCACCGACTACGGCGAGTGGGTGCGGGTGTACGCGCCCGGGGAGCGGCTCGTGGGCGCGTTCCTCGGCGCGGACGGCCCGCAGCCGTACAGGTACCAGCACTCGACCTTCGAGCGCTGCCGCTACCTGGCCTCCTACGAGGACCCTTTCCTGTACGACTGCACCTGCGGCTTCCCTGCCAGGGTCGGCGTGCTGAGCGAGCCGGACCGGGCGCCGAGCACGGCGTCCTTCACCGGCAGGGCCAAGTGGAGCGGCACGTCGTTCTCCACTCCGATCGTCGCCGCCATGATCGCCAACCACATGGTGGCGACCGGGGAGTGGAACCCGAGGACCGCCGCGAAGGACCTGATCAGGAGCGGCGGATACCGCGCGACGGTGCGCGGCGTGCCCGTCCGCGCGTTGCGGCCTCCTGGCTGGCACCCTGCCCCGGTGACGGCGGCGCCGCGGCCGTGATCGGACGACCCGCGCGGGCCCGCCGAGGCGTCCGCGCGGGAGGCGCACGGCGTACGATGATGATCCCCACCGTAAGGATCGCCCGCGTGGACCGTGACGCGACCGGCGCCCTCTTCCGCGCCGCGGCCGAAGGTGACGCCGCCGCCTGGAAGGCTCTCGTCGAGCGGCTCGCCCCGCTGGTGTGGTCGGTCGTGCGCGCCCACGGGCTGTCGGACGCCGACGCCCACGAGGTGTTCCAGACGACGTGGTTCCGTCTCGCGCAGCACCTCACCCGCATCCGGGAGCCGGAGAAGGTCGGGTCGTGGCTGGCGAGCACGGCGCGGCACGAGTCCCTGAAGGTCATCAGGGCGGCCCGCAGGGAGTCGCCCGTCGGCGATCCGTGGCTGCTCGACGGTCCCTCCGCCGGGGGCACGCCCGAGGAGGCGGTGCTCGAGGCGGAGGAGGCGGCCACCCACGCCGAGCGGGTCCGGCGGCTGTGGGCGGCGTTCGGGGAGCTGAGCGAGGCGTGCCGGCGGCTGCTGCGTGTGCTCATGGCCACGCCCCCACCGGCCTACCAAGAGGTGTCCGCGGCGCTCGGCGTCCCGGTGGGGAGCATCGGTCCCACCCGGCTGCGCTGCCTTCGGCGCCTGCGTGCCCTGCTCTCCGAGCGGGGCGAGTCGTGACCTCCCGCGGCGCCGGGCCGGGCGGGCGGGACGACGGCGGGCCCCCGCCGGGGGGCGGGGCCGGGGGCGCGGTGGACGACGCGCTGGAGCGGGAGCTGCGGGAGGCGGCGGCGGTCCTCGACCCGGTGCCGCCCGAGGTGCTGCAGGCCGCCGTGGAGGCCTTCACGATGCGCGCCGTGGACGACGAGCTGGCCGCGCTCGCGTTCGACTCGCTGGCCGGCGCGGGGACGGTGCGCGGGGACGACGGGCCGCGCGTGGCGGCCTTCCACACCGGGGAGGCCGGGGTGGACGTGGAGATCACGGTGTCCGGCGCCGGGGCCCGCGTCGTCGGGCAGCTGATCCCGCCGGGCGCGGCGGAGGTGGAGGTGCGCGGGCGGCGGCCGGTCACCGTGACGGCCGACGCGATGGGGCGTTTCGCCTGCGATCACGTGGCCCCGGGGCCGTTCAGCCTCCGCTGCCGGGTCGGCGATCTCACGCTGGTCACGGAGTGGATCACCATCTGAGCCGCCGGGCGGAGGCCCCCACCCCTTCTGCCTTCCCCTGCCGCCCTCTGCCCTCTCGCGGGCGCAAGAAATCACGACATTGCGCCATACGATGCTTACAGAAGGTGACAAAAAGCTTCCCTCCGCATTCCGCCTACAGAACGTCGGAGAAGGCCGGAAAACGATCGCACCTCGGAGATTGCCTTATCCGGCCACGACTAACCGGCATTGGACGGCTCCGCGAGGGGGCCCGAATGGGCGGACGGACGGCGGGCGGCGCGGCGGGGCGTTGATTGGGCCCGAACCTGCGAATTCGCTGGAAGTTTCGCGCCCGGCCGTGGCCATTACATTGGCGGCCGGGGGCGTGCCCGGCGGCGCGGGCGGGCCGGCGGGGGGCGGGGCGCCGGCGACGCGTGAGACCCTGGGGGCGGATAATAGCGCGGACGGCGCCGCCGCGGCCACGTCCCGGCCGCACCGTTTTACGCATTGACGGCCCCGGAACTTCGCGCATACACCCTGACCGGGCACGGGGCACCCCGCAGAAGCCCGCGCCAACCACGCCGGGCTCGGCGCGGGAGGGCCCCAATCACCGGAATCACATGCCGATGATGAGGCGATGGCGCCGTGATTTCCCGGGCTCCGCCGAGAGGACCGCCGTGACGGCTAACCCCTGGATGGAGCAATGAATAGGGGTCAAGCTAACAAATTCCCTGAAGTCAGCACTAGTCACCCGAACCACGCCACCGCGGCCATCCTCGCCGGGAGAGCGAGGATCAGTGCAGGCCAGAACGACGCGTGCGGGCCAGGGAGGGCCCCGTCCCGTCCCGCCGGCTTCCCCGATGCGAGCACAGCCTCTACGAGAGCGGCCCGCCAGGGCGGGCCCAAGAGACGCTCGTGCTCGCCGGGGCGACTAATCCAGGCGGGACGGGTTAATCATTCACTGCGCTGCTTCGTACTGGGCGACGATGTGGGAGGCGATCCTGCCTCGCTCGCTGACGTTGAGGCCGTGGGCCTTGGCCCATGCCCGGATCTCGGAGCTTTTGTCACGAGCCGGACGCTGGGCGGCGCCGCGCTTACGGCCGCGGGCCTGGCCGTGATCGGCCTTGCGGGCGCTGGACACGAAAGGCGAAAGGGCCTCCCGCAGATTCCTGGCGTTTTTGTCGTTCAGGTCGATCTCGTAGCTGGTCCCGTCAATCGCGAACTGGACCGTCTCTTTTGCTTCACCGCCTTCGAGGTCGTCGATGAGAAGCGTCTGGATCTGTGTCGCCATCTCCACTCCTTTCGGGAGCATAGTTTGACTCCCCAAGAATATACCCGCCAACGGTCGGTTCCTACGCGTGGAACAGCATGACGCATTGACGGGCCCCGCATCGTAAGTATGCGCAGAATCGGGCACCAGGCACCTTTATCCGCAGCTACCAGCGCGGCACCCAACCACTGGCCGCACCCGGACACCGATTCGCGTGTCAGGACCATATACCGGTGGGGGCAGAAGATAGTGGTGACTACAGATTCCCGGCTCCCCGGCTGCGTTGTCACGTCCAGCGGGAGCGGGCGCGCGGGGGAACAGTGCCTCTCCCACCCTGCCACGGCGGGGCCCGCGGCGGGCCCGCGGCACGCGGGAGCAGAGGGCGGCGCGCCGTACAGTGGGCGTCATGGGCATGGTCAAGACCGTGGGGCTGGTCCTGCACCCGCAGCGGGACTCCAAAGAGGCCATCGACACGATCGTGGAGTGGGCCGCCACCCGGGGCGGCACGGTGCTCGGCCTGCCCGACGAGGTGGGCCGCATCCACTGCAGCGCGGTGGCCGTCGACTCCGCGAGCCTGGTGGAGCGGGCCGACCTGCTGGTCAGCCTGGGCGGGGACGGCACCATGCTGCGCACCATGCGCCTGGTGTCCGGCCGCACCACCCCGGTGCTCGGGGTGAACCTCGGCAAGCTGGGGTTCCTCGCCGAGATCGACGTCGAGGACCTTCCCCCGGCGTTGTCGGCCATCGACAACCACCGGTTCACCGTCGAGCCGCGCATGGCGGTGCAGGCCGCGCTGCCCGGCGGGCACACCGTCACCGCGTTCAACGACATCGCGCTGGTCCGCACGCCCGGCGACCGGATGTCCGCGGTCGGCATCTCGGTGGAGGGCCACCCGTTCGTCCGCTACGCCTCCGACGCGGTGATCGTCGCGACGTCCACGGGCTCCACCGCCTACAACTTCTCCGCCGGGGGCCCCATCGTTTCCCCGCTCGTCGAGGGTTTCCTGGTGGTGCCCGCGGCGGCCCACTCGTCGTTCAACCGGGCGCTGGTGCTCTCGGCCGACGAAGAGGTCGTCCTGGAGCTCCTGCCCGCCAGCGGGGAGCTCGCCGTGGAGGTGGACGGCAGCGTCGCGAGCCGGCTGACGGCGGGCGACCGGGTCACCGTCAACGCCGTCCGCGGCGCCGGGCGCGTGGTCCGCCTCGGCACCACCACCTTCTACGAACGTGCCCGCCGCAAGCTCCGGGTCAGCGGCAGCGCCGAGGTCGACTGAGATGCCCGCCGCCACGGGGCGCCCCCCGTGGAGCACCGTCGCGGCGGTCTCGGCCGGGGGCGTCGCCGGGAGCCTGGCACGCTACGGGCTCGGGGTGGCGTTCCCTGTGCGCCCGGGCGGCTTCCCCTGGGCGACCTTCGCCGTCAACGTGTCGGGGTGCCTGCTGATCGGGGTCCTGATGGTGGTGATCACCGAGGCGACCCGCCCGCACCCCCTCGCGCGTCCCTTCCTCGGCGTCGGGGTGCTCGGTGGTTTCACCACGTTCTCCGGGTACGTCGTGGACATCGGCCGCACCTTCGGCGCGGGCGCCCCGGTCACCGCGGTGGCTTACCTCGCGGGCACCGCCGCGGCGGCACTCGCCGCGGTGTACGCGGGCGCGGCGGCCACCCGCGCGGCCGTCGCCCGGACGTCCCGCCGGAAGGGATCGCCATGAAGCTCGAAGGCCCCGCCACCCGCCTGACCGTCCTGATCGGCGAGAGCGACCAGTGGCACCACCGCCCGCTCTACCACGAGATCGTGCGCAGGGCCCAGGAGGACGGGCTCGCGGGCGCCACCGTGCTCAGGGGCATCGAGGGGTACGGCGCGTCGTCGCGCATCCACACCACCCGCATCCTGTCCCTGTCGGAGGACCTGCCCGTGGCGGTCGTGCTGATCGACACCGAGGAGCGCATCAGGGCCTTCCTGCCCCGGCTGGACGAACTGGTCACCGAAGGCCTGGTCCTGCTAGACCCGGTGGAGGTGGTCCGCCACGCCGGCCGGGAGGCGGAGGGCCCGTGAGCACCGCCACGGTGCTCCTGGTCGCGGCCGGCGCCGCCGCCGGCGCCCCCGCGAGGTACCTCGCCGACCGCGCCGTACAGGCGCGCACCGGATCGGTCTTCCCATGGGGCACCCTGGTGGTGAACGTCGTGGGCTCGGCCCTCCTGGGTTTCCTGGCCGCACTCCCCGCCGGCGGCACCCTCATGGCGACAGCCGGCACCGGCTTCTGCGGCGCCCTCACCACCTACTCCACCTTCGGCTACGAAACCCTGCGCCTGGCCGAGACCGGCACCCGCCTGCTCCCTGTCCTCAACGTCACGGCCAACATAACCGCCGGCCTCACCGCAGGCGCCTGCGGCATGCTCCTGGCCCACCTGCTGTGACCCCCCGGCACACCAGTCTGCTCCCCCCGGCCCACCCGGATCCGCCCCCAGGGACGACCGCCTGAACCACCAGCCGCCCCCGGCCTGCCCGGGTCTGAGCCCCCAGCCCGTCCGGGTCCGTCCCCCGGCCCACCGGGGGCGACCTCCTGAACGACGTGATCTCCTGGTCCACCAGGTGCCATCCCCGGCCTGCCGGGGTCTGAGCCCCCCACCCGTCCGGGTCCGTCCCCCGGCCCACCGGGGACTGAACCACCCGATGTGATCTCCTGGTCCACCGGGTGTCCCCCCAGGCAAGCCCGGGGTGAGCCCCTGGCTCACCGGCGACGATCCCTGGCCGTTCCGGTCTGTCCCCTGGCCTACGGGGCGTGATCCCCGGCCGATCCACCGGCCCACCAGTCGTGACCACCGGCCCGCCCGGTCTGTCCCCTGTCCCCACCCGGGCGATGCCGGGCGACCAGGGGTGATCCCCGGACGACCAGGAGCTGATCTCCTGGTCCACCGGGTGCCCACCCCCCGGTGTGCCCGGTCTCAGTCCCTGGCGCACCGGAGGTGGTGGTCTCCGGCGGGTGTTCCCGTTCGCCGGCGGTCAGCGGCGGCGGCGGTAGTGGGGTGGGGTGCGGCGGGACCAGGTGGTCCAGGCCGCGGCGGCCATGGTGGTGGCGCCGGCGGCGATGAGGGCCAGTGGGTGGCGGGCGGCCTGGGTGAGGATGCGGTCGGCGATGGTGCCGGCGTTCTCGTAGGTGGCGGCGTCCACTCGGCGGCCGCCGAGGCGGCGGGTGGTGACGGGGCCGCCGCGCAGGCGTTCGGCCACCTCGGCGCCGCGGCGCGCGGTGGACGTCCGGCCGGTGTCCCGGGTGCGTGCGGGGACCATCCTCGCGCGGGCGCGCGTGAGCTTGTCGCGGGCGCGGGCCTTGATGTCGGCCTTGCCGGCCAGGGCCTCCACCGTGCGGCCGAGGTCCTCGCGGGTCTGGGCGATCTCCTCACGGAGGCGTTGCTCCTCCGAGCGGGGGGCGCGGCGCGTCGTCTCACCGGTCACGCCCGCCGTCTGGGGGCGGGTCTCGGCGGAGGCGACGGGGCCGGACAGACCGGCCAGCGGGTCGCCGCCGGGGCCGTGGCTCACCACGGGCTTGACGTACGGCTTGTGGGGGGCCTGGGTGCGGGGGAAGTTCAGGGACGGGCCCGCGGACTCGGGGGTCGCTGTGCCGGGCTCCTGGCGGTGGAGGCCCACCTCGCCGGCGGTGGGGCGGTACGGCGTGCCCACGGGGTCGATCTCGGTCATCGGTGTGCCCCCTGCCTGACGGCGTCCAGATCCGCCTTGATGCTGTCGATGGTCTCCTTGGGGAGTGGCGGCGTGGCCTTGGACACCTGGCGCTTGCCGCCGAACCCGAGCAGGCCGGCCAGGACCAGCAGGGCGACGCCGACGATCACCGCCGCGAGCCAGCCCGGCATCACCAGCGCCAGGGCGAGGATGACGGCGGCCACCAGCGCGCCGCCGCCGTACAGGGCGAGCACTCCCGCGCCGCCGAACATGCCCGCGCCGACGCCGGCCCGCTTCCCCTTGCGGGACAACTCCAGCGCCGCGAGCCGGAACTCGTCGCGGACGAGCCGCGACACGTCTTCCGAGAGCTGCTTGACGAGTTCGGCGGTGCTGAGCGATGAGTACGCGTTCGCCGCGGTCTCCCGTTCCTTGAGGCTTGTCATGGCGTACCTTCCTTCAGGCTGTACCGCCCGCGTGCCCCGTCCAGCGGCCGACTAACCGATCGCGCGGAGGTGTCACCGCATGGGCATCCTCATCGGGCGGCTGCCCACCGCCATGGCGCCGAGGCCGAGCAGCAGGATGACGACCCCGGTCACGACGTTGTTCCACACCGTCGAGGTGGTCGCCGACCGCAGGATCCAGGGCGACAGGATGGTCCACACCCCGAGCACCGGGGCGAGCCACGTCAGCCCGTACGTGCGGCCGTACGCCGAGGCGAACCCCACGCCGAGCGCCGCGAGGAACAGCCCGGTGACCAGGTTGCTCACCGTGATCCGCGGCAGGCCGAAGAACCCCGCCACCCAGGGCGAGATCGCGAGGTACAACCCCGCGAGGAGCGTGAGCCCGTCGATCGCCTGCGCGAACTTGCTACAGCTCGCCCGCTCGTACTTGGCCCGCATCTCGACGATGTCGGGATGCGTGTCCAGGCCGGTCGGTCTGGTCATGACCTCACCGCCTTTCCGACGTCCTCGGGGAACGACTTGATTCCGGCCATACCCTTGGGAGAAGGCCGCTTCACGACGGCCAATGCAAATATTTCGGCTGATGACGACCGTTATTCGGACTTCACCCACCATCGTCCCGGGCCGACCGAGGCACCCGACACCTTCACCCGTCAGTCCTTCTCGGGATGCCCGAAACGCCGACACGCTCATCCGTCGGCCGATCCCAGGACATCCGAGACGCCGACACCATCGCGCGTCAGCCGATCCCAGGACACCCGAGACGCCGACACCATCGCGCGTCAGCCGATCCCAGGACACCCGAGACGCCGACACCATCGCGCGTCAGCCGATCCCAGGACACCCGAGACGCCGACACCATCGCGCGTCAGCCGATCTCGGGACAGCCGAGACGCCCCCACGCGCCGGCCGACCTCGGGACCGCCGAGACGCCGGCACCTGCACGCGTCAGTCGATCTCGGGGCGGCCGAGGCGCCAGTACCCCATGAACGCCACCGACTTCCGGTCCACACCGAGGTCACCCACCAGGTGGCGGCGCAGGATCTTCACCACGCCGGCCTCCCCGGCCAGCCACGCGTAGAAGCCGGCATCCGCGGCGGCCTCCTCCGGCACCTCCCACAGGGGCTCGTCCTCCACCACCCCCGGGCGGGGCGGCAGGTCGGCCACCTCGGCAGGGCCGGTGGCGGGTGTCCCGGCGCGCAGAGCGCGGGCGGCCTCCTGGACGGCGGGGATCAGCAGGTCCCCGTGCCGCGCACCGGGACGGCCGGGCCGGTGACGGGGCAGCCAGGTCACCCGGACGCCGGGTGCCACGTCGAGGGGAAGGGCGTCCGCGGGGTCGGGCACCTCGATCAGGATGCGGGCGTCCACGCCCGCGGGCAGGGCCTCGGCGATGGCGGACAGGGCCGGGGCCGCCGTCTCGTCCCCCGCGGCCAGCAGGCGCGCCGCCCCCGGCGGCGGCGCCCACTCCGTGCCAACGCCGGGCTCGCCGTACCGCGAGTCCGGCCCGATGACCAGCAACGGCCTCCCCGGCGCCGCCTCACGCGCCCACCGGGAAGCGGGCCCGCCGTCACCGTGCAGCGCGAAGTCCACGTCCAGCTCCCGGCGCCCCGGCCGCACGGCCCGCACGGTGTAGGTCCGCACGGGGTTGCGCCGCTCGGGCGGCAGAGCACGCCACGGCTCCCACCAGTCCTCCCCGTCAGGGAAGAAGGAGTAGCCGGCGTCGCGATCCGGGAACACCAGCTTGATCCGCCGGTCGAACCCGTCACCCGCGAAACAACAAAGATCGTCCCCACCGAACGTCACCCGCACGAAACTCGCCCCGAGCGGCACCACCCGCTCCACCCATACCCGGAAAATCCGGTAAGCGGGCACGTCATCCACCCCGAGGTGCGCATCATGCCCGGCCATGAGGGCGTCCGCCCCGGAGTCAATCCCCTGCTCACCAGAGAACCGACCCGCGCCGGACCGCGACTCCGCACCGAACCGGCCCGCGTGCCCGTCCGGGATGTCACCCGCGCCGGAGTCAGCCTCATGCCCGCCGGACAACCGGCCCGCACCCAACCCGTCGGCGCGCCCGTCCAGGGCCTCACCCCCACCAGAACCAGCACCCTGACCGCCGGAAGACCGGCCCGCACCGGACCGGGGCTCCACGCCGGACCGGGAGTCCACGCCGGACTGCACCGGGTGCCCGTTCGGAATGCCACCTCCGCCGGAATCAGCCTCATGCCCGCCGGAGAACCGGCCCGTACCCGACCCCTCGGGGCACTCGTCCAGGACCTCACCCGCGCCGGAGCCAACGCCCTGACCGCCCGACAACCGGGCCGCGTGCCCGTCCAGGACGTCGACCTCGCCGGAAACAGCACCCTGGCCGTTGGGAGGCTGGTTCGTGCTGGGCCGGGCCGTGGGTCCGTCGAGGACGGCGGAGGTCCTGAGGACGGACGTGGCGGCGGGCGGGTGGTGTGGTGTGGTGGGGCGGAGGGTGGGGGGCGGGGAGGTGGAGGGCTCCTTTGGGGGGTTGTGGGGTGGGTTGGTGGGGTGGGCGGTCATTTGGGGGCCTCCGGTCGGGGTTGGGCTCCCTGCAACTTAGCTTTGCCTTACCTAACTGGCAAGCGGGGTCGAGACCACTGAGGGCTCGACGCGGGTCGGGGTCAGGCGCAGGACGAAGCGGGCGCCTCGGGGGGAGTCCTCCACGCGCAGGCTGCCGCCGTGGGCTTCGGCGATCTCGCGGGAGATGGCGAGGCCAAGGCCGGTGCCGTCGGGGTCGCGGCGGCGGCCCTCCTCCAGGCGGACGAAGCGCTGGAACACCCGCTCGCGGTCGACGGGGGCGATGCCGGCGCCGTCGTCGGTGACCTCCACCGTCGCGAGGCCGTCCTTCTCGGCGACCTTGACCGTCACGTGGCCCTCGGCGTGGCGCTGGGCGTTGGCGATCAGGTTCTCCAGCACACGCATCACCTGCACCCGGGAGCCGCGGACGAACACGCGGTCCTCGACGAGCACCCGGACGGGCGGGCCGGTGGCGAGGTCCTCCACCACCTCGGCGAGCAGGGTGGTGAGGTCGAACGGCTCGCCGGTGGCGGTGTCGCCGGAGCGGAGCCGGGCCAGCACCAGCAGGTCGTCCACGATGGCCTCCATGCGGTCCACGGTGCCGAGCGCCGCCTGGATCGAGGCGCGCGGGTCGACCTCCGTGGGGTGCAGCAGTGCCTCCTCAAGGCGCAGACGCAGCCCGGCGATCGGGGTGCGCAGCTCGTGGGAGGCGTCCGAGGCGAAGCGGCGCTGCTGGGAGACGGCCGCCTCCAGCCGGCCCAGGGTCTCGTTCGCGGTGTGCGCGAGCAGGGCGATCTCGTCCCCGCCGGGCGGGACGGGCACCCGCAGGCTCAGGTCGCTGCCGGTGATCTGCGACATGCGTGCCCTTATGGCCTCCACCGGGGTCAGCGTGCGGCCCACCAGCACCCAGGTGACCCAGGCCGCGAGGCCGGTGAGCACCAGCACGCCGCCGACGATGCCGGCTTCGAGCCGGCCGGTGGCGAGCACGGCGGGGGTGCGGACCCCGGCGTAGACCACCAGGGAGTCGGGCGCGGGGGTGACGCGGATGGCCATGGCCATGACGCACCCGATCACCGGAGGGCACGCCGTCACCTCCTCGAAGCGGTCGTCGGCGGGGGGGCGCACGTTGCTCAGCGGCTCGGCGCCCTGTGCCTGCTCGCTGGCCCGGATCACCCGCCCGCTGTGATCCACCACCTGGATCAGGTCCACCGGGCTTATCGCGGGGATCACCCGCGGCACCCGGCCGGCCCGTACCGCGGCGCTCCACTGGCTGGCCACGCGTTTGGTCGAGTCGAAGGTGTCCACCACCGATTTGTAGCGGGCCGCCGCGTCCAGGCAGGCACCGATCACGGTCAGCACGATCAGGCTCGTGACCACAGCCGCGACGGTGTAACGGGACCGGATGGAGACCGGCCGGGGAATCCTCATGGTAAGCGCTTTCCTCACCGGGCGCCTCTCACGGCCTGCGATGGGCGAGCGCCGGGGACCCGGGGCGTGTGAGCGCCGGGACCTCGTCAGTGGACGGCACGGCCTCGCGGTCGCCGTCGACGAGGCGCCGGAGCATCCCGAGCGCGTGCTCGGAGGGGCTGCCCGGCTCTGCCTGGAAGACGACGAGCTGCTGGCCGCTGTGCTTGCCGACGAACAGACGCTCGATGGTCAGCGTGATGTCACCGACCAGCGGGTGGTGGAACCGTTTGTCCTCGTCACCGCGGACGTCCACGTCGTGCCGCGCCCATATGCGGCGGAATTCGTCGCTGCGATCGCAGAGCTCGTCGACCAGTTCGGGCAGGTAGGGGTCGTCGGGATCGGTGCCGGCGAGGCCGCGCAGCAGGGCGGCCTTGGTGCCGGCCGCGACCTCCCAGTCGACGTAGAAACCGCGGGACTCGGGGTTGAGGAAGGTGAGGCGCAGAAGGTTGTCGTTGTGGTCGAGCCCGTCGTACAGGGCCCTGGTCATGCGGTTGGCCGCGAGCACGTCCATCCAGCGGCCGAGCACGAACGCCGGGGTGTGGTCCAGGCCACGCAGGATGCTGAGCAGCCCCGGGCCGACCGGCTCGGCCCGCCGCGCCGGACGGCGCGGGCGTGGGTGGGCGAGCTCGAAGAGATGGTCGGTGGCCACGCCGTCCAGGTTGAGCGCCCGGGCCAGGGCGCCGAGCACCTGCTCCGAGGGACGCCGCTC
The DNA here is from genome assembly GCF_039871875.1 of Sphaerisporangium sp. B11E5. Classification (NCBI taxonomy): domain Bacteria; kingdom Bacillati; phylum Actinomycetota; class Actinomycetes; order Streptosporangiales; family Streptosporangiaceae; genus Sphaerisporangium; species Sphaerisporangium sp. B11E5. The sequence goes on along the minus strand of NZ_JBDPMD010000006.1, from coordinate 219,992 downwards.
CCGGCCCTGTTCCAGCCGGATGTAATAGTCGGTGCTGACGCCTGCCAGCATGGCGATCTCTTCGCGGCGCAGCCCGGGTGTCCGGCGACGGCCCGCATCGATCAGCCCGACCGAGTGGGGGCTCGTCACCTCGCGCCGGGCGCGGAGGAAATCACCGAGGAGTTTGTCGCTGTCCATTTCATCACGTTACGACACGTATGCGAGAAATGGGGGGTTGTCTCACACCCAGGTGACGGAGTGAAGCCCAGGGCATTCCCGCAGGTCAGACACCTTGACCGGCCCTTGGTGCGAGGCGGGGGCGCGCGTTACCCAGGGCGCCCTCGGGCACCTCCGGTCGTACCGCACGCCGCCCGTTGAACAGCGGTGCAAAAGACTCAGACCTCGCCGAGGATACGCCGCAGGCTGCGCAGGCTGGCGTCCACCGGCTCGGCCTCGATGCTCAGGCGGTTCATCACGTCCCAGTACAGGACGATGTCGGAGGGCTTGTCCGGGTAGATCGCACTGTTGAGCTGCTCCAGGTACACGACGTCCGGCAGGAGGTCCTCGGCCATGCGCAGGATGGTGATGGGGCCGCCCGCCGCCGCGTGGCCGCCGTGGCTGAACGGCATGAGCTGGATGGTGACGTTGGGCAGCGCGGCCATGTCGATCAGGTGGGCGATCTGCGCCCGCATCACCTCGCGCCCGCCGACGGGACGGCGCAGCGCGGCCTCGTCCAGCACCGCCCACAGCCGGACCGGGCGCCGGCGCGTCAGGATTTCCTGCCGCCGCATGCGCACCTCCACCCGGCGCTCGACGTCCTCTTCGGACAGGCCGCGCCCCAGCCCGGCGACGGCGCGCGCATAGTCCTCGGTCTGCAGGAGGCCGGGGACGAACTGCACCTCCCAGGAGCGGATCAAGCTCGCCGCCTGCTCCAGGCCGAGGTAGGGCTCGAACCACGACGGCACGGCGTCGCCGTAGGCGCTCCACCAGCCGGGGCGGTTGGCCTGCTCGGCCAGCGCGAGCAGGGTGTCGCGCTCGGCCGCGCCGGTCACGCCGTACAGGGTGAGCAGGTCGGCGACGTCACGGGTCTTGAAGCCCGTGCGGCCGAGCTCCATGCGGCTGATCTTGGTGTCCGAGGCACGGATGTGGTACCCCGCGTCGCCGCGGCTGATGTCGCACGCCTCGCGCAGGCGGCGCAGCTCGCCGCCCACGACCATGCGCAGGACCGTCGGCCCCGACAACCGCTGATCCTGCAGTCTGTCCTCGTCGATGTCGCCTTCGGGCCGAACGATGCTCATGATCACTCTCCGGTACGATCCAAGCTCAAACAGCGAGAGGCCGCAAGACCCATATTCCAGCACACCCCGCCGCCTCCGCGAGCCGGATCGTCCCCCTGGTGCCCACGGTCCGCGGTCCCGGTGTCAGGGCTTGCGCCCCACCCCGCAGACCTCGTGCTCCTCGGCCACCTGCTCCGGCGCCCCGAGGTCGGGCCGCCACCGCGACAACACCACCACGCCCGGCGGCACGAGCTCCAGCCCGTCGAAGAACGCCGTGATCTGTTCCCGCGAGCGCAGGTGGTACGGCACCGAGCCGCCCTCGTTGTACTGCTCCTGGGCCCGCTTGAACGCCTCGTCGGTGTCGGTGCTGTCGGCCACGACCAGGTGGCTGCCCGGCGCCAGCCCGTCCATCAGCCGCCGCACGATGGCGCGGCCCTCGTCGTGGTCCGGCAGGTGCCCGAGCACGCCGAGCAACATGAGCGCCACCGGCTCGCTCAGGTCGAGCGTCTCCGCCGCGGCGCCGAGGATGCGGTCGGGGTCGCGCAGGTCGGCGTCCACATAGCTGGTGGCCCCCTCGGGCGTGCTCGTGAGCAGGGCACGGGCGTGCGTCAGCACCAGCGGGTCGTTGTCGACGTACACCACCCGCGCCCGCGGGGCGGCCCGCTGGGCGACCTCGTGGGTGTTGTCCCGGGTGGGCAGCCCGGTGCCGACGTCGAGGAACTGCCGCATCCCCGCCTCCCCCGCCAGGTACCGCACGGCCCTGGCCAGGAAGTACCGCTGGGCACGCGCGATCTCGACGATCCCGGGGAACACCTGCGCGTACGCGTCCCCCGCCTCCCGGTCCACCGGGTAGTGGTCCTTGCCCCCCAGCCAGTAGTTCCAGATACGCGCCGAGTGCGGCACGCTGATGTCGATCTCGGCCGCCGTGGGCCGGCGCGCCTGCGCGGTCACGCGGTCATCCCCTTCGCTCCACGTTCAGCACCGATTCCCGGGCACGGCACCGCGCGGCTCGCGTACCTGCCGGCGCCTGCGCGCGCGGCGGGAGGTCCGGTGAGAGCGGCGATGCGGTGGCTCGGAGAGGCTCGCATAAATAACTCTCTATACCAATAGGTTGTGAAGGTGCATTTCGACTTCACCATGGCGGCCGGGTCGTTTCTCGTGGCGATCGTCGTCGGGCTCACCGGGATGGGCGGCGGCGCGCTGATGACGCCGATGCTCGTCACCTTCTTCGGTGTGCCGCCCCTCACCGCGGTGTCCAGCGACCTGGTCGCCGCCGCGGTGATGAAACCGGTGGGCGGGGCCGTGCACCTGCGGCGCGGCACCGTGGACATGCGGCTGGTGGGCTGGCTGTGCGCGGGCTCGGTCCCCGCGGCGTTCGCGGGGGTGCTGGTGGCGCGCGCCCTCGGGAACGGCGAGGAGGTGCAGTCCGTCATCAGGGCCGCCCTCGGCGTCGCGCTGCTCGTCGCGGCGGGCGGGCTGGCCGTGCGCGGCTACCTGGCGCTGCGCGACCGGGCCGAGGGCCGCACCGCGGAGACCGGGCGGCGTACCGCCGGGCCCGGGGAACCCGCCGCCGTCCGGATGCCCGTCGTCGCCGTCAGGCCGCTGCCGACGGCCCTGGTCGGCGCGGTCGGCGGGCTGGTGGTCGGCATGACGTCCGTGGGGTCGGGGTCGCTCATCATCGTGGCGCTGCTCGCCCTCTACCCGGCGCTCAAGGCCAACCAGCTCGTCGGCACCGACCTGGTGCAGGCCGTGCCGCTGGTGGTGTCGGCGGCGCTCGGGCACCTGCTGTTCGGCGACTTCGAACTGCCCGTCACCGCCGCGCTGCTGGCCGGGTCGATCCCCGGGGTGTACCTCGGGTCGCGCATCTCGTCCCGCGCGCCTGGCGGGCTGATCCGCCGGATCCTGGCCTTCGTGCTGCTCGCCTCGGCGCTGAAGATGTTCGGCGTGGGCAACGCCGCCACCGTCTGGATCCTGCTCGGGGTACTGCTGGCCGCGCCGCTGTTCTGGGCGTACCTGCGGGCGCGGCACGGGCTGCCTGCGCTGCCGTGGCCCCGCGCCCGGGGCGGGCGCGGAGCCGGGGACGATCACGCGGTCAGCGAAGGTGGCGACGACCGCTACAGGTAGATCGCCCGGCAGGGATAGCCGTTGAGCGTGAAGTCGGTGGGCGGCGAATTGGTGCCGGAGTAGCTGCCGTTGAAGCCGAGCGTGTACGTCTGGCCGGGGCCGATCACCGACCAGCTCGGGCCGCCGATCGTCACCCATTGCCCGCTCTGGTTGAGGCTCGCGTTCCAGAGCTGGGTGACCCGCTGGTCGCCGGGGAAGTGGAAGCGCAGCGTCCAGGGGCCGATCGGCGTGCTGCCCATGTTCTTGATCACGAGGTTGGCCGAGAAGCCGGTGCCCCACTCGGTGTCGGAGTGGGTGACCTGGCACGGGTACGGCACCGGGTCGCCCGTCGGCGTGGGCGTGGGCGTGGGTGGCCGGAGCCCTTCCTGGGCGCGGGCCGAGTACAGGTCGGAGCGGGGGCCGACGTTGCCCGCCAGGTCCCGGGCCACGATGTAGAAGGTGTAGAGCTGGCGGGGCACCAGGCCGGTGGCGGTGAAGAACGGCCGCCTCGGGTCGGGCGTGGGCACGGTCACGGTGCCGATGCGGTTGAAGGTGGTGCCCTGCTGCATGAAGACGTCGTAGGCCGCGACCGCGACGTTGTCCGTCGAGGGCGTCCAGCACATCGGCACGGTGCCGTCACCGTCGGCCACGCACTCCCATATGCCGGTGACCTTGCTCGGCGGCTGGACGTCGTACACCGTCACGTGGACGGCCGGCGCCGCCACGGCGGCCCCCGCCCCGAGGAGCCCGCCGAGCAGGGCGGCGAGCAGCGCGACCGTACCGGTGACGGCACGGCACCGTAAGAACCGCATGAACTCACCTTTCTCCGCCGGACCGGCGCCGGGCACGGGCGCCGCACGCCCGTGAGCACGAACGCCGGCGGGCCCGGGAAACCTAGGGAACGGAACGCGATCGTCGGCCCGCCCACGGGGGGTGTCAACGGCGCCCGCGCCCTGCCACGCGCTCCTCGCAGGTCGGCCACGACGCCCCCGTGCGCCGCGCTGAAACTTACAACGCCGCCCGCACCAGGCACGGGACCCCCGAGAGACCCGCGGCAGGGAACCACGGGCCCTCGGCGGGGCCGGTCCCGGGGCCCGGGACGGGCGGGCCGGGAGTCCGGTGGCCCGTCCGTCCCGGGGGTCAGTTGGGTGAAGGGGCCCGGGTGCGGCGGCGGAAGCTCGCGGGGGGTTCGCCGAAGGTGCTGCGGAAGACGCGGTTGAAGTGGGAGTCGCTGGGGAAGCCCCAGCGGGCGGCCACGGCGCGGATGGGCATGGCGTCCAGCAGGGGGTCGGACAGGTCGCGGCGGCACCGTTCCAGGCGGCGCCTGCGGATCCAGCCGCACACGGTCAGGCCCTGCGAGGCGAACAGTTTGTGCAGCTGACGCAGGGAGACGTGGTGGGCGGCGGCGACGTTGGCGGGGGTCAGGGCCGGGTCGTCCAGGCGTTCCTCGATGAACGCCTGCATGCGCAGGATCATCACCTGGTCGGCGTCGCGCAGCACGGGCGCGGTATCGGCCTCGAGCTCGTGCGCCAGCACGGCGGTGACCAGGTCGAGCACGATGCCCGACACCCGTACCGTGTCGGCGGGCGTGGGGCCGTCGAACCGCGAGACGAGCTGCCACAACATCGTGCGCAGCAGCCCCCCGACCCCGTGCCGCCCCTGGATGGGGACCGCCAGCAGCCGCTCCACCGACGCGGGCGGCAGGCCGAGCGCGTCGTGGGGGAACTGCAGGATCAGCCCGTCGTTGACGTTCCTGCCCCGCCCGGCGCCGCCGCGCCGCGCGGGCGTGGTCCAGGCCTGGAAGGGGCGCGAGGTGTCGTACAGCATCAGGTCGGTCGGGCCGAGCGTGCTCTCCCGGCGCATCTGCCGGATCCCCGAACGGCCGCGGACGGTGAGTGAGAGCTGGTACAGGCCCGGGTCGGACCGCCGGATCATGCCGGCGGTGCGGCGCGCCTCGAACGGCACGCATCGCACCCGCGACAGCCGGGCCACACCGAGGTCGACCATGCGCATCTCGGCCCAGAAGTCGGACGCCTGCTCGCTGACGGCGTCCACCGAGACCACCGACCGCGCCACGGCCTCCCACCAGAAGTCGAACCGCTCCCGAACGGGCACGTCGTCGAGCCGCACCAAGGAAGTGTCCAGCAATGCCCTCTCCTCGTCGGACGGACCCGGAGAAGGACGGCCGTGGCGCGGACCCCCGTTCCGCACCACGGCCCCCTGACATCGCGTCAATCGCTTTGTCCGGCCGCACGGAGAAAACCCCAGCGAGCCGCCCCCGAACTTTCCTATCGTCCAGCGTGGAGGGCCGGGCCGGAACCTCTTTTCCGCCTGCGCGGAAACCTCCTGGTGACACCACGAATACGCCGGCCGGGGCGCGGAGGGGACGGCGTGACTGGAACGTGTCAATGAACCTGTGAATCCGGGAAATCCCCCGCCGCCGCTTGATGCGCCGCGATTCCCGGCACGTTACGCCAGAATGAAGGAAGGGGGAACAGGCCGGGCATCAGCGCGGCCCTCGCAGCGACATCTCCACGGGGGAACGATGGGGACACTGCGCATCCACTTCACCGCCGACGACCTGGCGCGCACCACGGTCGCCGCGGCACCGGACCCGTTGTGGGAGGTGCTGCTCAGCCGGTTCCGGCTGCGGGAGTCCGGCCCACAGCCGCTGTTCCGGCCCTGGCTCGGGCAGCTACGCGCGCATCCCGGGCGGATCGCGCGCATGCGGCCGGGAGCGCGGCTGCTGGACGCGCTGGTGCCGCCCGGGCCGTACTTCCCCGACTTCCTCACGCCGCCCGAGGCGGAGGCAGGGCTCGAGCAGGGCATCGAGGCGATGCTGTCCACGCCGAGGCGCCGGCTGCGGGACGAGCTGGAGCGGCTGGCCCGGCATCACGACCTGCCCGGATGGGCGCGGCCGCTCGCCGAGGGCGACGTCACCGTGCTGAACGGCGTGGGTCACGCGCTGCGCGACTACCACGAGGCGGCCGTCGCGCCCTACCACGCGCTCATCCACGGCGCGGTCGCCGCCGACCGGGCACAGCGGGCCCGTGACCTGCTGGGCGGCGGCGTGGAGGGGCTGCTGGAGGGGCTGCGGCCGCTCATGCGGTGGAGCCCGCCCGTGCTGGAGGTCAACTACGACGTGGACCGCGACATGTGGCTCGACGGGCGCGGCCTGCGGCTGGTGCCGTCGTACTTCTGCCAGCGGGTGCCGGTCTCGCTCGCCGACCCCGTGCTGCCCCCCGTGCTGATCTACCCCATCGAGCGGCGCCACCGCTGGGCCCCGGCGGCCGCCGACCCGCGGGGCCTCGCCGCCCTGCTCGGCCGCACCCGCGCCGCCGTGCTCGACGCCCTCGGCGACGGCGCCACCACCACCGAACTGGCCCGGCGCCTGCACACCTCCCCCGCCTCGATCAGCCGCCACACGACCGTGCTGCGCGAGGCCGGCCTGATCACCACCCACCGCGACGGCACGGCGGTCCTGCACGCCGTCTCACCTCTCGGGGTCGCCCTCCTGGAGGGCCGCATCACCGCCCCGTTGTCGAACTGAACAGGTTTATCGCCCGGGGTAGCAACTCGTGCACGGAGAGAGAAGAAACCGCGCACGCCCAGGCAATTACCCGCCGGCGAATCCTGCCATCGTCGATATCACGCGGCGCCGCCCGGCGTCCCATCCCGCCCGGCCGGCGCCGCCGTTCCAGAAGAACGGACATAGAACGCACCAGGCTCAGAATTTCCCACCCCGAGTTTCTTTACTTGTCAAAGAAACGATATCGCCGCACCCGTGAAATCGGCCACCGAAGCACAAGGGGACCCCCGGTGGCCGCATTCACCCCAGAACCGGCACGGTGCCCGCGGCGGCGCACCGTCGCCTCACGCCGCGCACGCGAGGAGTGAACAGGCCCCTGCGGAGCGGAGCGGGGCCGTAGCATCGGCGGTGTGGCGAAGGCGGTGCCGGGGACGTCGTCCCCGTTGTCAGGGATCACGCCCGAGGACGGCGAGCCGGCGGAGTTACGGGCCGCGCGGCGGGAGCTGGACGAGGTGGTGGGCCTCATCCGGCAGGTGCCGGGATACGAGGACTTCCTCGCCGCGCCCACCTTCGCCGACGTCGCGGCGGCGGCGGAACGGCCCCTGTGTTACGTGACGGCGGCCGAGGCGGAGGGGCTCGCGCTGGTCGTGCGGGGCGAGGACGTCGAGCACGTGCCGCTGCCGGAGCTGACGGCCGGGGCGGTGCGGCGCAGGGTGTCGGCGCTGCTGGACTCCTACCAGGAGTTCCGCCGGCTCCCCTCGGACGCCGCCTGGGCGCTCGACCTGGACGCCGTCACCCGGTGGCTCTGGGACGCCGCGATGAAAGACGTGCTCGATGCCGTCGGGGAGGACGCGTTCACCGTGGTGCCGGGCGGGCAGCTCGGGCTGCTGCCGCTGCACGCCGCCTGGACCGAGGACCCGGGCACCCCCACGGGGCGGCGGCACGCGCTGGACGTGACCACCGTCAGCTACGCACCCAATGCCCGGTCCCTGACGGCGGCCCGCAGAATCGCCAGGGACCGGCCGGGACGGGCGCTGCTCGCGGTCACCGACCCCCGGCCGATGCCCGAGGGGTACGGCCCGATGCCGTTCAGCCCCCTGGAGACCATGACGGCCGTCGCCGCCCTGCCCGGGGCCCGCACGCTCGAGGGCCCCGCGGCGACGGCGGACGCCGTACGGGAGGCGCTCGCCGGGGCCGACGTGCTGCACTTCGCCTGCCACGGCCGTGCCGACCTGGACGAACCCCTGGACAGCGCGCTGATCCTGGCCGGCGGGCAGCCGCTGCGGCTGCGCGACCTGCCGGCGATGGACCTGCGGATCCGGCTCGCGATCCTGTCGTCGTGCGAGACCTCGCTGCCCGGCACCGAGCTGCCCGACGAGGTCGTGTCCCTGCCCACCGGCCTGCTGCAGGCGGGCGCGGCGGGCGTGGTGGCGTCGCTGTGGGAGGTCCCCGACATGGCCACCAGCCTGGTCGTCATCGAGTTCTACCGCCGCTGGCGCCACGGCGGCCTCACCCCGGCCGCCGCGCTGCGGGACGCCCAGCGCTGGGTCCGCGACACCACCAACGCCGAGAAGGCCGCGGCCTGGGAGCGGGACCTCGCCACCGGGGACGGCGTCCCGCCGGGCGAGGTGGCCGACCTGCTGCTCGACGAGATCGCCGGGCGCGATCCCGGCGCGCGCGACGAGTCCGGCCTGACCGCCTGGGCGGGCTTCTGCCACATCGGCGTGTGACGGCCGGCTCGGGTGAAGGGGGCTGAGGGTGATGGCCGGTTCGAGGGCCGGGAAGGACGAGGACGAGTGGCGGGCGCTCGCGGCCCGCGTCCTGCCGCTGACCGGGAGCCTGGTGGCGAGCGCCGGGGAGGCCGCCGCCGTGCGCGACGAGCTGACCCGCGCGCTGGCGCTGCCCCCGGGGACGGCCAAGGCGGCGCTGCGGCGGGTGTTCGCCGCGCGGGCCGAGCTGCGGGCGTGGCTGAACGAGCAGGACGGGACGCGGGGGCCCGACTACCGGGGGGTGCCGGGCGCGCCGTCGCGGCACCTGGAGGTGACGGCGCCGGGCCGGGTGGCCGCGGGCATGCGGGTGGCGCTGTACGTGCGGGTGCTGCTCGGCCCGGCGGACGGGGTGGCGGCGCTGCGGCCGTTCGACGTCCCCCCGGAGGGCGCGCAGGTCGTCGTGTCGGTGTGGGCGCCGGGCCTCACCCCGCACGCCGACCTGGACCAGGACCTGACGGTCCCGGCGCGTGCGGACTCCGAGGCGCTGCGGTTCGCGTTCACCGCGCCGCGTACGGGGCTGTACCGGGTGGTGGTGCGGGTCTACCGGGGCGGCACGCCGCTCGGCGAGACGGCGGTGCAGATCTCCGCCGAGCACGAGAGGCACCCGCAGGAGGAGGCCGTCACGACGGCCGCCATCGGATCCATGGCCTTCGAGCCGGGCGAGGTGACGTTGCAGGTGAACCGGGAGGCCGACCACTACCGGTTCCAGTTGCTCACCGACGCGCTGGAGCTGCCGGTACGGTCGGGGCGCCTCGCCGGTGACCCGGCCGGGATCGTGGAACGGCTCGCCGCCGAGCTCGGCCGCATGGCGTCAGGCGAGAGCGACCTGCACAGCCCGGCGCTGGTGCGGCGCCGGCTGCAGAGCCTCGGCACCGAGTTGTGGGGCGACGTGGTGCCGGACGCCATCCGCGCGCAGTTCTGGCGCCAGGCGGACCGCATCACCGCGTTCACCGTGGCCAGCGAGCTGGACGACATCCCGTGGGAGCTGCTGTACCCGCTGGACGGGGACAACGAGGCGGGGTTCCTCGCCGAGCGCGTGCCCATCGTGCGGCGGGTGTACGGGCAGCGGCGGCCGCGGCGGCTGGCGCTGCCGAGCGTGGCGTACGTGCGGCCCGCGCCCGGGCCGTCCGGCTTCTCCGGCATGTCCGGCTTGGAGGACGACGGCCTGTACGACCACGCGGCGGGTGAGATCGAGGCGGTCAGGGACCGGCTGGCCGACATGGAGGACAGAGGTGTCATCGAGCACCTCGACGAGCTGGTCGCGCTGCTGGACGGCGGCCCGGCGGGCGTGCTGCACTTCGCCGGGCACCACGCCCACTCCTCCGCGGCGGGCGGGGAGATCCGGTTGCACGGCGGCGCGCTGTACCCCGAGGACCTGACGCCGCCCGCCCGGCGCGGCGGCTGGCCCGGTGCCCCGCTGGTGTTCCTCAACGGGTGCCGCACGGCCGGCGAGGTGCCGCGGATCACCACGACCACCGGCTGGGCCCGCCAGTTCATGCGCGCCGGCGCGAGCGCGTTCATCGGCTCGCTGTGGGCGGTGCGGTCACGGTCCGCCGCGCTGTTCGCCGGGCATTTCTACGAGCACCTCATGCGGGAGGGCACCGCCCTCGGCCAGGCTTCGCTCCACGCCCGCAGGGCCATCATGGACGAGGCGGGCGACCCGACCTGGCTCGCCTACACCGTCTACGGCAACCCGTCCGCCACGGTCGCGGGCCGCTGAGCCCGGCGGGCCGTCACGCGCCGTCGAGCCCGCAGGGTCCGTCAGGCGTCGTCGCGCGCGACCATGGGCCGGTCGGCGAGGCCGCAGCGCGGGGGGTGGCCGGAGGGGGTCGCGGCGGCGCGGCGGGAGCAGCGGTGCCGGGCCGGGCAGGTGTACCGGGCGGACGGGCCGGGTTCGCGTATGACGTACGTGCCGTACCAGGTGCCCTGCTCGGCGATGGCCGCGCACAGGGACGACCAGCCGTCGAGGGTGTCGGTGCCGTCCCTGGCGGCGGCCGCCAGGGCACGCCACTCGCTGTGGAGACCGGCGTCGCGGGAGAGCTGGCGCAGGCGGTCGTACAGGGCGCAGACACCGGCCCACGAGGCCGGCGGCGTCGTCTCGTCCGGCATTCCCGGTACCCCTCCCGTCGGCGGCGCGCCCGTGCATACTGACTCTAGGCCACCGATCGCCGGCCGGAACGGTTCCGTCGCAGCGCTGCCACGGGCCCGCCTCGCCGGCCCGCACCCGGACCGGGAGGGGCGTGCCCGAGACGCGGATCAGCATGGGCGAGGGCGCCCCGGACGACGCCTACGACGCGCTGCGGCGGCTGGTCTCCGGCACCGGCACGGGCCACTGGGCCCGGCCGCCCGACCGGATCGAGACCGGCCCCAGCCTGGCCGGGGGGCGGGACGTCGCCGAGGTTTTCGAGATCACCGCGTACTGGGGGAACATCCGGTGGCGGTACGTCGTCAAGCTCGGCCCCCCGGAGGAGATGGCCGAGGAGTGGCGCGCCTACGCCGAGTGGTTCGGCTCGCGGAGCAACTCCCTGTGCGCGCCGATCGAGCTGGCCACCCCGGTGGCGCGCGGCGCCGAGCCCCCGGTCGGGCGGCGGCGTGAGGCGGTCGTCTACAACCACGTCGGCGACTTCTCCGCCACACCGGACGCCCCCCTGGAGACCCTGGAGGACCTGGCGGTGCGCGCCGTCGCCGGCGGCCCCGCCCTGGCGGCGTTCCTCGGCGTCATCGGCACGTTCGGCGCCGCGGCCCGCCAGGTCCTCTACAACGGCCCCACGGCCCAGGAGGGCAACGGGTCGCTGCGCGGGCTGGCGTCCACCCTCGGGACGCACCTGACGCTGGAGGCCGACCGGTTCGACGCACGGGGCCGGCTCGTCGCGGGCACCCCCACGGACCGCGAGCTGGACGCCCTGGTGCTCGACCCGGCGCCCCTGCTGGCCCGGTGCCTGGCCCCCGGTCCCGCCGGCGGCCCGCCCGCCGAGGTGCGTCTCGGCCCGGTACCGGTGACGGGCCACGAGGACGGGACCGCCACCGCCCGCCCGTCCGGGATGAGCGTCACCGTCGTCCCCGGCCACCCGGGCCTGGACCTGCGGGACGTCGACCGCACGGTCGACGTGCACGGCCGGGTGACCGCCCACCTCACCGCGGCCCGCTGGGCGATGGTCACCCGCGTGTGCCCCGGCCTGCGGCGCGAGGGCCGCGAGGTCGTCTGCGGCCCCGACCGCACCCCCGTGCCGTTCGCCCGCCTGTGGGACGTGCTCACCGCCGAGGAGCCACACCGCCCGGTGTCGCTCGTGCACGGCGACCTGAACCCGCGCAACGTGATGCTGTCCGGCGGCCGCCCGTTCCTCATCGACTTCCCCAAGACCGCCGTCGGCCACCTGTCCGCCGACCTGTGCTGGCTGGAGCTCGGCCTCCTCCGCGACGTCCTGGCCGAACACCTCACCTTCGGCGAGTCGCTGCTGCTCAACCGCCTGCTGGCCCTGGCGTCCCGCGCCGTGGACGCCGTCCCGGGCGACGACCCGGAGAGCCGCTGCCGCACCGTCGAGTCGGCGTTCCTGACCGCCCTCCCCTCCTGCGCCCCCACCCTGCTGACCCCGTTCCGCATGCTGTGGTCCATCCGCGGCCAGTCCCGCTCCGCCCACCCCGCCACCGCGGGTCCCCCGTGGTGGCGCGACCACGCCGCCCACCTGATCGTCTCCGCCAACCGCATGCTCAAGTGGCCGGACCACGCCCACACCCCCGCGAAACTCCAGGCGACCCTGACCACCGCCGGAGCCGCGACCGAGACCTGGGAGTCCACCCCTCCCTACCACCGCTGGCCGCCCCCGGTCCTGCGCGCCGTCACCACGGCCCTGATCCCGCGACTGGCGCCCCTGCCCGCCGCGGCCGGTCTCGCCGCCGCCCTGGCGGGCGGCCTGGACGGGACGGACGGCCGGCTGGAGGCGTGCCTGCGGGACCTGAGGGACGGGATCGTGCGGGCCGCGTCCACGGGATCGCCGTCGCGGCCGGCCCGGCAGGAGAAGTACTTCCCGCTCACCGCTTTCGGCCTCGACGAGAACCCCCCTGGCGGCGACGTACAGGACCTGCTCGCGACCACGTCATGGGTCACGCTGGCCGGTGGCGCCCTCAGCGGCAAGAGCACGATCCTGCGTGAGCACGCCGCGCGACTGACCCACGCCGCCACCCTCACACCCGCGCCGTTCACCCTCCGATTCCCCCTCCCCCTGGACGCCCGCGCGCTCGGCGACGCCGTGGCGGACGGGGAGGACACCGCGGCGATCCTGGAGGCGGCGTGGACGGAGACGGCGCTGCCCGCCGGCTGGCCGGTCGGGTCCCTGGTGTCCCTCGGAGCGGTGTGCCTGCTGGTGGACGGCTTCGAGCGGGTGGAGGGAAGCCGGCGGGCGCAGGTGGCGGCATGGCTACGGCGCCACGCCGAGGACACCCCCCGTGGGGCGATGGTCGTCACCTGGCGCCAGACCACACCCCTGGCCACCGACGCGCACGGCCTGGACACCGCCCCGTTCCACCTGCGGATGGTGGCCCCACCGGACCCCACCGTGGCCGCCCAGTACGTCAGCGCGGCCCTGCGCGCCAACGGCGTGGAGGCCCACACGGCCCGCGCCGAGGCCGTCGTCGCCCGCGCCCTGCAGAACGGCTCCCCCGGGACCCCGGACGACGACACGTCCTCCCGATGGCCCAGCCGCGCCATCGGCGCCCCCGGACTGCTCCCCCTGATCACCACGTTGGCCGCCACGACGCGTCCCGCGGAACTGTCCACGCTCAACCCCGGCACCCTCCTGGAACGCTACGTCCGCCACCTGACGGACGCCCGCCACGGCATCCCCCCGGCCCCCGCCTACCCAGACCCCCGCATGGGCTTCACCGCCCCCGTCCCACCCCCCGCCTCCTCCCGGGCCGGCGGCCCGGCGTACCGGCAGGGCGATCCCGCCCGGCCCGCGTCCCTGCCCGGGGGGCCGGGAGGAGCCGGGTCCCGGAGCGGCGACGCGGCGCTTCCCGTGGACGGGGGGCCGCCCGTCTATGCGTACCGGGACAAGGAGCCTGTGCTCGCGGCGCTGGCCCGCGCGCTGACCGATCGGCGCGCCGAGGTGCTCGACGAAGCGGACCTGCACCCGCTGCTCGATCCCCTCGGGCCCGGCAGATGGCCCGCCATCGTGGACGAGCTCGTCGACGAGGGGCTGCTGACCCGTGCCGGGGACGGTCCCGGCGGCGCGGTGGGGCTGCTGACCCGTGCCGGGGACGGTCCCGGCGGCGCGGAGGGGCTGCTGACCCGTGCCGGGGACGGTCCCGGCGGCGCGGAGGGGCTGCTGACCCGTGCCGGGGACGGTCCCGGCGGCGCGGTGGGCTTCTCCCTGCCCGTCCTGCGGGACTACTTCGCCGCGCGCTGGCTGCTTGGCCGCCACAGCGCCGACCGTGCCACCGTGACCGCGCGGGTCACGGACTTCCGCTGGCACGAGCCCCTGCGGCTGCTGCTCAACCTCCTGGAGGGCGGGGACGAGACGGTGACCGCGGTGGTCTCCGCGGCCACCGGGCACGACCTCGGCCTGGCCGTGGAGTTCCTCCGCGCGCCGGCCACCACCCCGGCGGGCGCTCTCACGGCCTTCACCCGGCACGTCCACGGGGTCCTCACCGGCTCCGGCCCGCGATCGCGCGCGCGGGCCGCCATGGCGCTCACCGAGTACGGGGGGCGGGCGGCACGCGAGGTGCTGGGGGCGGTCGCCGCCGACGCGGGGGCACCGGACGAGTCGCGGGTGGCCGCCCTGCGAGGGCTGGCCCGCCTGGCACGCCACGACGACGGTGCCGCCGCGCGGACAGCGGCCCTGTCGGAGCTACGGCGGGCGGCCGGTGCCGTGCTGTCCGGGGACGCCGCGGCGGCGGTGTCGGGGGACGTCCCGGTAGCAGTGTCGGGGGACGTCCCGGTAGCAGTGTCGGGGGACGTCCCGGTAGCAGTGTCGGGGGACGTCCCGGTGGCGGTGTCGGGGGACGTCCCGGTGGCGGTGTCGGGGGACGTCCCGGTGAAGGTGGCCGTCGCGGCGCTGGACGCGGTGGGCCGTGCCGGCGTCCAGCCCTTGTCCCCCCGCGTCGCCGAACTGGTCGACCCCGCCCGGCCGTGGCCGGTCACCGAGGCCGCGATGCGGGCCCTGCGCGCACTGGACACCGACCCCACCCCCGCCCTCGTCCGGCGCTGGACCGCCGCCTGCGAGCACCGCCTCGCCGCGACCGAACACGAGCTCACCGCCCTGCCCTCCCCCACGGAGCGGCCGGCCGCCGTGGAGGGGCGCCGGTCGCTCACCGCTCCCGCCGCGTCGTACGCGGCGCAGGTCCGCCTCACCGAGGAGCGGCGCGTGCTGCTGCGGGAGCTCGCGGAGGCGGGGCGGGTGGACGTCCTGCTGGATCACCGGTTCCGGTTCGATCTCGATGACGAGGCGGGACGGGCGCTGGACGAGGTGGTGCGCCGGGGCGACGCGCGGGTGCCGGGGTCCCACGCCGGCGCGTGGGAGACGCTCACCGGGCCCGGTGACCGCGCCGGGTTGCTGCGCCTGTTCGCGACCGCCGGGGAGGAGGTCGCGACGGCCGCGGCGCATCGGCTGTTGCCGGAGGAGGCTCGGAGCGTCGTGCGGCAGGTGGACGCCGGGTCGGGGAACGGGCGGCTGCTCGCGGCGGCCGGTGCCGTGGTCGAGCTGGACGCGGCAGCGGACGCCGATGTGCTGGAGCGCGTCGAGGAGGTCGTGGGGCGGGTCGCGGAGGCCCCGGGCGGGGCGGGGGGGCTGGAAACGGTGGCGGCGTTGGTGTGCGCGGTGTTCGCCATCGACCGGGGGCGGGGGGTGCGGCTGGCGTTACGAACGGCGCTGAGGCTGGAGGAGGCGGACGAACCGGGGCGGATGACGTGGCCGTGGGCGGTGGCGTTCGGGCGGGCGGTGGGGTCGATCGCCGAGGTGGTGCGGCTGGCGGAGGACGGGGACGACGTCGAGCTGGCGATCTTCGGGTTGTCGGGGGCGGGGTTCCTGCTGGACGCGGCCCCGGGCCCCGAACCACGGCTCGGGGAGCGGGGCCGGGCCGGCTTCCTCCGGGCACGCCCGGCTCCGGAGGGACGCGCGGCGTGGCGGTACGTCATGGCGGCGGCCACGGTGGGCCTGACCGACGTGCTGCCGTACGCCTGCGACCTTGCGGCACAGCCCGGGTACGGCACCGAGCCGGCGCTCGCCGGGACCGGCGCCCATGGCCTGGTGGAGGAGACCGACCTCGCCGGGGTGCTCTCCGCCGTCGGGCACCTGGCCAGGCTGACCGCCTCCCAGGCGTCCGCCTCGACCGACGGCCCGTTCCCCGAGGTCGCCCGCGCGCACACGCTGCTGCTGGGGTTCCCGGTGGAGGGGGCGCACCCGAGCGTGGCGGCCGGCCGCCTGGCGGGGCTGGCGTATCTCGGTGACTGGCGGGCGGTGCTGGAGGGGTACACCCGCGACGACCCCCGGCTCACGCGCATCGCCGGGCACGCCGTACGTCTCTGGGCCGCCGACCAGGCCGGCGCCCCCGGCGAGGCCGCCCGGTGGATCGCGGCCCGCCTGCGCACCGGCACCGATCTGCCACCAGGAGTGCGCTCGGTGCTGGCGGAACTCCAACGCGAGTGCGAACACCTCATCGAGTCCTTCGTCGAGGCCCCCTGACCCCCACCGCGCCCTCCGGATCGGAAGCGGGCCCCGGCCGACGCGCGCACCACGATGTCCTGTGACGACCGGCCGCGCGCACCACGATGTCCTGTGACGACCGGCCGCGCGCACCGCGAGGTCGTGTGACGACCGGCCGCGCGCACCGCGAGGTCGTGTGACGGCCGGCCGCGCGCAGCGCGAGGTCGTGTGACGGCCGGCCGCCGGCCTGCTGGGGTGAATCGTCGTTGTGAACCTCGCTGTCCGCTTCGTGTCCGGTGACCCCCACCCCAGCGAGGGATCAGGGACACCCGACGACCACCGGGCCGCCGCCATCGAACCACGCGACACCCGGCGGCCCCCCCGTCACCGCCACCCGGGCCAGGAGTCGTCGCCGCGATCCCTCCCGGCTACCCTGGTTCACCGGCTCGATCACCGTGACCAGCGGATCGTCCGCCCCACGTCCCCTCGTACGCCTGGGGCCGACGTTCCAGGAGACCTGCCCATGACCGTCCGCCTTGTCCTGGTCTGTCACGCCGCCACCGCCGCCGTCCGTCAGGCCCGTGTCGCCGCCGACGACCCCTTGGACGCTCACGGACTCACCGACGCCGGCGCCGCCGCCGGGGTCCTGCGGCGGGCCGGGACCGCCTTCCGCGGCCCCGAGACGCGGTGCCGCCAGACGGCCGAGGCGCTGGGTCTGGACGCCGCTCCGGATCCGGCGTTCGCCGACCTGGACCTCGGCTCCTGGACGGGCCGCACGCTCGCCGGTCTCGGCGCGGAAGAGCCTGAGGCCCTGCACGCCTGGCTGACCGACCCCGACGCCCGCCCGCACGGCGGCGAGACGCTGCGCGAACTGCTCACCCGGGTGTCCCACCGCCTGGACGCCATCCCCGCGACCCCGGCCGCCCGGCTTGTGGCCGTGACCCATCCCGCCGTGGTCCGCGCCGCCGTCCTCCACGTCCTCACCGCCCCGCCCGCCGCCTTCTGGCGCCTGGACGTCCCCCCGCTGTCCCAGACCCACCTGTCCCGCCAGACGGACGGCTGGCGCCTCCGGGAGACCGGTCACCCGCTCACGTCGTCCTGAACGCGGGAGCTCCGTGAACGTACCGGGAGCCCGCACCGGCCGTGGGGACGGCGCTCAGGGGGTGAGGCGGTGGAGGTCGCGGGGGAAGAGGGTGGCGGTGCGGATGTTGGTGGCCTCGGTCAGGCGGGCCGTCCAGCGTTCCAGGCCCAGGGCGAAGCCGCCGTGGGGAGGCATGCCGTGGCGGAAGGTGGAGAGGTAGCCGGCGTAGGGGGTGGGGGGCTCGCCTCGGGTGGTGAGGGCGGTCAGGTAGTCCTCGTGGTGGTGGAGGCGCTGGCCGCCGGTCACCAGTTCTATGCCGCGGAACAGCAGGTCGAAGCTGTTGGAGTATCCCGGTCTGGCCGGGTCGGGGTGGGTGTAGAAGGGGCGTTTGGCCATCGGGTAGCCGGTGACGAACAGGAATTCGCTGCCGTGTTCGCGTAGTGCCCATTCGGACAGCCATCGTTCGTGGGCGGGAGCGAGGTCCGGCTCGCCGCGGGGGTCCTCCTCGGTGTGTGTCGCGAGGAGTTCCTGGGCGTCGGTGAAGTGGATCTCGGGGATGTGTTCCGGTACGGCGGGGAGTTCGGCACCCAGCAGGGCGCACGCGCCGGCGGCCCGCCGGCGGACGGTGCGCGTCATGCCGGCGAGGACCTCGCGCAGGACGGCCATGACGTCACGGTGGTCGGCGACGAAACCGAGCTCGGCGTCCAGGGAGGTGTACTGCGCGAGGTGGCGGGCGGTGTCGTGGGGCTCGGCGCGGAACACGGGGCCGACCTCGTAGACGCGCTCGAACACGCCGACCATGGTCTGCTTGAAGAACTGGGGCGACTGGGCCAGGTAGGCCCGTGTCCCGAACCAGTCGATGGCGAAGACGTTGGCTCCCGACTCGGTGGCCGACGCCACGACCTTGGGGGTGTGGATCTCGGTGAACCCCAGGCCGTCCAGCGTCTCGCGGAAGCCGGCCACCGAGGCGGCCGAGATCACGTGCGGCGCCCGCAGCGCGGGATGGCGCAACGCGACCGGGGCGTGGTCGAGGATCGTCGGCAGTGACGCGGGCACCGTGGGCCGGTACAGGTCGAACGGCGGCGGGTCGGCGGGGCCGGACAGGGCGGTCACCCGCGGCGACGTCAGCTCGGCTCCGCCGGGCGCCTGGGAGGCGGCGGTCACCGTGCCGGTGACCTGCAGGACCGTTTCCTCGGGGTGCCGGGTGGCCGCGGCCGTGGCCTCGGGGCCGGTGAGCACGGCCTGCGCCAGGCCGGAACGGTCGCGCAGCACGAGGAAGACGACGGATTTCAGGGTTCGCCTGCGATGCAGCCAGCCCTGGACGGTCACCTCCCGGCCGATCAGTCCGGGGAGTTCGGCGGCGAGGACCCGGCGGGTGGAGGAGGCGGTCGAGTACGAGGAGATCATCACAAACCTCTTGCTCAGTGAGTGGTGATCCCTTGGGAGTGCGGGCGAGAAGGGAACTCGCGGTGCCACCGCACTTTCACCGCCGGGCGGAGCCGGCGGCCTCGAAGGCTTGATGACGGGGGCCACCCGGCGGGGCATTGGGCGTGGCGCCGTTCCTCCCCGCACTCGGGAGTGTCTTCACCACCGGAGGCAGGACCGCCTTCGCAACTCCCGGCGGCTCTCTCCGACCTGCCCGTCCCGCTGGCTACTTGTCTCCGTCGACGCGTTGCCGAAAACCCTACGCACCCGCCGTCACGCCTCGCAACCGTGATACCCCGCGACGCGCCGCCATCGGGGACGGGCCGTCATGCCTCGGGGGGAGGGAACAGCGGGACTCCGGCGGCGGCCGCCGCCTCGCGGTAGGCCTCGGCCAGGGTGGTCACGGTGGCGTGGGCGTTCAGGCCGCTCGGGTTGGGGGCGACCCACAGGGGTACGCCAGCGATGTCCTCGGGTTGTGCACCGGCGACGGCCTTGGGGCGGCGGAACGCCGCGCGGTACGCGGTGACGCCGAGGATCGCGACGACGTTCGGGCGGATCAGCGGGATCCGTGCGGCCAGCGCCCGCGCTCCCTCCTCGAGTTCCCCCGGGCTCAGTTCGTCGGCCCGGGCGGTGGCGACCGGGACGATGTTGGTGATGCCGATGCCCTGGGCCTTCAGGTGCGCGGTGTCGGCGGCGGAGATGCCGTCGGAGACGCCGATCAGGCGGTCCACGATGCCGGCGCGGTACAGGGCGGGGTAGAAGCGGTTGCCGGGGCGGCCGAAGTGGGTCTGCACGGCGACCGTTCGCAGACCGGGGTTGATGCCGACGAAGAGCAGTCGCACGTGGGGGCCGAGGAGGTCGGGCAGTGTGCCGCCGCGGAAGGCCTCCAGGTCGGCACGGGCGAATCTCACGTTCTCCTCCGTTCTCGGCCCGCGCGATTCGAGATTCAGTATCCCACAGGCGGGCCTGTGGGAGCCGCGTCCCGGGCAGTGGTGAAATCCATTCCGGGCGGGAACCGGGTGACGCCGGGGAAGAATACGCGGGAGCGGCGCAGGGGCCCGTCCGGCCCCGCGGGGTCGATATCCGTGACACATCCGGCACCGGGGAACACCACCGCGTATATTTGCCGCTCCGCGGCGTCGGACGGCGAAACTGCCCGCATTCACCCCGTCGTCCTCCCGTCCGCACAGCGGGCCTCCGCGTGAATGCGCCGGGCCAGTCACCCGCGGTTGGTTGGCCCGGTAGGCCCGGGAGCGGCCGATCCTTGCGAGCTGCGGCCCCGCGCAGGACGCCGGCCTGCGGCAGCGGCGCACGACCGATGTCAGACGTCTTTTCGGCACACCTTTTTCGATTTACGGTGGAGCTGATATTCGAGCGTTTCCCGCATTACGAACACGGCCGCCGCGTGGATAGGATTCGAAGAACTCCGGGGTCCTCGGCCGAGTCTCTGGGAGAGGCGTTGTACTTCAGCGTGTTGGGTCCGGTGCGTGTCTGGCGGAATGGCGTCGAAGTAAAGGTCGGTCCTCCGCAGCAAAGGCTGCTGCTGGCATTGCTGCTGGCGCACGCGGGACAGCCGGTGCCTCTGGAGGAGGCCGTCGATGTGATGTGGGGCGAGGAGCCCCCGGCGAGCGCCGTCAACATCGTGCACCGGCACGTCGGGATGCTGCGGCGGCTGCTGGAGCCGGGCCTGCCTCGCATGGCCACCGGGAGGTGGCTGCTGCGCGAGGCCGGCGGGTACCGGCTGGCCGTGGACGCCGAGATGCTCGACCTGCTGCGTTTCCGCCGCGCGCTGGCGGAGGCCCGCGCGGCGGGCCGGCAGGGCCGGCCGGAAGAGGCCGTGGACCGCTACGCCGACGGGCTCGGGTTGTGGCGGGCTCCGGCCGCGGCGGGGCTGCCCGCGGAGGCCCAGGGCCATCCCGTGTTCGTCTCCCTCGACCGTGAGCGCCTCGCCGCGGCGAAGGAGGCCGCCGACGTGGCGCTGGGGTGCGGCCGGGTGACCCCGCTGCTGACCGAGGTGCAGCGCCTGGCCGACCAGCACCCGTTGAACGAGCCGCTGCAGAGCCGCCTGGTCCTCGCCCTGTGGGCCACCGGCCATCAGGCCGAGGCTTTGGAGGCGTACCGGCGCGCGAGGGAGCGGCTCGCGGACCAGCTCGGGGTGGACCCCGGCCCGGAGCTGCGGGCCGCGCAGCGGCAGGTCCTCGCCAGCACGTCCGGCGCCGCTCCCCCGCCCCAGCAGCCGGCGACCACCGTCCCGCGACAGCCTCCGATCACCGCACCGGGACAACCGGCGATCGCCGTCCCGGAACAGCCCGCGATCGCCCGTCCGGAACAGCCCTCGGCCACCGTCCCGGAAGAGCCCGGTCCCAGGCAGGCAGCGGACACCGTCACCGGGCCGCCCGCAGACACCGTCCCCAGGCGGCCCGCGACCGCCGTCCCCGAGCAGCCCGCGACCGCCGTCCCTGAACCACCCGCGACCGCCGTCCCCGAGCAGCCCCCGACCGCCGTCCCCGGACAACCCGCCGGCGCCGGCCCTGGTCCTCCGGCGGCCGGTGAACCGGCCGCCTCCCCGGCGCGGCCGGCGCAACTACCCGTCGATCTGGCGGCGTTCAGCGGACGCCAGGACGAGATGGCGCGCGTCCTCTCCCTCCTGTCCGGGGAGGGACGGGCCTCCACCACCGTGGTGATCAGTGCCATCGGCGGGATCGCCGGCATCGGTAAAACCGCACTCGCGGTGCACCTGGCCCATCAGGTGGCCCACCGATTCCCCGACGGGCAGCTTTACGTGAACCTGCGCGGATTCGGCCCCTCCGGAACGGTCATGGACCCGGCCGAGGCGGTACGAGGCTTCCTTGAGGCCCTGGGGGTGGACCCGCAGGGCGTCCCGGCGGGCCTGGACGCGCAGTCCGCCCTCTACCGCAGCTCGCTGTCGGGGCGGCGCATGCTGATCGTGCTGGACAACGCCAGGGACGTGGACCAGGTACGCCCGCTGCTTCCCGGGGCGGCGGGGTGCCTCGTCCTGGTCACCAGCCGCAACCGGCTCTCGGGACTGGTCGCCGGCGACGGCGCGCATCCGCTCACCCTCGACCTCGTCTCCGCCGAGGACGCCAGGGACTTCCTCGCCCGCCGCCTCGGCGCCGAGCGGGTGGCACGGGAGGCGGGGGCCGTCGAGGAGATCATCGCCCAGTGCGGCCGGCTGCCGCTGGCCCTCGCCATCAGCGCCGCACGCGCCGCGATGAACCCCGCGTTCCCGCTGGCCGCCCTCGCCGCCGAGCTGCGCGCCACGGCGCACGGTCTCGACGCGTTCAGCGACCCCGACGTCACGGCCGACGCCCGTGCGGTGTTCTCCTGGTCCTACCGGGCGCTCACCCCTGACGCCGCGCGCCTGTTCCGGCTGCTGGCGCTGCACCCGGGCCCCGACATCGCGCTGCCCGCCGCGGCGAGCCTGGCGGGAGTCCCGGTGCGGCAGGCCCGCTCCCTGGCGGCCGAGCTGACCCACGCGGGCCTCGTCACCGAGCACCTCCCGGGACGGTACGTCCTGCACGACCTGCTGCGCCTGTACGCCGCCGAGCTCGGTGACGCCCACGACTCCGCGCGGGACCAGGGCGCGGCCCGCCGCCGGAGCCTCGACCACTACCTGCACACCGCCTACGCCGCCGCCCACCAGTACACCAAGACGCTGATCCCCATCCGGCTCCCGAAGGCCGAGCCCGGGGTGACCCCCGAGGCGGCCGGCGGCCGCCGCCAGGCGACCGACTGGTTCAAGAGCGAGC
Organism: Sphaerisporangium sp. B11E5; assembly: GCF_039871875.1. Classification (NCBI taxonomy): domain Bacteria; kingdom Bacillati; phylum Actinomycetota; class Actinomycetes; order Streptosporangiales; family Streptosporangiaceae; genus Sphaerisporangium; species Sphaerisporangium sp. B11E5. Next base: position 197,422 of record NZ_JBDPMD010000006.1, on the reverse strand, counting down.
GCCCGGTCCTGCTGGAGGTCATCCGGCAGGCCGGCGTCACCGGGCACCACCGGCACGTCTGGCAACTGGTCTGGAGCCTGGAGTACTTCTTCGACCGGCTCGGCTACTGGGAGGAGGAACTGGCGCTCGCGCGGACGGCCCTGGACTCGGCCACCGAGCTCGGCGACCCCGTCGCGCTGGCGCACGCGCACCGCAGCGTCGGCCGCGCCTGCAACCTGCTGCGCCGCGACGACGACGCACGCACCCACCTGCACATGGCCCTGGAGCTTTTCAGCGAGGTGGGCGACCTCAACGGCCACGCCAGCACGCAGCACTACTTCGGTTTCCTCGCCGAGCGCCTCGGCCGCGACGAGGAGGCCCTCGGGCACTGCGAGCAGGCCCTCGCCCTCTACCAGGCCGTGGACGACCGCCTGGGCCAGGCCATGACGCTCAACTCGATCGGCTACCTCCACTGCCTCCTCGGGAACCCGGGCAGCGCGCTGCCGTACTGCCGGCAGGCGTTGCGTTTCTTCCAGGAGCTCGGCGACCGGCACGGCGAGGCCGCGGCCTGGGACAGTCTCGGGTACGCCCACCACCTGCTCGGTCAGCCCGGCGAGGCCATCCCCTGCTACCACAACTCCCTCGGCCTGTTCCGCGAGGCGGACGCCCGCCGCTTCGAGGCTGTGATCCTGGACCATCTCGGCGACGCCTGGCACGACGCCGGGAACCCCGAGGCGGCGCGGCGGGCGTGGCGGGACGCCGCGGCCATCTACACCGAGATCGACCCCCCGTCCGCGGGGCGGATCCATGCCAAGCTCGACACCCCGCCCCGCCGGCCCTCCTCGTGCTGAACCCGGCCTGACCTCGTACGACGACCGGGTGAACCCCGCGGTCACCCTCTCGGCACCTTTTGCGCACCGCCCCTCGTTAGCGTCTGCCGCAGCGGTCGATCCCGACCGTCCGGACACCACGATCGGAGGCGGCGTCCGCGAGCCGACCCGCGCGGCGCCGGCCTGCCCTCCCGCCGACGACCAGTGCCCCAGGAGCGAAGATATGTCCAGTCATGCGGATAACGCCATGTCCCGTCATGCCGTCGTCGCCGGCGGCAGCCTGGGCGGCCTGCTGGCCGCCCGCGTCCTCGCGGACCACTTCGAGCGGGTCACGGTGATCGAGCGGGACCGGCTGCCGTCCGGCGGCGCGCACCGGCGCGGCGTCCCCCAGGGCCCGCACACGCACTGCCTGATCGCGTCCGGCCGGGACGCCATCGAGGAACTGCTGCCCGGCTTCACGGCCGCCGTGGTGGCGCAGGGCGGCACGGTCGCCGACATGCAGGGCGAATGCCGCTGGTACACCGAGGGGCACCGCATGCGGCAGGCCCCGATCGGCATGCACGTCCTGCTCGCGGGCCGTGCCCTCCTCGAAAGTCACGTGCGGGAACGGGTGCGCGGGATCGGCAACGTCTTCTTCCACGAGAACGCGGAGGTCGCCGGGCTGACCGTGGACGGGGAGCGGGTCACCGGGGTCCGGCTCCTGGACCCGGCACAGGGCACCGTCGAGGCGGACCTCGTCGTGGACGCCACCGGGCGCGGCGCCCGGGGGACGGCGTGGCTGCGGGACGCCGGCTTCACGGCGCCCGAGGAGGACCGGGTGGACGTCGGCATCGTTTACACCACCCGGCGTTTCCGGCGCCTGCCCGAGCACATGGGCCACGACCGGGCCCTCGTCATCACGACGACGGCGGACAACCGCAGAGGCGGCGCCATGATCGCCCAGGAGGGTGACAGGTGGATCGTCAGCCTGTTCGGCTACCTCGGGGAGACGCCGCCACCGGACCTCGACGGCTTCACCGATTTCGCGGGCACCCTCGCCGCCAAGGACATCCACGACGTCGTGCGGAACGCCGAACCGGTGGGCGAAGCCCTCGTCATCCGCTTCCCTGCGAGCCGCCGCCGCCGTTACGAGCGCCTCGGCCGGTTCCCCGAGGGCTACCTGGTCCTCGGCGACGCCCTGTGCAGCTTCAACCCGATCTACGCCCAGGGCATGGCCGTCACCGCCATCGAGGCCCGGCTCCTCGGCGAGTCGCTGCGCGCCGCCGGGCCGTCCCGGCTCGCGGAGGACTTCTTCGCGCGGGTGACGCCCGTGGTGGACGCCGCGTGGGACACGGCCGTCGGCGGCGACCTGAAGCACCCCGGGATCGAGGGCGAGCGGAGCCCCGGGCTGGAGCGGACCCACGCGTTCCTGAGCCAGGTGTACCTCGCCGCCTCGCGGGACGCCGAGGTGGCGCGCTCCTTCGTCCGGGTCGTGAACCTCACCGACGGCCCGGATTCCCTGGCGGACCCGGCCTTCGCCGGCCGGGTCCAGGCCGCCGCCGCGGGCTGACAACGGTCCCCGGGCACCGTCTCGAGAACGGACTCCCCAGATGAGCACAGGAATCCTCGGTGTCGGCGGCTTCGTCCCCGACCGGGTGATCGGGAACGACACGATAGCCGCGTGGGCCGGCGTGCCGCAGGAATGGGTACTCGAACGCACGGGGATCCACGAGCGCAGGTACGCCGGCCCCGGCACGGCGACGTCCGACCTCGCGGTCCGCGCGGTGCGGCAGATCTTCGCCGCGCGGCCGGGGACCGCGGAGCTGGTGGACGCCCTGGTGCTCGCCACGTGCACGCCGGACGTGCCGCAGCCCGCGACGGCGGCGATCGTGCAGAGCAAGCTCGGGCTGCGGACCGTCCCGGCGTTCGACGTCAACGCGGTGTGCAGCGGGTTCCTGTACGGCATGGCCGTCGCGCACGGCCTGCGTACCGCCCTGCCGGACATCGATCACGTGCTGGTGGTCGGCGCCGACATCTTCTCCTCCATCATGAACCGCGCCGACCGGCGCACGGTGAGCCTCTTCGGGGACGGCGCGGGCGCCGTGCTGATGGGGCCGGTGCCGGACGGGTACGGGCTGCTGGCGATCCGCATGATCACCGACGGTGAGCTGCACCATCTCGTCGGGGTGCCCGCCGGCGGCACCGCGCTGCCGCTCGACCGGCACGCCCGGGAGGCCGGTGGTCACCTGCTCCGGATGGACGGGCGCGCGATCGCGGCATACGTGCGCACGACCCTGCCCAAGCTCATGGAACACGTGCTCGCCGACGCCGGCCTGCGCCTGGAGGACGTCGACCGGTTCGTGTTCCACCAGGCCAACCCCCGCCTGCTCCGGTCGATCGCCGACGACACGGGGATCGACCCGGGCCGCATGACGCTGACCGCCCCTGCCGTCGGCAACACGGCCGGCGGCTCCATCCCCGTCACCCTCAGCGCCACGGCACGGGAGCGTCCCCTGCGCACGGGCGAGCACCTTCTGTTCGCCTCCGTCGGGGGCGGGATGAACGCCGCCGCGGCCCTCGTGCGCTGGCACTGACCGCCCCCGTATCCCGCACGTTCCGGACCAGGCCACACTCCCACTCGGAGCAGCGACCATGTCTTCACCTGAGACCTTCCCCCTGACCTCGTACCAGCGTGACATCTGGGTGTCCGCCGCGCGTTTCGAGGACTCACCGCAGTACAACGTCTCGTTGCACGAGAAGCTCGGCGGTGACGTGGACGCCGGGATGCTCCGCGCCTGCGCCGCGCGGGCCCTGCACCGCAACGAGGCCCTGCGCCTGCGGTTCGGCGACCGGGACGGCACCCCCTTCCAGTGGGTCGCGCCGGACGCACCCGAGGTCGCCGTCGCCGACCTGTCGGACGCGGACGACCCGGCGGCGGCCTGCCGCCGCCGGATGCGGGAGGCTCAGCGGCGGCCCCTGCCCCCGGACGGCGGCCCCATGGTGCGGGCGGCGATCCTGATCGAGGGGCCGCGCGTGGTCCACCTGCACGTCGTCGCCCACCACCTGGTGACGGACGGCTGGTCCCTGAACCTGCTGAGCACCCAGATCCTCGGTGACTACGCCGCGGCGGCGGCCGGCCGGGACGCGGTGGAGGGCTGGACGCCGCCCTACCGTTCGTTCGCCGAGCAGGAGGAAACGTACCGGGGGTCCGCCGAGAACGCCGCCGACCTGGACGCCTGCCGCGCGTCCCTCGCCGGGGCCGTCCCCGCGCTGTTCCCGAGGAGGCCCTCGGGCACCGCCCGGGAGAACGCGCGCCTGTCCTTCTCCCTGGACCGCGCGTGGGTGGCCCGGGTGCGGGACGCGGGGCTGCCGGTGTTCCCCTACATCGTCACCATGGTGGGCGCCTACCTGTCCCGCGTGCACCGCAGCGAGGAGGTGGTCCTCGGCGTCCCCCTGCTCAACCGGCCTGGCGCCTTCATGGAGACCGTCGGCCATTTCACCAACACGCTCCCGCTGCGGGTGCCCGCCGGGGGTGAGCTGCCGCTGCGCGAGGCCGTCGCCCGCGTCCAGGCCGCCACCCGCGACCTGCGGGGGCACCAGCGGGCGGCGCTCGGGGACGTCGTACGCGGCGAGCAGATGTTCGACGTCATGGTGTCCTACCTGCGGGCCGCCCGCCCTGAGCACGTCGCGGGCGTCACCCGGGAGACGTCCATGGAGTCGCCGTGCCACGAGCAGGACGCGCTCTCAGTAGTGGTGCTCGCCTTCGACGACACCGACGAGCTCCGCTTCGACCTGGACTACGCGCGGGACGTCTTCGACGCCGACCTGCCCGCCGAGGCCGTGGCCGGGCACCTGAGGAACCTGCTGGAGAACGGTGTGGACCTGGCCGGCGGGCCGGTGTCCGCGGTGCCGATGTTGCCGCCCGCCGAGCGGGAGGAGCTGACCGGCGTGCTCGGCCGGGGCGAGGACGTCTGGTTCCCGCCGGACGCCACCCTGCCCGGCCTGTTCGAGGCGCAGGCCGCCCGGTGGCCCGCGCGGGTCGCCGTGGCGGGCCCCGGCCCGGGGATCGCGCTCACCTACGCCGAGCTGGACGCGCGGGCCAACCAGGTCGCGCGGGCCCTGCGGGCGGACGGCGTGCGCCCGGGCGACCGGGTGGCCGTGCTGATGGAACGCGGCCCCGGCCTGCTTGAGGCGCTGATGGGTGTGCTCAAGGCCGGTGGCGCCTACGTGCCGGTGGACCCGGGGTACCCGCCGGAGCGCATCCGGTTCCTGCTGGAGGACAGCGGCCCCGCCGCCGTCCTGGTGTCCGGCGACACCTCGCGGTGCGTGCCCGAGGGCGGCGTGCCGGTGCGCACGGTCGCGGACCTGCTGCACGGCGACGACTCCCCGCTCGGCCCTCTCGCCACGAGCGGCGGCATCGCGTACGTGATCTACACCTCGGGCTCGACCGGCAAGCCGAAGGGCGTGCGGGTCCGGCACCGCTCGGTGGTCAACCGGCTGGCGTGGATGCAGCGCCGCTACCCCCTCGGCGCGGACGACGTGCTGCTGCAGAAGACACCCGTGTCCTTCGACGTGTCGGTGTGGGAGCTGTTCTGGTGGGCCGTCGAGGGCGCGAGCGTGGCGCTCCTGCCGCCGGGCGGGGAGAAGGACCCGCGCGTCATCGTCCAGGCCGTGCGCGACCACGGTGTCACCGTCATGCACTTCGTGCCGTCCATGCTCGGCGCCTTCCTCGAACACGCCGGGCACGCCGGGGGGTTCACCGAGGACACCCGCACGCTGCGGCAGGTCTTCTGCAGCGGGGAGGCGCTGCCGGCCTCCCGCGTCGACCGGTTCAACCAGGTCTTCCACGGCGCCGGCCGGCCGGGCCCGGCGCTGGCCAACCTGTACGGCCCCACCGAGGCGACCGTGGACGTGACCTACCACGACTGCCCGGGGGACCCCGGCCGTCCCGCCGGGCGGGTGCCGATCGGGCGGCCCATCGACAACACGACCCTGTACGTGGTGGGCGTGGACGGCCGGCTGCAGCCGAGGGGCGTGCCGGGCGAGTTGTGGATCGGTGGCGCCGGGGTCGCCGCGGGATACCTGGACCGGCCGGAGCTGACCTCCGAGCGGTTCGTCGCCGACCCGTTCGGCGGCGAGGGCGAGCTGTACCGCACGGGGGACCTCGTGCGGTGGCTCGCCCGCGGGGAGCTCGAATACCTCGGGCGCCTCGACGACCAGGTGAAGATCCGCGGCAACCGGGTGGAGCCGGGCGAGGTCACCGGCGCCCTGATGGCCGCGCCGGGTGTGCGCGACGCGCTGGTGGTGGACCGCACGGACGACGAGCGGGGCGTGCACCTGGTGGCCTACTACGTCGCGACATCCAGGGTCACCGTCGCGGACCTGCGCCGCCACCTCGCCGCCCGGCTGCCCGAGTTCATGATCCCGTCGTACTTCGTGCCGGTGGACCGCGTCCCGCTGACCCCCAACGGCAAGGCCGACCGCGCCGCGCTGCCCGCACCACCGGCGCAGGCCGCCGGCGCCGCGCCGGGGCCGCGCCCGCTGACGCGCGCCGAGGGCATCCTTGCCGACGTGTGGTCCGCCGTGCTCGGCGGCGGCCCGGTGTCCGCCGAGGACGACTACTTCGCGCTCGGCGGCGACTCGCTCCAGATGTTGCGGATCCGCGCACTCGCCGAGCAGCGGGGCCTGCGGTTCTCGCTCGCCGACCTCGTGCGGCGGCGCACCGTCGCCGGGCTCGCCATGCTGGCCGTCCTGGACGACGCCCCGTCGCGGGACCACGACCCCGGGCCGTTCGCGATGGTGTCGGGCATCGACCGGGCGCGGCTCGGGCAGGCGCAGGACGCGTACCCGCTCACCCGGATGCAGCTCGGCCTGATCTACCACAGCCGCCGGCACCAGGGGTCGGCCCTGTACAAGGACGTCTTCCGCTACACCCTGCGCTGCGCGTGGGACGAGGCGCGTTTCCGCGACGCCTTCGCCCGGCTGGTGCGCCGCCACCCGGCGCTGCGCTCCGGCTTCAGCCTCGCGGAGTTCGCCGAGCCGCTGCAGATCGTGCACCAGGCGGTGGACGGCGGCCTCGACGTCGCCGATCTGCGGTCCCGCGCCGAGGACGACGCCGAGGCGGAGGTGCTGCAGCACATCGAGGAGCGCCGCCGGCACGAGTACGTCTTCGACGCCGCGCCGCTGTACCTGCTGCGGGTCCACGTGCGTCCCGGGGTGATCGACCTGGTGCTGAGCTTCCACCACGCCCTGCTCGACGGCGCGAGCGTCGCCAACCTGCTCGGCGAGCTGCTGCGCGACTACGGGCACGCCCTCGGCCTGCACCCGTCGCCCGTGCCCGGCGCCCGCCTGCCCTCCCCGGCGGCGTACGTGCGGGACGAACGCCGCGCGGCGGAGTCGCGGGACAGCGCGCGGTACTGGCGCACCGAACTCGCCGGGGCCGAGCCGGTGTCGATCGGCACGTTCCGGCCGCACCGCTCCCCCGCCGCGGAGAGCGGGCCCGCGTCACACCGGTTCGACCTGCCGGACGGGCTCGGCGACCGGGTGCGGGCGTTCGCCCGCGACCACTCCCTGCCGGTCAAGTCGGTGCTGTTCGCCGCGCACTGCCTGACCCTGAGCCTGCTGTCGGGGCGCCGCGAGGTCATCACCGGGCTGATCACGCACGGCCGGCCGGAGCGGCCGCACGCCGAGCGGATGGCCGGCCTGTTCCTCAACACCCTGCCCATGCGGGTCGACCTCGGGGTGCGGCACCGGCTCGAAGTGGCGCGTGAGGTGTTCCGGCGCGAACGGGAGGCCTACCCGCACCGTCTTCACCCCCTGAGCGCGATCCAGCAGGACCACGGCGGCCCGCTGTTCGACACGGCCTTCAACTACGTGCGGTTCCAGCAGCTCACGGACGCGCTGGTGCCGGGGCTGGAGCTGACGGACTTCAGCACCTTCGAGGAGACCGACTTCGCGCTCCTGGTGAACGCCGTCACCGACCCCGTGGACCAGCGCATCTGGCTGCGGGTCGACAACGACGGACGCACGGTCACCGGCGAACAGGCCCGCCTGTTCGCCGGGTACTTCCACCGCGTTCTCGACCGCATGGTCGGTCACCCGCAGGAGCCGCCGGACCGGGACTTCCTCACGGCGGCGCCGCGTCCGCTCCCCACCGCCGGGGACACCGCGACGAGCGTGACGGACCGGTTCGCCGGGCAGGCGGCGCGCACCCCGGACGCGGTCGCGCTGGCGTCGGACCGGGAGCGGTGGACGTACGCCCGGCTCGACGCGACGGCCACGGCCGTGGCCCGCAACCTGCTCGCCCTCGGCATCCGGCCCGGCGCCGTCGTCGGCGTCGCCGCGGACCGCACCCCCGAGGTGATCGCGGTGTTCATCGGCGTGCTGCGGGCCGGCGCGGCGGTCATGCCGCTGGACACCGGCTATCCGGCCAAACGGCTCGCGTACATGGTGCGGCAGGCCCGTCCCTTCCGCGTCGTCGCGGACGCCCGGCACGACGCCCTGTTCGGCGGCTCCGCGCCGGCCATCCGCTTCGGCGAGCTCACCGGGCCCGTCGCGTACGGCACGCCGCTCCCGGCGATCGACCCCGACGGCGCCGCCTGCGTGCTGTTCACCTCCGGCTCCACGGGACGCCCCAAGGGGGTCGCCGTCCCGCACCGCACCCTGGCCAACCTCGTGTCCTGGCAGAACCGCGCCCCGAGCGCCTCTGCGGGCACCACCCTGCAGTACGCGCCGCTGAGCTTCGACGTCGCGTTCCAGGAGATCTTCTCCACGCTGGCCGCGGGCGGCACGCTCCGCCTGGTGCCGGAGGAGGCCCGCCGGGACATGCCGGCCCTGGTGCGGCTGATCGACCGGGAGGCCGTCGAGCGGATCTTCGTGCCGTACATCGCGCTCCAGCAGCTCGCGCTGACCGCCGAGGCGCTCGGGGTCGTGCCGTCGGGGCTGCGGGTCATCGTGTCCGGCGGCGAGCAGCTCCGGATCACCGAGGAGATCCGCCGCCTGTGCGCGGCGCTGCCCGGGGTCGTGCTGGAGAACCAGTACGGGCCCACCGAGACCCATGTGGTGACCCGCCACACCATGAGCGGGCCGCCCTCCGGCTTCCCCGACCTCCCGCCGGTCGGGACCGCCGTGGAGGGCGCCGACGTGGTCGTGCTGACCCCGCGGCTGCGTCCCGTGCCGCCCGGCGTCATCGGCGAGGTGTACATCGGCGGCGTCTCGGTCGCGCTCGGATACCTCGGCCGCGACGACCTGACCGCGGAACGGTTCACCGGGCTGCCCGGCCTGCCCGGCCGCTACTACCGCACCGGCGACCTGGCGTTCGTCCTGCCGGACGGCGAGATCGTGCACGCCGGGCGCGCCGACACGCAGGTGAAGGTCCGGGGGTTCCGGGTCGAGACGGCAGAGGTGGAACTGGCCGTCGGCGAGCTCACCGCGCGTCTGCCCGGCGTCGAGGAGGCCGCCGTGGTCGCCCACGCCCGGCCGGGCACCGACGCGGTGCTGGTGGCCTTCCTCACCGGCGACCCGTCGGCCGTGGACACCCGGGTGCTCCGCAGCCGGCTGCGCGAGACCTTGCCGGACCACATGGTGCCGTCGTACGTGCAGTGGCTGCCCGCCATGCCGCGCACCCCCAGCGGGAAACGGGACGACGCCGCCCTGCGGGCCCTGCCGCTCGCCGCGCCGGCCGGCCGCGACACCACCGCGCCGCGCACGCCGCTGGAGCGGACCCTCGCCGAGATCCTCGCCGACCTGCTGCACCTGCCCGAGGTCGGTGTGCACGACAGCATGTTCGACCTCGGCGGCACGTCGCTCACCGCCATGCGCCTGATCGCCACCCTGGAGCAGCGTTTCGGCACGAGTGTCCCGCTGTCGGAGTTCATCGCCGCGCCGACCGTCGCCGCCATGGCCGCGCGCCTGCGGGACGCGGCGGCGCGGCCGGCGCCGTTCTCCCCGCTGGTGGCGCTCAACCCGTCCGGCACCCGGACCCCGCTGTTCCTGGTGCACCCCATGGGCGGCAACGTGTTGTGCTTCCTGCCGTTCGCCAGGCACCTGCACCCCGACCGGCCGCTGTACGCCCTCCAGGCCGCCGGGGCCGACCCCGGCACCGAGCCGCTGCGCAGCATCGCGGACATGGCCCGCGGTTACGTCGCCGCGCTCAGGAGCGTCCGGCCGGAGGGCCCGTACGCGATCGGCGGCTACTCCTTCGGCGGCTTCGTCGCCTTCGAGATGGCCCGCCTGCTGCGGGAGGAGGGCGAGCACGTCGAGCCGCTGATCCTCGACACGGTCGCGCCGAACCCCCGCTTCGGCGAGCTGTACAGCGACGACGCGCTGCTCGGCTGGTTCTTCTGGGAGCTGCTGTGGACCGTGCGCGGCGGCGCGTCGCCCCTTGAGGGCATACCGCCGCACCTCACCACGCTGGAGGAGAGGTTCGCCTTCATCGCGGGCAGCGCCGTCGAGGCGGGGGTGCTGCCCGCCGGCAGCTCCGGCGGTGTCGTGCGGCGCCTCTTCCGGCTCTACCGGGCCAACTGGCGGGCCCTGCTGGAGTACCGGCCAGGGCCCGTCGACCAGGACGTCGTCCTGCTGCGCGCCGACGAACCGCTCCCGGAGGTCCTGGAGGCCATGCACGGCGCCGCGGGCAGCCTGCACTACGAGCCGGACAACGGCTGGCGGCGCATGACCCGCGGGCACATCCGGGTGATCGGCGTGCCCGGCGACCATCTCTCGATGGTGGAGGAGCCGCGCGTCGCCTACCTCGTCAAGCAGATCTCCGACCTCCTCGATTCCACGACCCCCACCCACGGAAGGGCGGACGTCCCATGACATCCGAACGGCCCAAGGTCATCGTCACCGGAGCGGGCATCGGCGGGCTGACGCTCGCCGCCGCCCTGCGCAGGGTCGGCATCGACGTGGAGGTGTACGAGCGGGCCACCGAGCTGCGCGCCTCCTGATCGGGCCTCGGTGTGCTCAGCAACGGCGCCGCCGCGCTCCAGCACCTCGGCATCGACATCGGTCTGGAGAAGCGGGGGCAGGTGCTGCGCAGCTTCGGCGTCAACGACGCCGGGGGCAGGCACATCGCGTGGCTTCCCGTCCCGGAGATCAGCAGGGAGCTGGGGCTGCCGCCCACCGTGCTGATCAGCCGCACCGCCCTGCAGGAGGGCCTGCTCGAGGCGGCGGGCGACGTCCCCATCCACCTCGGCGCCCGCGCCACCGGCTTCCTCACCGACGAGGACGGCGCGACCGTGGTCTTCGCCGACGGCCGGCGGGCCCGTGGCGACGTCCTGGTCGGCGCCGACGGGATCAACTCCGCGATACGCCGCCAGATCACCGGCCCAGAACCGGCGCGCGACGCCGGGTACGTGTGCTGGCTCGCCATCGTGCCGTTCCGCCACCCGAACCTCCCCGAGGGGTCGGTGCTCCACTACTGGGGCAGCGGGCAACGTTTCGGGCTCCTCGACCTCGGCGGCGGGGAGACGTACTGGTTCGGCACCAAGAACATGCCGGCCGAGCAGGCGGCCCGCTGGCGCGGCACCAAGGGCGACATCGCCGAGGCGTACGCCGGCTGGGCCGACGAGGTGCGGGCGGCCATCGCCGCCACCCCCGAGGAGGACATCATCGCGGTCCCCGCGCAGGACCGGCCCTTCCTCGAACACTGGGGCGACGGCCGGGTCACCCTGCTCGGCGACGCGGCGCACCCCATGCTGAGCAGCCTCGCCCAGGGGGCCGCCATGGCCATCGAGGACGCCGTCGTCCTCGCGGGGACGCTGGCCGCCTGCGGCGACCTCACCGCCGGCCTGCGCGGTTACGAGGACCAGCGCCGCGAGCGCACCCGTGCCGTGGTCGCCGCGTCCTCCGCCCTGAGCGAGATGGAGCAGTTGGAAGACCCCGAGCTGCGGCGCCGGCGGGACGAGGAGCTGCGGCTGCGGCCGCCCGCCGCGTTCGCCGAGCAGCAGCGCGACATCCTCACGTTCCCCGGTGTCCGGGCCTAGTGCCCCCTTTCCCCAAGGAGTGAGAAATGCTGGAAACCCTTCCCCTCCACGCCCCGCCCCCGCCGTCACCCCGGGGCGGGGAACGCCCCGTCAACTCCCACACCGAGTGGGACCCGCTGGAGGAGGTGATCGTCGGCATCGTCGACGGCGCGAGTTTCCCCACCTGGCACATGTCGCTGCCTCCGGTGCTGCCCGCCGCGCAGCACGAGACGTTCCGCCTGCGGGCCGGCACCCCCTTCCCCGCCGAGCTCGTCGCCGCGGCCCGGCGGGAGCTGGAGGAGTTCGCCCACATCCTGGAGGCCGAGGGGGTGCGGGTCCGGCGGCCGGAGCCCATCCCGCAGCGCACCACCTACAGCACGCTGAGCTGGACCAGCACGGGGATGTACGCGGCCATGCCCAGGGACGCGCTGCTGGTGGTGGGCGACGAGATCATCGAGTGCCCCATGGCGTGGCGGTCGCGGTACTACGAGTCGCTCGCGTACCGGCCGCTGCTGAAGGAGTACTTCCGGGCCGGCGCCAGGTGGAGCGCGGGCCCCAAGCCCGAGCTGACCGACGACCAGTACGACGCCGGCTGGGTGGACCCCGGGGACGCCGGCCCCCAGCGGCTGGTGATCACCGAGTTCGAGCCCACCTTCGACGCGGCCGACTTCACCCGCTGCGGGCGCGACATCATCTGCCAGAAGAGCAACGTCACCAACGACTTCGGCATCGAGTGGCTCCGGCGGCACCTCGGCCCCGAGTACCGCGTGCACGTGCTCGAGTTCCGCGACGCGCACCCCATGCACATCGACGCGACGCTCGTGCCCATGGCCCCCGGGAAGCTGCTCGTCCACCCCGACCGGGTGCCCGAGGTGCCCGCGCTGTTCAAGGGGTGGGACGTGATGGCGGCGCCCCGGCCGGTCATCCCGGACGCGCATCCGCTGTTCATGACCAGCAAGTGGCTCAACATGAACGTCCTCATGCTGGACGAGCAGCGGGTGGTCGTGGAGCGGCAGGACGAGCCCATGATCGAGGCGGTGAAGAGGTTTGGCTTCACCCCCATCCCCTGCAATTTCCGGAATTTCAATAGTTTCGGGGGCTCCTTCCACTGCGCGACGCTGGACGTCCGGCGCCGCGGGACATTGGAGACGTACTTCTGATGCGCCGGCGAATATGGAGAAACTCCCCCTGGGACGCGCTGCTGCTGGCCTTCAGCCTGGGACAGGCGGCCGTCACCCTGTGGTGGGCCCTCACCTGGGACTCGGCCCCGGCTCTCGGCAGGATCGGCGAGTTCGCCGGTCTGGCGATCATGATGAGCTACAACATCATCGTCGTCTCCCACCTGTTCACCCACGCCGCGTGGTTCACCTCGCCCAGGCTCAACGCCGCCGTCTCGGTCCTCAACTCGGTCAACATCGGCCAGTCCGTGCAGGCCTACCACCTGACCCACGTGCGCAACCACCACCGCTTCAACAACGACGCCCAGGACGAGTCGGGCGTCACCCGCGACACCACCTCGACCTACCGCAAAGGCCGGGACGGCGAACACCAGGCCCTGCTCGCGTACGCGCTGGGCGGCGCCCTGGACACGCTCCTGTCCCGCGCCAGGGAGGTCCTCATGGCCGGCCGGCTGTGGCGCGTCGGCGAGCACGAGACCACCCTGCTCGCCCTCGTCTCCCGCAGAGAACCCCGCCGTTCCCGCGAACTGGGCCAGGTGCGCGCCGACCGCGCCGCCCACGTGCTGTCCCTGGCCGTCCTCACCGCCGTCTCCTGGCAGTGGACGCTGCTGTGCTACCTGCCCGCGTTCTTCACCGCCCTCACGATGGTCAACGTGCAGAACTACTACCGCCACTACGGCGCCAACCCGCACGACCGCGCCGCCGACTCGGTCAGCCACTACGGCCGCCTGTACAACCTGCTGACCTTCAACGACGGCTTCCACCAGGAACACCACCTGAGCCCGTCGGCCCACTGGTCCAGGCTCCCGGCCGTCAGGGAGACCAACCGCGACCGCCTCGACACCCGCCCCCGCGTCGTGAGCCCCGTCCCCGCCATGCTCGGCTTCCTCCACCCCACCAGGCCCCTGCTCCACCGGACCACCGGGCAGAGGAGCGGCTCATGACCACCGAGACGCTCCGGATCACCGGACGGCGCCTCCCCCCGGAGTCCTTCCGCCTCCACCGGACCACCGCCGCCGTGGACACCGAGGCGGTCCTGCGGGTCCTGCGCGGCGACCTGGCCGCCTACCAAGTCACCGGCTACCTGCCGCGGGAGTCCTGCGAGCGGATAGCCGCCCGCTTCGCCGAGGCCCGCCCGCGCCCCCGCCACGGAGAGGGCGAGGACGGCGTCGAGGCCTACGTCCTCGGCGCCTCCCACATCGACAAGACCACCGCCGCCTACCTGGACGAGGCCGAGGCGACCGCCGCGGCCGTGGCCGCCCTGCACGACGGGCACCCCGACCCGGTGGCGGCCCTCACGGCCCGCCTCCCCGGCCACGGCGGCGTCACCACCGCCCGCCCCGCCCGCCACCAGGGCCGCCCGGCCGGCACCTCCAAAGCGGTCCGCTGGAACACCCCCGGCGATTACCTGCTCCTCCCCCACGACGACCTCGCCCAGCTCAGCGACCCCCTGCAGTCCGGCTTCGAGATCCAGTCCCTGCGCCGCGTGATGGCCGTCAACGTCTACCCCCACTGCCCACCCGGCGGCGGCCACCTCAAACTCTGGAACATCGAACCCGACTCCCCCGCCCGCACCGCCCTCGGCCTCACCCACAGCGGCTACCCCTATCCCCCCGCCCTCCTGGACAGCCACGATTCCCTGACCGTCCCCGTGACCACCGGCGACCTGATCCTCCTCAACGGAAACCTGATCCACGCCGTCCTGGGCACCCCTCATGACGCCCCCCTCTCCGGGGAGCGCCTCCTGCTGACGTGCTTCACCGGCCTCACCGCCGCCGGCGAACTGCTCTGGTGGACCTGACCCCCAGAAAGCCGGCGTACCGGCACCCGGGAGCACAGATCAAAAAGGCCGCTTCCAGGATTTGGAAGCGGCCTGTGGGCTGTGTGGGCGATACTGGGATCGAACCAGTGACCTCTTCGGTGTGAACGAAGCGCTCTCCCGCTGAGCTAATCGCCCTTGATCGCCGGGGTCGCGGGTGGATCCGCCGACGGGGAAAACCATACCTCACTTCGGGGGGCGGTGGCGAAGTGGCGGAGGAAAGTGATCAGGTGCTTGCGAGTGGCAGGGGGTGGCGCGTGCGGGGCGGGGAGTCCGGGGGGCGGGAACATGGGCGACACGGGGGAAAGGTTGGCGGGAGTGCGGCACGGTGGGGGGGTGTTGGCATAGCATCGTCATGCCCCATACTCATCCGAATCGCACCACATATGATCTTTACCCACAGTCACCCGCAGATGCCCCGTAGGACGGCCGGATCGACGCGCAAAACACTTGCAAACACGCGCCTCTAAGCGATGTTTGACCAGGTAGTAGCAGAAATGTCGCGCTGTGAGATGCGTTACAGAAGGGCCCAGGAGCGGAATCTTTCCTGCAGGTCTCTTCGTTCCGCTGACACAGCTCCGGACGAAGTCCTTCAGAGCACCACCATCCAAGCCCCGTCAGGGGACCCACCATGAAAGGTTTGGCTGACGATGAACGCCACCGTCTCTGCCGAGCTGGGCCTTCGACTCGTGGTCCCCGACCGTACGACCGTCCCCCTGCTCGCCGGGCTCAGCTACACGGCCGACGACCCGTACGCCATCAGGATGGCCTTCCACGTGGGGAACGACGAGCCGGTCGAGTGGATCTTCGCACGTGAGCTGCTGACCGTCGGCATCGTCCGGCGTGTGGGCGACGGGGACGTTCAGGTGTGGCCGGCGCGGGCCGACGGCGAGCGCACGCTGAACATCAGCCTGACCTCACCGTTCGGGCAGGCGTTGTTCGAGGTGCCGCTGCCGCCCCTCACCGAGTTCCTGCACCGCACCTACGAGCTCGTGTCCGCCGGCCGTGAGGCCGACTTCATGGACCTGGACGAAGAGCTCTCCAACATGCTCTGGAGTTCCTAGGACGGCGGGCCGTCCAGCAGCTTCCTCATCCGGACGATCTCCGCGCGCTGACCGGAGGCGATGTCCCCGGCCATCTTGAGCATGAACTGATCGCCCCCTTGGGCCAGTTCCTCCGCCGCCATTCGCAGCGCGCCCTCGTGATGCCTGATCATCAGGCGCAGCAGCAGCGTGTCGAACTCCGCGCCGCGCGCCGCACGCAGGCGGTTCATCTCCGCGAGGCTCGCCATCCCGTACGCCTGGTCCGGCTCGTGCCCGTGGCCGGCGGGGACCTCCCGCCCCTTGGCCAGCAGCCAGCGTGACATCACCTCGATCTCCGGGCCCTGTCCCGCCGCGACGCGTTCGCACAGGCCGAGCACCGCCGCGGACGTGGTGCGGTCCTTCGCCAGGCGGGCCATCTCCAGGGCCTGCCGGTGGTGCGGGATCATCCGTTCGGTGAACAGCACGTCGCCCGCCGACGCCGTGGACTCCGGTTCGCCGACCCGCTCGCCCGGCGTGGCGATCCTGCCCGCGTCGCCGGGCGCGCCCGGCACGACCACCGGCGCCTCGGTGCCCGCGACCGGGGTGCCGGGCCGGGGGGCGTCGCCCGTGCACGCGCTGAGCCCGGATGCCAGCACAACCGTTACCAAAAGCCCGCCCGCACCCCGCCCAAACCACATAGCTTCCATACTGGGGCAGATTTCCATATAAGAACGGACGAGCAGGGGGCGTTGTGGGCGTGCGGCGTATGGGGGCCATCGCGGTGGTCGCGGCGGCGGCGTTGCTCCTCGGCGCGTGTGCCCAGGACCCGGCACCGCAGGGCCCGGCGGACTCGGTGGCGTCCAAGTCACCGGGGGGCGCGTCCGACAACGGCGTGCAGCACAGCCCGAACGCCCGGCTGGTGGCCAACGTCCCGCTGTCCGCGCCGTTCGACGGCGAGCAGGCCTGGGGCACCGACCTGGCGTTCCGCGGCGACCACGCCTACGTCGGCAACTACGAGGGCTTCACCATCCACGACATCAGCGATCCCACCCACCCCAAGGTGATCACCCGGGTGGTCTGCCCCGGCGGGCAGAACGACATCTCGGTCTCCGGGAACCTCGTGTTCCTGTCGGTGGACGAGCCGCGCAGCGACGAGACCTGCGAGAGCCAGCGGGGCGACTCGATCAGCGGCTGGGAGGGCATCCGGATCTTCGACGTGTCCGACCCCGCCAAGCCCCGGTACCTGAAGTCGATCGCCACCCAGTGCGGCTCGCACACCCACACGCTGGTGCCCGGCAAGGACGCCTCCACGGTCTACCTGTACGTGTCGTCGTTCGGCCCTGCCCCCGACACCGCCAAGTGCAAGCCGCCGCACGACTCGATCGCCATCGTCGAGGTGCCGGTGAACGACCCCGGGAAGGCGGCCGTCGTCGCCCAGCCGGTGCTGTTCGAGGACGGCGCCGACGAGTCGCAGCCCGGCGCCACCAGCGGCTGCCACGACATCACGGTGTACCCGGAGAAGGACCTCGCCGCCGGGGCGTGCCTCGGCAACGGCATTCTGATGGACATCTCCGACCGCGCCCAGCCGAAGGTGCTGAAGCAGGTCACCGACGCGCAGAACTTCTCGATCTGGCACTCGGCGACGTTCAGCAACGACGCCAGCCGGGTGATCTTCAGTGACGAGCTCGGCGGCGGTCAGGCCCCCACCTGCGACCCGAAGGCCGGCGCGAACAAGGGCGCGGACGCGGTGTACGACATCGTGGACGGCCGTGACCTGCGCCGTACCGGGGCGTACTTCAAGATCCCCCGCACCCAGACCGGGGCGGAGAACTGCGTGGCGCACAACGGCTCGCTGCTGCCGGTGCCCGGCAAGACGATCATGGTGCAGGCCTGGTACCAGGGCGGCGTGTCGGTCGTGGACTACACCGACCCCGCCGCGCCCAAGGAGATCGCCTACGTCGACCGCGGGCCCATCGGGTCGACCGGCGAGCCCCGGCTCGGCGGCTCCTGGTCGGCGTACTACTACAACGGGTACGTGTACTCCAGCGACATCACCAAGGGCCTGGACGTCATCGCCATCGACGACCCCCTCACCGACCCCGCCAAGCAGGTCAGGGTGGACGAGTTCAACGCCCAGACCCAGGTGGCGTACCCCGAGTGACCGGCTGACCGGACGCCTGCCCGCACCGCACCGCCGGTCACCCCACCCGGAGTGACCGGCGTGTCCACCTCCGGTGTGACCGGCCGGCGGCTCGTCAGGGGTCCAGGTCGGCGGCGCTCCGCTCGGCGAACACCCGCATCGCCTTGGCGGTGACCGGGCCGGGGGCGGCGGGCAGCACCGTGTCGTCCACCAGCCGGATCGGCTGGACGTCCCGGGTGGTGGAGGTGAGGAACGCCTCGTCGGCCTCGTACAGCGCCCGCAGCGGCACGTCCGTCTCCTCGCCGCCGTGCCACTCCAGCACCAGCGCGCGGGTCACCCCGGCCAGGCAGCCCGACTCCAGGGTGGGCGTGACCAGGTGGCCGTCCTTGACGATGAAGATGTTGCTGCCGGTGCCCTCGCAGAGGTTCCCCGCGAGGTTCTCGAAGATCGCCTCGTGGCCGCCCCGCTCCTTGGCGTACGCGAGGGCCTTGGCGTTGTCGCCGTAGGAGGTGCTCTTCACCCCGGCCAGCGCGCCGCGCTCGTTGCGCGGCCACGGCACCACGGTGACGGCGGCGGTGTCAGGGAACGCCGCCTGCGCGCCCACGATCACGATGGACGTGGTGCCCTGGTTGCCGCGGTCGGAGCCGAGGGGGCCGCTGCCGCTGGTGTAGGTGACCCGGATGCGGCCGAGCGGCCACGGGGGCGCGGCGGCCAGGCAGTCGCGCACACCGCCCGCGATGGCGGCGACGTCGGGCGCGGGCAGGCCGAGACGCTCCGCGGAGAGCATCAGCCTGTCCAGATGGCGGGTCAGGGCGAACGCCTGGCCGTCGACGCACTTGATCGTCTCGAAGACGCCGTCCCCGACCATCAGGCCGTGGTCGAAGACCGAGACGGCGGCCTGCGCGGGGTCGATCAACTCGCCGTTGACCCACACCGGAACGTTCATCTAGCGGTTCTCCATTTCTTCCGGCCTCGGCCGGGCACAGGTTGCCGCCCGGCCGGAGGCGAGCGCGATGAGCCGGGAGGCCTTCAGCTCGGTCTCGCGCCACTCGCGCCCCGGGTCCGAGCCCCAGGTGATGCCTGCGCCGGTGCCGAAGCGGATGAGGTCGCGCTCGATCCAGAAGGTGCGGATGCCGACGGCCAGCGCGCCTTCGCGCCTGCCGGCGTCGACCCAGCCCACTGCCCCACAGTACGGCCCCCTGGGCTCTGGTTCGAGCTCATTGATGATTCGAACCGCCGAGGACTTCGGCGCCCCGGTGATCGACCCGGGCGGGAACGTCGCCGAGAACAGCTCCGCCCAGCCCGTCCCCGCCGCGAGCCTGGCCCGCACGGTGGAGACCAGGTGCACCAGGCCCGGGTGATCCTCGACGGCGCACAGCTCGGGGACCGTGACGGATCCCACATCGGCGACCCGGCCGAGGTCGTTGCGGACCAGGTCGACGATCATGACGTTCTCGGCGAAGTCCTTCTCCAGCAGGTCGGCGGCGGTCTCCCCGGTGCCCTTGATGGGGCGGGACTCCACGACGCCGCCCCGGCGGGACAGGTACAGCTCCGGGGAGGCGGACACCACGGACAGGCCGGGCAGCTCGATGGTCGCCGCGTACGGGGCGGGGTTGCCGCGGGCCAGACGGTGGGCCAGCACCAGCGGGTCCGCCTCGCCCGTGAGCTCGGCCGTGAGCACCCGGCACAGGTTGGCCTGGTAGACCTCGCCCTCGCCGATCAGCTCGCGGATGCGCCGCACGCCGGCCTCGTACGCCGGCCGGTCGAGGGAGGACGCCCAGGTCAGGCCGGACGGCCAGCGGCCGGTGCGGGGGGGCAGCGGCGCCGGGCGCACGTCGTCGAAGCGGGCGCAGACGACCTTGCCCTCGTAGGTCACCACGACGGCCCACCAGCCTGCGCCGTCCAGCGCCCCGAGGTCGGTGGTCACCTCGCGCAGCCGTGTGGCCAACCGGCCGTTGACGTGGGCGAAATACACCTTTCCATTGTGTCGCGCCCCGGGTCGGGACCGGTCGCGCGCCTCCCACGTCCCGTGCGGGCCCGGCTCACGCGCCTTCCAGGTCCCGCGCGGACCCCCGCAGCAGGGAGACGAACGCCTCCGCGGCGGGGATCGGGGCGGGGGGCAGCGCGACGTGCACCCTGCGCCGCGGGGCCTCGCCGCCGAGGGACCGCAGCACCACGTCGCGGCGGACGGCGCGGGCGGCGATGGCGGGCACCAGGGCGACACCGAGGCCCGCGGCGACGTGGCCGAGCTTGCCGGTCCACTCGCGGATGCGGATGCCGATCTTGGGCGTGAAACCGGCCCTGGCGCAGTGCTCCGTCAGCACGGTCGGGTGCCCCGGCGGGGCACCGTGGATCCAGTTCTCCTCCCGCAGGTCGGCGAACCTCACGGCGGGCGCGGCCGCCAGCGGGTGGTCCGGGTGCAGGGCCAGCAGCAGCTCGTCCGCGAGCAGGCCCGTCAGCCGCACGTCGCCCTCCGGCGGCAGCCCGAACGGGTAGTCGCTGACCACCGCGACGTCCAGCGCGCCGTCCCCGACACCCGCCATCAGTTCCGGGCTCAGCCCTTCCACGAGTGTCACCTCCACCTCCGGCCGGTCCCGCCGGAACGCCCGCAGCGTCTCCGGCACCAGCACCGCGTTGGCCGACGCGAACGCCCCCACCCGCAGCCGCCCGCCCGTCCCGTCGTGGATCGCCGCCAGCTCCCCCGCCGCCCGTTCCAGCCGTTCCAGCACCTCCCGGGCGTACCGGTGCAGCACCGCGCCCGCCGGCGTCAGCCGCACGCCCCGCGCCCCCCGTTCGAACAACGCCCCGCCCGCGGCCCGCTCCAGTCCGGCGACCCGCCGCGACACCGCCGACTGCGTGTAGTTCAGCTCCGCTGCGGCCCCGCTGAACGACCCGGCACGCACCACCGCGTCCAGCACCCGCAGCGCCTCGACCTCCACCATCCGGCCCTCCTCCGTGCGGGCAACATATTCCTCCGGTGCATGGCTCGCATGCGATTTTGTCGCTGGTGGCATGGCTCGGGGAGGCATAGCGTCGGGATCGTGATCGCATTTCTCGGGCTGGGACGCATGGGCGTCCCCATGGCGGGGCGGCTGGTGGCCGCCGGGTACAAGGTGACGGCGTGGAACCGGACGCCCAAGGAGGTGCGGGGGGTGGCGACGGCCGCCACGGCGGCGGAGGCCGTCGCGGACGCCGGGCTGGTCGTCACGATGCTGCGCGACCCCGCGGCGGTGGAGGAGGTGCTGACGGCGGCGCGCCCCCGCGCGGGGAGCCTGGTGGTGGAGATGTCCACCATCGGGCCGGAGGCGGTGGCGCGGCTGCGCGGGCTGCTGCCCGGTGAGGTGGGGCTGGTGGACGCGCCGGTGCTCGGCAGCGTCGGGCCCGCGGCGGACGGCACGCTCACCGTACTCGCGGGCGGCTCGGCGGCCGACCTGGACCGGTGCCGCGAGGTGCTGCGCGTCTTCGGCACCGTGCGCGAGGTGGGGCCGCTCGGGGCGGGGGCGGCGATGAAGCTCGCCGTCATGGGCGCCATGGTGCCGGCCCACGTGCTGCTGGCCGAGACCCTCGCCTACGCCACCACGCTCCGGGTGGACCACGCGGCGCTGCTCGACGTGCTGTCGGTGACCCCGCTCGGCGGGCTGGCCGAGCGGGTGCGCCCCGCCGTCCTCGACGGGGTGCCGCCGGCCCGGTACGCCCTCGGCCTGGCCGCCAAGGACGTCGCCCTCGCCGCCCACGGCACCCAGACGCTCGCCGCGGCCGCCCTGGACCGCCTCCGGGCCGCCGTCGCGGAGGGCCTCGGCGAGGCGGACCTGACCGCCGTGTTCCCCTCGGTGGCCGCGTCGGCCGCGTCGTTCCCGGCCGCGTCGCCGGTGCCTGAGGCCGTCACGTCGCCGCCGGCGTCCCGGCCCGTCAAGGTCAACCCCGCGTCGGTCCCCGCGCCCGCCGGGGCGTACTCCCACGCGGTGCGCTCGGGTGATCTGCTGTTCGTCTCGGGGCAGGCCGCCCTGGACGAGGAGGGCCGGGTGGTCGGGGAGGGCGACATCACCCGCCAGTCGGAGTGCGTCTTCGACTACCTGGAGCGCATCCTCGCCGACCAGGGCTGCACGCTGGACGACATCGTCAACATCCGCAGCTACGTGACCGACATGTCCGACCTGCCGGGGTACGCCGCCGTGCGCAGGCGCCGCGTCTCCGGCGCCCCGCCGTCCAGCACGACCGTCGAGGTGCCCCGCCTGTTCCGCCCCGGCCTGCTGATCGAGGTGGACGTGGTCGCCGCGCTCCCTCGCGGCTGATCAGGCGCGGTGGCGGTCAGGCGAGCGGCCCGGTGACCGACTCCGCGGCGGCCAGCGGGACGCCGGCGGCGACCATGCGGGTGACCTCCTCGATCTCCGGCGACAGGTACCGGTCGGGTCCGGGGCCGGGCACCTCCTCGCGCAGGGCCCGCACCACCGCCGCGGTCGCCGGGGCCGGGGCCAGGGGGTGCCGCAGGTCCAGGGCGCGGGCCGCGGTGAGGAGCTCGACGGCGAGCACCCGGGTGAGGCCGTCCACCGAGCGGCGCAGCTTCCGCGCGGCCGACCAGCCCATGGACACGTGGTCCTCCTGCATGGCCGAGCTCGGGATGGAGTCCACGCTGGCGGGCACGGCGAGGCGCTTCAGCTCCGACACGATGGCCGCCTGGGTGTACTGGGCGATCATGTGGCCGGAGTCGACGCCGGGGTCGTCGGCGAGGAACGCGGGCAGGCCGTGGCCGCGCGCCACGTCCAGCATGCGGTCGGTGCGGCGCTCGGCCATGGAAGCGACGTCGGCGGCGGCGATGGCCAGGAAGTCGAGGACGTACCCCACGGGGGCGCCGTGGAAGTTGCCGTTGGACTCCACGCTGCCGTCGTCGAGCACCACGGGGTTGTCGATCGCGGAGACCAGCTCGCGGGCCGCGACGGCGGCGGCGTGTGCCACGGTGTCGCGGGCGGCGCCGGCCACCTGGGGGGCGCAGCGCAGGGAGTAGGCGTCCTGGACGCGGGTGCAGGTGTCGTCCCGGTGGGAGGCCATGATGGCCGAGTCGCGCAGCAGGGCCCGCAGGTTGGCCGCGGACGCCGCCTGGCCGGGGTGCGGGCGCAGGGCCTGCAGCTCGGGGGCGAACACCCGGTCGGTGCCGAGCAGCGCCTCCACGCTCATGGCGGCGGTGACGTCGGCGGTGCGCAGCAGGCGGGTCAGGTCGTCCAGGGCCAGGATCAGCATGCCGAGCATGCCGTCGGTGCCGTTGATCAGCGCGAGGCCCTCCTTGGCGGCCAGCTCCACCGGCTCGAGGCCCGCCTCCTTCAGGGCCTCGTCCGCCGGGACGGGCTCCCCGCCGCGAACCCGCACCGTGCCCTCCCCCATGAGGGCGAGGGCGACGTGGGCCAGCGGCGCGAGGTCCCCCGAGCAGCCGAGGCTGCCGTACTCGCGCACCACCGGGGTGATGCCGGCGCTGAGCAGGCCGGCGAGCAGCCGGGCCGTCGCGGGCCGCACCCCGGTGTGCCCGGTGGCGAGGGTGCGCAGGCGCAGCAGCATCATCGCCCGGACCACCTCGTCCTCCACCTCGGCGCCCGACCCCGCGGCGTGCGACCGCACCAGTGAACGCTGGAGCCTGGCGCGCAGCGCCGGGTCGATGTGCCGGGTGGCGAGCGCCCCGAACCCGGTGGAGACGCCGTACGCGGGCGTGGGGCTCCGCGCCAGCTCGTCGATCCGCGCGCGGGACCGGGTGATCGCGGCGAGCGCCTCGTCGCCGAGCCGCACCCCGGCCCCGTTCCGGGCCACCTCGACCACCTGACCGAAGGTGAGCTCTCCCGCCCCCACCTCCACGACCTCGCTGCCCATCCCGCCGTCACTCTCCACTAGGTAACCAGTGACAAGCATGCTAGCCCCTTACCCGGCACTTCCTCCGGCCGGAGGGCCGCTCCACACGCCGTCCGGCCCGGGGCGGACATCACCGTTCCACTGGGCGGTCGCCCGTCGCGCCGGTGACGACGAGTTCCCCCGACCGGGCCGACTGGAACCGCGACCCCCGCCTCAACAGCAGCCAGTCCCTGGACCTCGCCTTCCTGGTCGGCACGATGCTGTAGACCTCGTCTTCCTGGCCGGCACAACGCTGTACACCTCGCTTGCCTGGTCGGCACGACGCTGGGATCTCTCCGAATCCCTGGCACCGGCCCACACAGGCGCCCCGGCACTCCACGCCCCGTCGCCACGTGAGGTCACGGTGCCCCCGTCACCCTCCGGAGGCGGCGTTCCGCCCCGCCACATGAGGTGACGGGTGCCCCACGCCATGGAGGGACGCCCGCGCCCCGGCGTCACCGGGGGCGGCGGGCGTCCTCGGCTCCATGCGCCTTCCCGGCACGGCCCCCGGGCCGCCCGGGCCCCTCGCCGGGTTTCGGTTTGGGGACTTGGCCGGGATTCGCTAGAGTTCTCTGCGTGAGGCCGGGTGTTCACCGGCCGATCACGCGGACGTGGCTCAGCTGGTAGAGCATCACCTTGCCAAGGTGAGGGTCGCGGGTTCGAATCCCGTCGTCCGCTCGGAGAGGTCTTGCCAGTTCGGGGCCTCGCCCGGTGGAGTGGCCGAGAGGCGAGGCAGCGGCCTGCAAAGCCGCGTACACGGGTTCAAATCCCGTCTCCACCTCAAGTCCCACCCGGCGTCCCACGCCCGGGCGATTAGCTCAGTGGGAGAGCGCTACCTTGACACGGTAGAGGTCACTGGTTCAATCCCAGTATCGCCCACCACCGACACCCCAGGTCCCACGACCTGGGGTTTCGTGCTTCCAGGCGCCTCAGCGTGGCCACCCCAGCGGAGCACCCCCGGACGGCGAACAGCAGGACGACCCCGGCCGGGACGTAGATCAAAGACCGCCACGTCGAACCCGCCTCCCTCGTCGCGGCGGTGTCGGCGTTCGGCCGGCCGGTCGGTCCCAGCCGGCCGGCCTGGGAGACCGGCTCCCGCCCGCGGGACCTGCGGACCGGGGAGCTCCTCTGGTCGCCCGGTGCCGAGGCGGCCGCCGCCGGGCTCACCGTGTCCGCGGGACGTGCCGAGCACCTCGCGTTCACCACCGGACACACCTGCCACGTGACCGACGTCCGCACACCCGGGACGAGCCGGTCGTTCCCCGCCGACCCGATCTGCCGGCCGTTCAGCCTGGCCGCCCTGGGGGACGTCGCCGTCACCGGCGGCCACGGCAGGAACGCCGTGGTGTGGGACGTCTCCGAGGGAACGCCGGCGCGAGAAGGACCGCAACGGCTGGGTCGGCGCGGTCGCCCTCGGGCGCCTCCCGGACGGCGCCCCCGTCGCGGTCACCGGCGGAACCGACTCCCGCGTGGCTGTCAGGGACCTGTCCCGCCGCCTGCGCAGGAAGCACGTTCCCAAGGCTGCCCCGCCGGCGCTGGTTCCTGTCCCTCGCCCAGGACGACCTCGCCCTGCGGAAGATCGGGCCCCTGGGGGACGGCGACTCCGCGGTGCTCAGCCTCGTCGAATGCGACGACGTGCTCCGTGTCCACACCGCCCGCCGCTACCGGAGGCGTACGGGCTTCGCCCCTGTCACGTCCTTCGCGACCCTGGGAGACCTCATGGCGATCGCCGGTCCCGGCGGGCAGGTGGAGATCCGGCGTCTGCGCTCGCCGGAGCCTTTGCTGATCGAGACTCCCGGCGGACGGCTCGAGGGCCGTCCGGGCACGCCGGAGCCTCTGCTCATGCTCAAGCTGGAGGCTCACGTCCTGGACCTGGCGCTGACCGAGTGCGGCGTGCTGTTCGTCGCCACCGTCCGGGGCCTCGCCGCGTTCCGGCTCGTCCTCCCCTGACCACGGCTCCGGTGGTCTCCCCGCATCCCGGAGATCATCCCGGCCCACCGGTTCATCTCGTGGGCCCGTACGCCGCCGAGCAGGCGCGCCGCCCTAGAGTGTCCATGGGCCGGCCGTCCTCCTCTGTGCGGCGGGGTGACCGGGCCCGTGGAGGGATGGATGCTCGATGACCCGCCGGCGCTGTCGTGGGCGGACGTCTGCGTCGTGAAGGACCGGCTGCGGCAGGAGGCCAGGCAGAGCGGGTTCCTCGCCGAGTGGCGGGAGCTGGACCGCGCGGCGGTGGTCGGCACCGACAGCCTCGACGGCTGGCTCGGGCTGATCGCCATGATCGACGAGCACCGCGGCGCGGCCGCCTCGTGGGAGATCAGGAACGGGGACCACGGCGCGGACGACGACGAGGACGTGGCGCGATACCGCTGCCCGACCCACCGCTCCTGCGGGCGCCGTGAGGCCGTGACCGCCCTCGCCCCTCCCCCGGTATGCCGGCTGTCGGGCGCGCCGATGGCCCGCGACGACGGGTAGACGTCCGTGGCGGAGGATCTCAAGGCGACGCTGGACGAGATGCTCGGGACGCTGAACCGCATGGACGAGGACGACCCGGCGCGGCCGCCGCTGCTGGGGAACCTCGGCAACCTCATGCTCACCCTGTTCGAGCGGACCGGACGGGACGGCTTCCTGGACGCCGCCGTCCTCTGGTACGCCGCCGCGCGGGCCGCCGCTCCTCTCGGCGACCCGACGCGGGGCAGGTACGCGGCCAACCAGGCGACCGCTCTGCTCGACCGGTTCCACCGGTCGGGCTCCGGCGACGACCTCGACACGGCGGTGGAGCGCATCACCGAGGCGCTGGCGCTCGCACCAGAGGGGCACCCGGACCGCGCGGGGCGGCTCCACACCCTGGGCGGCGCGCTGCGACAGCGGTTCCAGGCCCGCGAGGACCCGGCCGACCTGGAGGAGTCGGTGCGGCTGCACGAGGAGGCCCTCACCGTGCTCCCGCCGGGGTCCCCGCACCTGGCGGCGTTGCTGACCGGGGCGGGCAACGCGTACAAGACGCGGTTCGGGCACCACGGACGGCCGGCGGACCTCGACGCCGCCGTCGGGCTGCACCTCCGGGCCCTGGCCGCGGCCCGGGACGGCGAGCCGCGGGCCGCCGCGCTGAGCAACATCGGCACCTGCCTGCTCGCCCGCGCCCGCGCCACGGGCGACCCCGGCGACCTGCGCGAAGCCGTACGGCACGCGGAGGAGTGCCTGGCGGCCACCCCCGAGAGCAACCCCCACCACACCGCCCGGGCCGCCAACCTCGCGCTGGCCCTGCTGGCCCGGTACGAGAGGCACGGAGCGGCGGGCGACTCCGGCCGGGCCGCCGCACCGGGGCCGGAGGACCTGGACCGGGCGATCACGTTGTACGAGCACGCGGTGGAGGTGTCGGCGGCCGGGGACGCGTTGCTTCCGGCCTACCTGGGCGGGCTCGGCGGCGCGTTGCACACGCGGCACCGGCATCGGGGAGTGCCCGGGGACCTCGACCGTGCGGTGGAGATGCTGAGGGCCGCGGCGGCGTCCCCTCTGGTGTCCCCCGGCGACCGGGGGCGCTGGCTGAACAACCTCGGCAACGCGCTGCGTTCCCGGTACGACCGGGACGACGACCCGCGGGACCTGGAGGAGGCCGTCACGGTCCTCACCGAGGCGGCGGACACCACACCGGACGGGCACCCGAAGCGGGCGATGCGGCTGCACAACCTCGCGACCGCGCTGAACACGCGGCTGTGGTCCACCGACGACCCGGACACGCTGGCGCGGGCCGTCGAGTGCTACGCCGCCGCGCTGCGCGCCGCCTCCCCGGGGGACCGTGTCGCGGCGGTCGCCGCCGGGGGCCTCGGGTCGGTGCTGTCGCTGCGGTTCACCCTGCACGGCGACGCCGACGACCTGGCCGCCGCCGTCGGCCACCTGACGCGCGCGCTCACCGCCACCGGGGAGGACGATCCGGACCGGCCGACGTGGCTGGCCGCCCTCGGCGGCGCGCTGATCAACCGGTACCAGCACGCCGCGGAACGGACTCCGGTGGACCAGGCGATCGTGTGCCTGGAGGCGTCGCTGGCCGCCACCCCGGACGGCCACCCCGACCTGTCGCTGCGGCTGCGCAGGGCCGGGTTCGCCTTCGCGCTGCGGTTCGAACGATTCGGCGACCCCGGGGACGCCCAGGCCGCCGTGGCGCGGTGCGAGCGGGCCACCCGGGTGGCGGGCGGGCCCGGCGACCGCGCGTACGCGCTGTTCGACCTCGGGATCGTGCTGCTGACGCGGTACAACACGGGCGGGCGGGAGGCCGCCGACCTGGACCGGGCCGAGGAGGCGCTGGACGAGGCGCTGGCGCTGCTCCCCGAGGACCACTCCGCCCGCATGATGCTGCTGCGCACCCTCGGGATCGCGGCCCACCTGAGGTTCCAGCGCACCGGCGAGCCCGCCGACGCCGGCCGGGCGGTGGATCTGCTGGAACGCGCCGCCGGTGTGCGCGAGGGCTTTCCCGGCAGGCCCGACACCACCACCCTGGCGGCGCTCGCGGCGGCCCACCGCGCCTGTTCCCGGTCCACGGTGGACCCCGCCGGGCGGGACCGGCACCGGGCGCGGGCCCGCGAGACCGGGCTGCGGGCACTGGAGACCTGCCAGGCGGAGGTGCTCCTGCAGTCCACGACCGCCGACGGCCTCGCCGTGACCCGCCGGCTCGCCTCGGACGCGCTGACCTTCGCCTCGTGGTGCCTGGAGGACGGCGCCCCGGCCGACGCCGTCCGCGCCCTCGAACTCGGCCGCGGCCTGCTGCGCCGCGCCGCCACCACCACGGGCACCGTCGCCGACCGCCTCCGCGCGGCCGGCGCGCGGGACCTCGCCGGCGAATGGGACACCGAACTCACCCGCGCCGCGCGCCGCGTCCCCGGCGCGACGCCGCACCTGGCCCCGCAGACGGCTCCCGACTTCGTCCCCGCGGCTCTGCGCCACCGCGCGCTGCGCGTCCTGGCCGAGGCGCCGGGAGCGGAGGCCCTCGCCGCCACCGTCCCCCTGGAGGCCCTGCACGACACCCTGACCCGCACCGGGGCCGACGCGCTCGTCTACCTGCTCCCCGGCACCGCCCGCCGGCCCGGCCGCGCGGTGGTCGTCAGGCCCGGCCGCGACCCGGAACCCCTCGACCTCCCCGCCTTCCTGGCCGTCCCCGGCGAGCTCCTCGCGACGTACGTGGAGGCCTACAACCGCCTCCTCGTCGCCACCGCGGAGGACGCCGAGACCACCTCCGAGGACACGGCGCCCCCCTCCCGGCTCGCCGAGGCCCGCAGGAGGTGGACGGCCCTGCTCACCGACCTGTGCGACTGGTCGTGGACCGCCGTCATGTCCCCCCTGCTGGACGCGATCCGCCCCCCACACCAGGGCCCCCCACACCAGGGCCCGCCACACCAGGGCCCGCCACGCCTGGTGCTGGTGCCCGTGGGCCACGCGACCCTGGTCCCCTGGCACGCCGCCCGCGCCCCCGCGCCCCCGCACTACGCCGTCGAGCGGGCCGTCATCAGCTACGCCGCCTCGGCGGCCCTCCTCCACGAGACCGCGAGCCGCGGCCGCCTCCCCTTGGACGGCCGGGCCCTGGTGGTCGGCAACCCCACCCACGGCCTGACCTACGCCGAGGCCGAGGCCCGCCAGATCCACCGCCGCTGCTACCCGGCGGGCCTTCACCTCGGCCCACCGGAACAGAACCGTGATCCCACGCACACGACGCCTCAGGCCACATCCCCAGCCGCACCCCCCACAGCCCCTCCGGTCGCACCACCCGCCGTCACCCCGGCCGCATCCCCCGCCGTCACCCCGGCCGCACCACCCGCCGTCACCCCGGC
This sequence comes from Sphaerisporangium sp. B11E5, assembly GCF_039871875.1. Classification (NCBI taxonomy): domain Bacteria; kingdom Bacillati; phylum Actinomycetota; class Actinomycetes; order Streptosporangiales; family Streptosporangiaceae; genus Sphaerisporangium; species Sphaerisporangium sp. B11E5. Next base: position 167,827 of record NZ_JBDPMD010000006.1, on the reverse strand, counting down.
CGCACCCCCCGCCGCCGCCCCGGGCGCGACACCGGAGGCGGTGCTGGAGTGCCTGCCGGGGGCCGGGACCGGCGGGCTGCCTGTGGTGCATCTGGCGTGCCACGGCACCGTGGCGGCCGATCCCGCCCGGTCGTATCTGGCCCTCGCCGGCGGGCGGCGGCTGACTGTGGAGCGCCTGCTCGCCCACGGCCGCGGCCGTCGCGCGGACGCGCCGGGACCGCTGGTGGTGTTGTCGGCGTGCATGTCCGCCATGGCGGCCGAGGACTTCGACGAGGCCCTGACCCTGGCCACCGCGTTCCTCGTCGCCGGCGCCGCCACCGCGATCGGCTCCCTGTGGATCGTGGACAGCCGCGACACGGCCGACCTCATGACCACCTTCCACGACCACCTCGCCACCGGCTCCGGCGCGGCAGCCCTGCGCGCCGCCCAGCTCGCGATGCTGCGCCACCCGGGCCGCCCTGCCGCCGCCCACCCCTTCTCCTGGGCCGCCTTCTTCCACCAGGGCGTCTGACGGGCCGGCGGGACACGGCGAAGGCGACCCTGGGAATCCACGCCGAACTGAATAGGAGCGCCGAACGGGACGGAACGCGGTGGTGCCCGTAAAGCAAGGCCCGGCGCTCGCATCACCGCCGGCACATGGTGTCTTGCGGCGCCGATTTCCTCTGCCGTATGGTGGTCGCAGTTTGTGGGAGCGCTCCCAGACGGAACGCCGCAGGTGGCGGCAGCTTTTCGGCGCGCTTCCGGATTCGCGTGTGCCCTTTTCGATTCGCATTTGTTTTCCTGGACCAGGCATGCGGGAAACGGCATGCCGAAAGGGGGCGGCCGTGGCCGTGACCCCGCCGGGCCATTCGGAAAACCATTCCGTCGCCCCGGCCGGCGCGCACCGCCGCCGCCTGCGGCCGGGCCGCCCGGCTGTCCCCTGCCGGCAGGCGGCGCTCGGCCGGCTCCTGGCGGCGAAGGCCGCCGCATCGGGGGGCCGGCCGATGCCGGGGCACCCGCGGGACGGCGGGTCGTACCTCGCCGGCCTCGCCCTACTCCGCGAGGTCCGCCTGGCCTGAGCGGACCGGTGTACCCCGGCCACGGTGGGAGCGCGGCCGGGGTGCACCGGGGGGACTCCATGAAATGACGCATATGTCGTTCATGGGCTATCTGAAGCGGTGGACAGCGGAAGGGTGGCTGGGCTATCTCCCTGTCTGACCACTTATGTCACCCATCCCTACTGCACGCGGGGGCAGCCTTAGCGATGTCCTGGGGAGCGTGGTGGTTTTCGCGCGCACCGGCCGGGAATTCATGATCTTCGTCGGGGTCGTGCGCCGGGGGAACCGCGCGCGGGTGGACGGGGGCCGCATGCGGGTAGAAGGACGAGTCCGATGGACGCGGTTCGCGCTGGTCTTCGTGCCGGGGGCGCTGGTGATGGCGCTGCTGGTGGACGGGATCCTGCGCGGCGCGATCGGCGCGGCGTTCATCGTGGCCGACGGCAGGATCAAGGCGTCCGCCGCGGAGGTGCGGCAGGGACCGTTCGCGTCGTACGGCGGCTTCGTGGTGAACCACGCGGGAGAGCACATCCCCGTGCTGGTCAACAAGATCTCGCACATCACGGCCATCGACTTCTGCCAGAGCGTCATCATGCACACCCCCATCGGGCCGGTGACGCTCCGGGCGACCGGCGGGCACGACCGGCCCGTGACGGCCAGGAACCTCACCACCTACGAGGCGATGCTGGCCGGCGACGTCACCTACTTCGACCTGGAGGTGAACCGGGACGCCGCCACCCTGGACGCCGTCCCCGGCTTCACCGGCCCGCCCGGCGACTTCGGCCAGCAGGGCAGCTCCGGCGTCGTCCGGAACTTCCGCGAGGTCAACTGGGCGGTCACCGCCGACATGTTCAGCATCCCTGACGCCAAAGTCACCGTCCGCAGGAACGGGCCGGAATGTTTCTGAGAGGGCTGCGCCGGGCCCGGGCGTCGTCCGCCGTGCGGCACGTGCGGGCGTGGCAGCGGAGCAGGCCGTTCTGGGGCGGGGTGTGCACGGTGGTGGCGGGGGCGGAGCTGCTCAGCATCCCGTTCAGCAGCCGGGCGCTGTTCGTGGCCACCCACTCGCCGGGGGCGGGCATCGCCTACATGCTGTCGATCACGCTGATCCTGCTCGGCGTGGTGATCCTGCTGCAGCCCGCCCAGCGGGTGTTCCTCGGCGTGACGGCCGTCCTGCTGTCGGCCGCCTCGGTGGTGTACGCCAACATCGGCGGCTTCCTGCTCGGCGCGTTCCTCGGCCTGCTCGGCGGCGCCACCACCGCCGCCTGGACACCCTGCCCCGCCCGCCGGGCACCGGCCCCGGAGACAGAGCCGGAGACGGCCCCGGAGACGGAGCCGGTGACGGGCGGGGACGTGGTCAGATCTCGGTGACGGGGAGCACCACCCGGAAGCGGGTGTCGCCGGGCACGGACTCCACCTGGATGTCCCCGTGGTGCTTGTTCACAATGATCCGGTAGGAGATGTCCAGGCCGAGCCCGGTGCCCTCGCCGACCGGCTTGGTGGTGAAGAACGGCTCGAAGATGCGGGGCCGCACCTCCGGCGGGATGCCGTGCCCGGTGTCGCCGATCTCCACGAAGACGCGGTCCGCCTCGTGCCCGGTGCGCACGGTCAGCGTGCCGCCGTCCTCACGCATCGCGCAGAAGGCGTTGTCGATCAGATTGGTCCACACCTGGTTGAGCTCGGCGGCGTACGCCGGGATCGACGGCACCGTGTGGTCGTACTCCTTGACCACCCGCACGCCCTGCGGGACCTTCGCCTGCATCATGGTGAGCGTGGCGTTCAGCAGGTCGTGCACGTCGACCGTCTGGTGCGGCGCGCGGTCGAGCTGTGAGTACTGCTTGGCCGCCGCCACCAGGGAGGACACCCGGGTCACCGCGTCGTCGATCTCGTTCATCAACTGCTCGGTGTCGACCGTGTAGGTGAGCCACCTGACGGCCGACTCCAGGTTCTCGCCGCCGACCGCGCCCGCGATGTGGTCCAGCCACTCGGCGTCCACGCCTCCCGCGACCAGCGTGGAGGCGATCTCCCAGCCGCCGGTGATGTCGTGGTCGTCCAGCCAGTCGCACAAGGCGTCCTCGGCGTCGGCGGTGGCCAGCGGGGACAGCGGCGGGGCGGTCGCCACCCGCTTGACGGCCTCCTCCTGCAGCTCCACCAGGCGCCGCAGCCGCGTGCCGTCCAGCCGGCCGTCGGCGATCATGGCGAGCTTGTGCCGCATGCCGGCGACCCGCTCGCGCAGCACGGCGGTGGCCCGCACGGCCGCCGCGGCCGGGTTGTTCAGCTCGTGGGTGAGCCCGGCCGACAACGAGCCGAGGGCGAGCAGCCGCTCCCGCTCGCCGATGATGGTCTGGGTGGCCCGCATGCCGAAGAACAGGCCCTCCAGCATGTGGGTGGCCATCGGGAACCACTCGCGCAGCGCCCCGCCGAGCACGTCGGCGGGCAGCACGAACATCTCCACGTCGGTGACGGCGTGCGTGCTCGAGGCGTACACCTGGTCGATGCGGCCGGCGAGGTAGGCCTGCACGGCGCCGGTGTAGACGCCGCGCTGCTCGGTGCGGTTGAACTCGACCTCGTCGCCGTGCACGAGCCTGCTCAGCGCCACGGTGCCGTGCAGCAGCACGTAGAAGCAGGTGGCGGGCTCGCCCTCGCGGCAGATGACCGCGCCGCCCGCGTACCGCTCCACCCGGCCCTGCTCCTGGATCCTGGCGAGCTGCTCGTCGTTGAGCGACTCGAACAGGAACAGGGTGCGCAGCTCGTCCGCGGTGAGGCGGTCGCCGGTCGGGCGGGTGCCGTCGCGGTCGTCGACCTCGGTCATTGGGCCTCCAGGTAGCGATGGATCAGTGAGACCGCCATCGCGCCCTCCCCCACCGCCGAGGCGACCCGCTTGACCGAGTAGGCCCGCACGTCGCCCGCGGCGAAGACGCCGGGCATGCTGGACTCCAGGTGGTACGGGTCGCGCGGCAGTGCCCACCCCGGGGGACGCCGGCCGTCCACCACCAGGTCGGAGCCGGTGAGCACGAAGCCGTTCCGGTCGCGCACGACGGCCTTGTCCAGCCAGTCGGTGCGCGGCTCGGCCCCGATGAAGATGAACAACCACGAGGTGTGCACCTCGCGGACCTGGCCCGAGCGGGGGTCGCACAGGCTGAGGGTCTCCAGGTGCTCGCCGCCACCGGCGCCGACGACCTGGGTGTGGGGGTGGACCTCGATGTTGGGGATGGCCGCGATCTGGTCGACCAGGTAGCTCGACATGGACCGGGTCAGGTCGGGGCCGCGGATCAGCATGTGGACCTGGCGGGCGTACCGGGAGAAGTACACCGCGGCCTGGCCCGCCGAGTTGGCGCCCCCGACGATGTAGATCTCCTCGCCCGAGCAGCTCGGCGCCTCGGTGGCCGCCGAGCCGTAGAACACGCCGCGGCCGGTCATCTCGGCGAGGCCGGGGACGTCCAGCAGGCGGTAGGCCACGCCGGTGGCGAGCACGACGGTGTGCGCGGCCACGGAGGTGCCGTCGGAGAAGCGGATCAGGCGGGTGGAGCCGCAGGAGTCCAGCGCGACGACCTCGCGGGTGGTGAGGATCTCCGCGCCGAAGCGCTGCGCCTGGCGGCGGGCCCGGTCGGTGAGCTGTGCGCCGGACACGCCGTCGGGGAAGCCGAGGTAGTTCTCGATGCGGCTGCTCTGGCCGGCCTGGCCGCCGGTGGCGCGCTGCTCCACGAGCACGGTGCGCAGGCCCTCGGAGGCGCCGTACACCGAGGCGCCGAGGCCGGCCGGGCCCGCGCCGACCACCACGAGGTCGTAGAACTCCTCGGCGGGGGTGGTGGTGAGGCCCACGTGGGCGGCGAGGGCGCTCTCGGTGGGCTTGACCAGGGTGACGCCGTCCGGCGTGATGACCAGCGGCACGTCGTCGGGGCCCGCGCCCGCGGCGGCCAGAAGGCGCATGCCCTCGGCGTCGTCACAGGTGAGCCAGCGGTAGGGCACGAGGTTGCGGGCGAGGAAGTCGCGGACGGCGAACGAGGGGGCCGACCAGCGGTGGCCGACGACCTTGGTGTCCGGGATCGACAGGTCGGGCGCGGCGAGCCACGCGTCCAGCAGTTCGTCCACCACCGGGTAGAGCTTCTCCTCCGGCGGGTTCCACGGCTTGAGCAGGTAGTGGTCCAGGTCGACGACGTTGATCGCGTCGATGGCGGCGTCGGTGTCGGCGTACGCGGTCAGCAGTACGCGGCGGGCGCGCGGGAAGATGTCCATGGCGGATTCGAGGAACTGGATGCCGTTCATCTCGGGCATGCGGTAGTCCGCGAGCATCAGGGCCACCTGCTCGCCTCTGAGCTTGATCTCGCGCAGCGCCTCCAGGGCCGAGGGCCCGGAGTCGGCGCGGACCACACGGTACCGGTCACCGTAACGGCGGCGGACGTCTCTTGCCACCGACCGCGAGACGGCCGGGTCGTCGTCTACGGTCAGGATCGCGGGGTTCGCCATGGCTCAAATCTAAGCGCTACCTGGAGCGCGGCGCCCCCCGGGCCCGTCCTCGCGGCCGGGATGATAGCGCTCGTTTCCGGAAATCGCGAGAATTCCGGGAATGACGGGATAGGCGCCGCTGCTCGACGGAAGCCGACTGGGTAGAGTCGCAGGCGATGACGAGTCACACGATCACCGCGCAGTGGGAAGAGATCCCGGACGACGCCGACGACGTCGTGCTGGTCCAAGGCGGGTTCCGCCGCTTCCGGTGCGCGTGCGCGAAGCCCCTGCCCGACCGGGTGGCGGCCGAGTTGCACGCGATGGAGACCGGCCAGTGCTCGGCCTGCCTCGGCTCGGCCGACCAGGAGATCGTGCCGGGCTTCGTGCGGCGCTGCGCGGCGTGCGCGGCGACCGGCAAGCGCGACGTCCAGCTCGTCTGGGAGGTCGCGCACAGCGAGGCCGAGCAGCTCATCACGAGCGCCCTGGTGCGCGACATGGTGGCGCGCTTCGAGGGACCGTTCCGGCTGTCGGAGGTCGCCGACATGATCCGCCTGGAGCTGGACCTGCCGGTCGGGCGGCTGCCGGTGGGGCCGCGGGTGCGCGACCTGCTGCGCGCCATGGAGGCGGGCGGCGAGCTGGTCATGCTCTCCGCGCCCGACGAGCTGCTGCGCGGCACCTCGGTGGTGCTGTACCGCGACCCGCAGTGGCAGCGGGTGACCGACGCCTCGCCCTGAGCGCCGCCGATTGAGTCGTCGCGTGGATTGATGTCGTCCGAAACTTCTGATGGCGCAACTACCGACTTGGCCCGGAAATACCGTGTTTTATGGGCTTCGAGGGCTACGCTGACCTTCTGCACGATCTCATGGCATGACGGCGAGAAGGGTTAGCCTCACCTGTGTCCGAAAGTACGCCGCTCTCCGGCCCGGAACCACCCACCAAGATCGACCCGACGGTGGCGCATTCGGCACGGGTCTGGAACTACTGGCTGGGCGGCAAGGACAACTTCGCCGCCGACCGGCAGATCGGCGACCAGATACTCAAGGTGATGCCCGCCCTGGTCGACTCCGCCCGCGCCGACCGCGCGTTCCTCGGCCGCGCCGTCCACCACCTCGTCGCCGAGGCCGGCGTCCGCCAGTTCCTCGACATCGGCACCGGCCTCCCCACCGCCGCCAACACCCACGAGGTCGCCCAGGCCCTGGCCCCCGACTGCCGCGTGGTCTACGTCGACAACGACCCCATCGTGCTCACCCACGCCCGCGCCCTGCTGGTCGGCACCGAGGAAGGCGCCACCGACTACATCGAGGCCGACATCCGCGAGACGGCCATGGTCCTCGACCGCACCCGCGAGACCCTGGACCTCGGCCGCCCCGTCGCCGTGATGCTCCTCGGCATCCTCAACTTCATCACCGACGACGCCGAGGCCGCCGAGATCGTCCGCCACATCCTGGCCGCCGTCCCCTCCGGCAGCCACCTCGTCGTCGCCCACCCCACCGCCGAGGTCCACACCGACGCCATGCTGGAAGCCGTCCGGCAGTGGAACGCCGCCGGCTCCGCCCCGATGGTCCTGCGCTCCCCCAAGGAGATCGCCCGCTGGTTCGAGGGCCTGGACCTCCTGGACCCCGGCATCGTCTCCTGCTCCCAGTGGCGCGCCGACCCCGACGACTTCGACGCCCAGGAACAGGTCTCCCAGTTCTGCGCCGTCGGCCGCAAACCCTGACCCCCTGATCAGGCCGGGTCCTCCTTCTCCGCGCGCCTCTGCCGGGCAGTGATCCACGCCGCGACCCCCGTCATCACAGCGCTCACCCCTGTCAAGAAACCCGTGAGGGCCGTGATGAACCCGACCCCGCCGTCCCCCTGGTCGCCGGAGCTTGAGTCGACCGCGATGGCGATGGACGACGGGAGCACGACGTGGATCTCCGGGCCCGCCGTGACGGTGACGGTGGCCCTCGGGGCCGGCGGCGTGACCTCCGGGGTGACGGTCATGGTCCGGGTGGCGGTGACCGCGGGGCCGTGGGCGGTGCCTCTGCGCGGGCCGAAGAGGTCGGCGCTGATCGCCGTGAGGGCGGCGCCGACAAGGGTGATGACCAAGGCGAGGACGGCCATGGAGGCTCCGGCCCACCTGGTGGCCTGCGCCTGCCGGTAGTGGCCGCGCACCTTGACGTACCCGGAGGACGTCTTCCGGTAGTGGGCGCGCACCCTGGGGGACGTGGAGCGTGCCGTCCTCGCGCCGCCCGGGCGCTCCTTCCGTCCGCTTCCACCCGTCATGGCCCCGCACCCTAGCGCGCGAATCCCCCGCAGGTACCGCGAAACCCGCGAGGGCCCGCCGTACCGGCGGTGTGACAGGTCGCGGTACGGCGGGCCGGCCCGCTTGCCCGCTCGCGGCGCCCGGAGCCGGCCCAGCCTCGGCCCGTGCGCGGGGAGCGGATCAGCGGGTGCTCGTGGTGACCGCCTCGCGGGCGGCGGTGGGGCCGGGGGCGGTGAGGGCCAGGTGTGCCTGCTCAGCGCAGGACGCCAGGGTGCGGGTGCTGAGAGCCGCGCGGACGGCGGGCACGCTCGGGGCGGACATGGAGAGGCTGGTCATGCCGAGGCCCACGAGGACCGGGGCGAGGAGGGGGTCGGCGGCCGCCTCGCCGCAGACGCCTACCGGTTTGCCCGCGGCGCGGCCCGCCTCGCCGCACAGGTGGACCAGGTGGAGGAGGGCGGGCTGCCAGGGGTCGAGCAGGTCGGCGAGGTCGCCGTGCTGTCGGTCGGTGGCGAAGGTGTACTGGCCGAGGTCGTTGGTGCCGATGCTGAGGAAGTCGACCTCGCGCAGGAGGCGGTCGGCGTGCAGGGCGGCGGCGGGGACCTCGATCATGACGCCGGCCTTGGGGAGGCCGTGGGCGCGGGCCCTGGCGGCGAAGGCGGCGGCTTCGGTGACCGTGCTCACCATGGGGGCCATGACCCAGGTGTCGGCCTCGCAGGCGCGGTGGGCCTCGGCGATGGCGCGGAGCTGGGTGTCGAGGACCTCCGGGTGGCTGCGTGCGGTGCGGAGGCCGCGCAGGCCCAGGGCGGGGTTCTCCTCCTCGGGGAGGCCCAGGAAGGGCAGGGGTTTGTCGGAGCCGGCGTCCAGGGTGCGGACGACGACCCTGCGGCCGGGGAGGGCGCGCAGGACGGCGGTGTAGGCCTCCACCTGCTCCTCGAAGGTGGGGGCGCCGGCGCGGTCCAGGTACAGGAACTCGGTGCGGAACAGGCCGACGCCCTCGGCGCCGGGGCGCAGGTCCTTGGCGGAGCCGATGTTGAGCAGCAGCGGGACGGGGTGGCCGTCGGCGGTGGCGCCGGGGCCGGTGCTCGCGGCGGCGCGCTCGCGGGCCTCGGCCGCCTCGTGCTGGACGCGGGCGGCCTCGTCCTCGGCCACGCCGATCACCAGTTCGCCCGTGTCGCCGTCCACGGCCACCCAGGTGCCGTCCTCGACGGCCGCGGCGCCGTGGCAGGCCACGACGGCGGGCAGGCCGAGGGCGCGCGCGAGGATGGCGGTGTGGCTGGTGGGGCCGCCCCGCAGGGTGACGAGCGCGAGCACGGTCGCGGTGTCCAGCCCGGCGGTGTCGGCGGGGGCGAGGTCGTCGGCGATCAGGACGTACGGGTGGCCGGGGTCGGGCACACCCGGCATGGACAGGCCGAGCACGGCCGCGACGGCGCGGTCGCGGATGTCGTCCAGGTCGCCCGCCCGGTCGGCGAAGTAGCCGCCCGCCTCCAGCAGCGCCTCCCGGTGCCGGGCGCAGCCCGCGTCGATGGCGTGCGCGGCGCCGAGCCCGGCGGCCACACCTTCCTCGACCGACTCCAGCAGCATGGGGTCGGCCGCGATCATGCTCTGCGCCTCCAGGATGGCACGGGCCTCCGGGTCGGCCGCCTTGGCGGCGTGCCGCTCCAGGTGCTCGGCCACCGACCGCAGCGCCTCCCCGGCCGCCGCGATCTCGGCCGCCGCGTCCGCCACCGGCGCCGGGGGCGGCAGCGCCGGCGGGCGCGCCATCCGGTACGCCCGTCCCGCCGCCCGCCCGGGGCTCACCCCGAGTCCCCGTGCCGTGCCGCTCATCGCCCGCCTCCCCGTCCGCGGCGGTCACGCATCGGCGGGCTCCTCGGCGTCCAGGTCGCGGGCCAGCAGGGCGGCGAGGGCCGTCAGGGCCTCCTCGGCGCCGGGGCCCTCGGCCTCCAGGGTGACCTCGGTGCCGTGGGTGGCGCCGAGGGCGAGGACGGCGAGCATGCTCTTGGCGGGGGCGGGCTTGCGGCCGGGGACGCTGATCGTCACCGGGACGGGCTGGCGGGCCGCGGCCTGCACGAACAGCTTGGCGGGGCGGGCGTGCAGGCCGCTGCTCGACCCGATGACGACGGTCTTCTGTGGCATGGGACTTCCTTCGCAGCAGGCGGGGTCAGGGCTCCACGGTGACCTTGATGGCGACACCGCGGGCCACGGTGTCGATGCCGTCCAGCACCTCGGTGAGCGGGATGCGGTGGGTGACGAGGTCGGCGACGGGCACCGCGCCACTCGCGATCAGAGCCAGGGCCTGGGCGTTGTGGTGAGGGCTCGAGCCGTTGGCGCCGACGACGGTCAGCTCGCGGTAGTGCACGAGGTTGGAGTCGAGCCGGATGATCGGGTCGTCCTTGGGCAGGCCGCCGAAGAAGCTGATGCGCCCCTGGCGGGCGGCCATCTGCAGCGCCTGCTCCTGCGCCGCGCCGGACGCCGCGGCCGTGATCACGACGTCGGCGCCGCGGCCCCCGGTGAGCTTCAGCACCTCGTCCACCATGTCCACGCCGGCACCGCCGATCGTCTCGTCCGGCCGCACCCGCTCGGCGGCCATGGCGAGCCGCTCGGGGTTGAGGTCGGCCAGCACGACCCGCCCGGCGCCGCGCGAGCGGGCCAGCCGCACGTGCAGGCATCCGATCGGCCCCGCGCCGAGGACGACGACGTCGTCGCCTTCTCCGACCCGGGCGAGCTCCTGGCCGTTCAGCACGCACGCGAGCGGCTCGGCCACCGACGCCTCGTCGAACCCGACGCCGTCGGGGATGCGGTTGAGGCCGTCCACCGCGAGCACCTTGGCCGGGACGACCATGTACTCGGCGAACCCGCCGTCGTAGTGGTACCCCATCGACTCCTGGTCGGGGCACACGGTGAGCCGCCCGCGCCGGCACTCCTCGCACCGGCCGCACGGGATGGCGGCGATCACCTGCACGCGGTCGCCCGGCGCCCAGCCCGTCACCTCCGCGCCGGTCTCCACGACCTCGCCGGCGATCTCGTGCCCCATGACGCGGGGCGGCCGGATGTGGTGGTGACCGTGCTTGAAGATCTTGACGTCGGTGCCGCAGGTGGAGCAGTTGCGGACCCGGATCTTGACGTCACCGGGCCCGGGCGCGGGCTCGGGGGCGTCCTCCACGCGGATGTCACCGGGGGCGTGGAACCGTGCGACCTTCACTCGAAGGTTTCCTCTCTGACGGGCTGCATGAGCCGGATGACGTGTTCGGGATCGGGCGCCTCGCGCAGCGCCTCGGCCCGGCCGGGGTCCATGAGGATGTCGGCGAGCTCGGACAGCAGTTCCACGTGGCCGTTCCCCTTGGCGGCGATGCCGATGCACAGCACCACCCGCTCGCCGTCCCAGTCGACGCCGCGCGGGAAGCGCACCACGCTGATCGCGTCGTGGTGGACGGCCTCCTTGCCGGCCAGGGTGCCGTGCGGGATCGCCACCCCCTCGCCGACGTACGTGGAGATGCTGCGCTCCCGTTCGAGCATGGCGTCGATGTAGGACGGGTCGATGGCGCCCGCCGCCAGCAGGGCCTGCCCGGCCTGCCGGATCGCGTCGTCGCGCGATCCGGCGTCGGCGTCGAGGCGGATGGCCCGCGGGTCGAGCGGCAGCGGTGCCGTCTCAGGCATCGACGGTGCCGCCGCTCTTGATGGTGGCGACCAGCTTGGTGACGGCCGGGTCGCCGATGAAGAGCTGGAACGGGATCAGCACGGTGCCGGGGGCGACGCTCTTGGCGGCCCGCTCGGCGAGCCCGGTGTGGCAGACGACGACGTCGGCGTCGGCCGGGATCGAGTTGACCGGCGTGTGCCTGACCTCGATCGACCGGCCCTTCAGTGCCTTGCGCAGCGTGCCGGCCAGCATGACGCTGCTGCCCATCCCCGCGTCGCACGCGACCACGATCGTCTTGATGTCCTTGCTGTCGATGCTGGGCATGGCGTGTCACACCTCTCTGTCGGCGGGCTGGGTCCTGTCAGCGGTGGCGGGGCTGACGACGTCCTGCGTCCGCGCGGACGCGTCGCCGCCCTCCACCGCCTCGGGGGCCTGGTCGCCGTTGGCGCGGCCGAAGCCGAGCAGGGCCGAGGCGACCACGAAGCTCACGGCGGCGGCGATGACGACTCCGGCGAGTACGCCGAACCAGCCGCCCTTGGGGGTGACCGCGAGGTAGGCGAAGATGCTGCCCGGCGCGGGCGTCGCGACCAGACCGGCGCCGGTCACCATGAAGACCAGCACGCCGGAGGCGCCGCCGGCGATCACGGCGAGGATGAGCCGCGGCTTCATCAGCACGTACGGGAAGTAGATCTCGTGGATGCCGCCGAGGAACTGGATGACGATCGCGGCGGGAGTGCTCGGGCGCAGCAGCCTCGGGCCGAAGAACATGTAGGCGAGCAGCAGGCCGAGACCCGGGCCGGGGTTGGACTCCAGCATGAACAGGATCGACTTGCCCTCGCGCACCGCCTCGGCGACGCCGAGCGGGCCGAGCACACCGTGGTTGATGGCGTTGTTGAGGAACAGCACCTTGGCGGGCTCGATGAGCACCGAGGCGAGCGGCAGCAGGCTGTGGCCGATCAGCCACGACACGGCGTCGCCCGCCACGTCGGTGACGGCGCTCACCACCGGGCCGATCGCCACCAGGCCCACCAGCGCCATCGCGCCGCCGACGATGCCGGCGGTGAAGTTGTCCACCAGCATCTCGAAGCCGGCCTTGGTGCGCTCGCTGGTGAAGCCGTCCACCAGCTTCAGCAGGAACGCGGCGAGCGGGCCGATGATCTCGTGGATGGCGCCGAGGAACATGGGGACCTCGGTGCCGACGATGACGCCCATGGTGGCGACCGCGCCGACCACGGCGCCGCGCTGGCCGTGCACCATGCGGCCGCCGGTGTAGCCGATGAGGATCGGCAGCAGCATGGAGATGATCGGGCCCACGAGCTTGGCGAACGTCTCGTTGGGCAGCCACCCCGTGGGGATGAACAAGGCGGTGATCAGGCCCCAGGCGATGAACGCGCCGATGTTGGGCATGATCATGCCGGCCAGGTGACCGCCGAACCGCTGGATCGAGGCCTTGATCCCGGTGCCGGTCACCGCTGGGGTGTAGGTGTCGGCCATATCTCTTGATGCTCCTTCCGGGGCGACCGGCGCGGGGCCGGCGTAAAGGGGGTGGAACGCGCCGCTGTCAGCCCCCGGACGTCAACGGCTGGGCGAGGTCGGGTTCGAGGATCCGCACGCCGTCGCGGCGGATGTCGGCGGGGCCGGGCATCCGGCTGCCGGGCAGGGACACCGCGGCGGACGCCCAGGCCAGCGCCTCCGCCAGGGCCGCCTCCCCGTGGGCGCCCGCGGCGAGGAAGCCGGCGAGCATGGCGTCGCCGGCGCCGACCGTGCTGCGCGGCTCGGGCACCGGGCACCGGCCGTACCAGGCGCGGCCGTCCTCCACGAGGATCGCGCCGTCGGGGCCGAGGCTCGCGAGCACGGCGCCAGCGCCGAGGGCGCGTAGCTTGCCGGCCGCGTCCAGGGCCTCGCCGAGGGTGCGCGGGGACGACCCGGTGGCCTCGGCGAGCTCCTCGCGGTTGGGCTTGACCATGGCGGGCGCGGAGGCGAGCGCGGCGAGCAGGGCCGGGCCACTGGTGTCGATCGCGACGTTGAGGCCGGCCGCGGCGAACCTGCGGGTCAGCCGGGCGTACATGTCGACGGGCACGCCGGGTGGCAGGCTGCCGGAGGCGACCACCCAGTCGGCCGAGTGCGCGGCGGCCAGCACGGCCTCGGCGACCGCGTCCACCTCGGCGGCGGACAGGGCGGTGCCCGGCTCGTTGACCTTGGTGATGGTGCCGTCCGGCTCGGCCAGCGCGATGTTGGAGCGGGTGAGGCCGTCCACCGGGACGGCGATCATGTCGATGCCCTCGGCGGAGAGCAGTCCGAGCAGCCGCCGCCCCTCCTCGCCGCCGTACGGGACGACGGCGCGCGAGACGACGTCGTTGGCCAGCAGGGCGCGGCACACGTTGACACCCTTGCCGCCCGGGTCGAGACGCGCCGTCCCCGCGCGGATCACGCTGCCGCGCGCCAGGGAGGTGATCTCGATGGTGCGGTCCAGGCTGGGGTTGAGGGTCAGGGTGAGGATCACGCCCGCACCACCTCGGGCCCCGCGGCGGCCAGCTCGGCGGCGACCGCCGGGTCGACCCCGGAATCGGTGATCACGACGTCGATCTCGGAGAGGGAGGCGAAGCGGGCCAGGTAGGTGTCACCGAACTTGGTGTGGTCGGCCAGCAGGACGCTGCGGTTGGCGGCGTCGATCATGGCCCGCTTGATGGCGGCCTCCGCCGGGTCCGGCGTGGTGAGCCCGTGGGCGACCGAGCACCCGTTGGCGGCCATGAACGCGACGTCCACGTTGAGCCGCGCCAGCGGCCGCAGCCCCCAGTCGTCCACGGTGGCGAGGGTGCGCCCGCGCACCCGGCCGCCCAGCATGATCACACTGAGGTTGGCCCGCGTGGCGAGAACCGTGGCCAGCGGCGGTGAGTTCACGATGACCGTCAGCTCCCGGTCAGCCGGAAGTATCTGCACCAGCCGCCCGGTCGTGGACCCCGCGTCGATGATGATCGACCCGTCCTCCGGAAGCTCCCCCACCGCCGCCTTGGCGATCCGCTCCTTCTCCGCCGTCATCACCTCGTCCCGCGCCGCCAACGCCGGCTCGAACCCCAGCCGCTCCACGGGGATGGCCCCCCCGTGCACCCGCCGCAACACACCCGCACGCTCAAGAACCGTCAGATCACGGCGAACCGTCTCAGTCGTCACCGAGAACTCCCCGGCCAGCGTCACCACATCGACCCGCCCGATAGCCCGCGCCCGCCGCAAGATCTCCTGCTGCCGCTCCTCGGCGTACATCGTGTTGATTCACCACCGTTTCAAGTTGGTTTCGCCTTTGTTTATACCCGTCCTAGTGGCTCCGTCAATACACAAACCCACACGATCAAGCCCCATTCCCACACAAACCCGCACGCAAGATCACCCCAAGCCCGACCACGGGCAGCCTGCGGGACGCTGGGGCCACACGAGCGGCTCCATCTCGCCGTCCCCGAGAGGGCTTCATCAGCGCCGGGACGGCGGGAGTGCTACGGCGAACCCGGCGCCGACGTGCGGCGATCCGCCGGTGACCCAGGGGTCAGAGAGCGAGGAGGCGGCGGTGGGCCGCGGTGATCTCGGGTTCGGTGAGGTGGGTGGCGCGCAGGGCCAGGGCGGCGGCGCCGGCGGCGGCGTCCCTGGAGGGGAGGAGGCGGTGGGCGGGGAGGGCGGCGCGGACGTGGGCGGCGACCAGGGTGGGGTTGGTCAGGAGGGAACCGGCGAGGACGACCGGGAGGGAGGGGTCGGGGAGCACGGCCTCCAGGGTGCGGACCAGGCGGTGCGCCGCGTCCTCAAGGATGGTGAGGGCCACGTGGTCACCCTCGCGGGCGGCGGCTTCGACGACAGGGCTGAGGAGGCCGAGGCGGGCGGGCTCCCTGTCGTAGACGGCGGCGATGATGGCCTGCGCAAGGGCCTCCCCTTCGGGTCCGGGCCCGCCGCGCACGCCTTCCGCGCCGCCGCCCGCGTCGGCCGCGGAAGAGAGCGGCGCACGGATGTCCGGAGAGGACGACGGCGCGGGAACGTCCGGACGGGACAGCGATGCGGGGACGCCCGAAGAGGACGAGGACGCAGGGACGTCCGGAGAGGACGAGAGCGCGGGAACGTCCGAAGAGGACGGCGGTGCGGGGACGTCCGGAGGGGACGGCGGTGCGGGGACGTCCGGAGGGGACGGCGGTGCGGGGACGTCCGGAGGGGACAGCAGTGTGGGGAGGATGCGGGGGGTGAGGGCGGTGGGGGGGCCGCGGCCGTCGAGGGCGGAGAGGGCGGCGTGGGTGGCTTGGCGGCCGATCCAGATGCCGGAGCCTTCGTCGCCCAGGAGCCAGCCGTAGCCGTCGGCGCGGTGGGCGATCTCGTGGGACTCGATGCGGGCGGCCACGGCTCCGGTGCCGGCCACCAGGACGGTGCCGGACGGCTCGGGGGTGGCGCCGGTGAAGGCCACCAGGATGTCGGGGACCACGGCGGGGGCGCCGGGCAGGCCGGCGGTGTGCCATGCCTGGGTGGCGAGGTCGCGGGCCAGGCGGCGGCCGGCTTCGCTGGCGCCGGCCAGGCCGAAGACGCCGATGACGCCGGGACCGGCCACGCCGGGGCCGGCGGAGGCGAGGGCGCCGGTGAGGGCGCGGAGGAGATTGGCCCCGGGGTCGCGGGCGGAGCGGGGGTTGGCCCCGGCGGCGTGGCCACGGCCGACGATCTCACCGGCCGGTGTGGCGACCACGCAGCGGGTGCTGGTGCCGCCGCCGTCCAGTCCGATCACCAGCCGTACCGGCGATCCCATACTCCTCCTCGGGCGGATATCTTCGCAGAAGTATAGTCCGCTGGAGATTTTCCCCACGGGTCGACGTCCAGGTCACGACACCGGCCGGTGCGCGTGGCCCGGGTATGGGAGGCTGCCTTCCGGATCACCGCACGAGAGCGACGGGAGCGCCATGGAGGGCGAGGACGTGACGGGCACCGTGCCCGAGGCCGGCGGGTACCGCGCCGCCCGGTGGGTCACCGATGTGTTCGCCCCCCAGGTGCTGGTGATCGGCATGCCGCCGGTCGTCGGGCTGCTGTCGGACGGCTGGCCGGGGGCCGCGTGGGGGCTGATCGCCTCGGCGCTGTGCGGCGGCGTGCCCGCCCTGGTGATCGCCGCCGGGGTGCGTTCCGGCCGCCTGGACTCCCATCACATCGTGGACCGTTCCCTGCGCACCCGGCCCCTGCTGGTCGCCGTGGCGGCGGTGATCGCGGCCTTGGCGCTGCTCGCCGCCCTCGGCGCCCCCGCCCTGCTGATGGCCACGGTGGGGGCCATGCTCGCCGGCCTCGCCGTGACCGTCCCCGTGACGCTGTGGTGGAAGATCTCCTTCCACGCCGCCGTCACCGCGGGCACGGTCGTCGTCTTCTCCCACGTCCTCCCCCCTGCTCCCACCCTCGCCGTGGGCGCGGTGATCACCGCCGTTGTCTGCTGGTCGAGGACCCGCGTCACCCACCACACCTGGCCTCAGGTCATGGCGGGCGTGGTCGCCGGCGCCGCCCCGGCGTGGCTCGTCCTCTCCCTCTCCGGCGCCTGACCACATCCCGACGGCACCAGGGCGGCGCCGGCGGGACGACGGTCAGCGCCAGCCGGGCAGGAGGTCCGGCAGGCGCGCGAGGCGGGGGGCGGCGGCCGGCGTCGTGTAGTGGTCGCGGACCAGGCGGGTGATGGCGCCGAGGCGGTCGGCGCGGAGGTCGGCGGCGCTGAAGAAGATGTCGCCCGTGACGCGGGGGTAGTCGCGGTTCAGGGTCAGGTGGCGGGTCAGCTCGTCGGGGTTCTGCCACACCGCGGATTCGCCGGGGGCACCGGAGCGGTAGGCGGGCTGGCCGATCCACAGGGCGGTGCCGGTGCCCTCCACGACCTCGGACCACCAGGGGACGAGTGCGGCGTAGTCGGCGGCGGGGAGGCCGATGTTCCAGTAGAGCTGGGGGGCGACGTAGTCGAGCCACCCGTTGCGTATCCAGGTGCGGGTGTCGGCGTACTGGTCGTCGTAGGACTGGGAGCCTGTGGTGTCGGAGCCCAGGGGGTCGGTGGTGGCGTTGCGCCAGATGCCGAAGGGGCTGATGCCCCATTGCACGTGGGGTTTGGCACGGCGGACGCGGACGGAGAGTTCCTCGACGAGGCGGTCCACGTTGTGGCGGCGCCAGGCGGCGCGGTCGGGGAAGTCCTCGCCGTGTTCGGCGTAGGCGCGGGTGTCGTCGAACTCCTGGCCCTCCAGCGGGTAGGGGTAGAAGTAGTCGTCGAAGTGCAGGCCGTCCACGTCGTAGCGGGTGACGGCGTCCATGATGGCGTCCTGCACGAACGCCCGCACCTCCGGCAGGCCGGGGTTGTAGTACAGGCCGTCGCCGTACGCGACCCCCCAGGACGGTTGGCGCAGCAGCGGGTGGCCGGGCGCGAGCCGGGCGTCCCGGCGCATGGCGACCCGGTAGGGGTTGAACCACGCGTGGAAGGCGAGGCCGCGTGCGTGGGCGGCGTCCACCATGAAGGCCAGCGGGTCGTAGCCGGGGTCGCGGCCCTGCACGCCGGTGAGGTACTCCGACCACGGCTCGTAGGGCGAGGGCCAGAAGGCGTCCGCTGTGGGCCTGACCTGCACGAACACCGAGTTGAGCTTGAGCGACACGGCGAGGTCCATCCAGGAGGCGAACTCCTCGCGCTGGACGGCGGGGGGCAGCCCGGGGCGGGACGGCCAGTTGGAGTTGAGCACCGACGAGAGCCACATGCCGCGCATCCGCCGCTCCTCGTCACCGGCCGGCTCGGCGGCGGGCCCCGGTGTGGCCGCCCGGGACGCCCAGGACGCCAGGGGCATCAGCGACGCGGCGAGGAGGCCGCCGAGCACGGCCCGCCGGCCCGTCGGGCGTTCCAGCCACCCGAGGGGGGACTCACCTCCCGACATGACGGAAACCTTCCATACTTTCGCGCACCCTGAAGGAAATCGTCATCAGGCCGTGACCTTTCCGGGGGGCGAAAGAAGGAAATCTCCATAGAAGATACGCAAGATGGCACAGGACTTCATGTCCCACGACCGACCACAGGCCCCAGCGGCACCACCGCCCCCGGCCACCGCATCAGCCAGGTAAAACCATCACCAACGAAGGCACACGAATGCCCCACAGCCCCGATCTCGACCGACTCGCCGCCACGGTGCTCCAACCGGGCTTCGACGGCACCACGGCGCCTGCCTGGCTGCTGCGCCACCTCGCGGACGGCCTCGGCGGCGTCGTGCTCTTCGCCCGCAACATCCCCCCGTCCGGCCCGTCGGCGCTGATCGCCGAGCTGCGCCGCGAGAACCCCGACGTGATCGTCGCGGTGGACGAGGAGGGCGGCTCCGTCACCCGCCTGCAGGCCGCCACCGGCAGTTCGTGGCCCGGCAACGCCGCCCTCGGCGCGGTGGACGACGAGGACGTCACCGAGCGCACCGGCACCGAGATCGGCCGCATGCTCGCCGCCGCCGGCGTCACGCTCGACTACGCGCCGGACGCCGACGTCAACGCCGACCCGGCCAACCCGGTGATCGGCATCCGCTCCTTCGGCGCCTCCGCGGACCTCGTCGCCCGCCACACCGCCGCCTGGGTGCGGGGCCTGCAGGGCACGGGCGTCGCCGCCTGCGCCAAGCACTTCCCCGGCCACGGCGACACGATCACCGACTCCCACCTGGCCCTGCCCACCGTGCACGCCTCCCGCGAGCTGCTGGAACGCCGCGACCTGCCGCCGTTCCGCGCCGCCGTCGCCGCCGGGGCGCGGGCCGTCATGTGCGGCCACCTGCTGGTCCCGGCCCTGGACCCCGAGCTGCCCGCCTCGCTCAGCCGCCGCGTGCTGACCGGCCTGCTGCGCGAGGAGCTCGGGTTCACCGGCCTCGTGGTGACGGACGCCATCGAGATGCGGGCCGTCGCGGCCGTGCACCCCCCGGAGCGGATCGCGGTGCTCGCCCTCGCCGCCGGGGCCGACGCGATCTGCGCCGGCATCACCTCCCCCGGCGGCGAGAGCGTCACCGCCCTGCGGGACGGCATCGTGCGCGCCGTCCACGAGGGCGGGCTCCCCGAGCAACGCCTGGCCGAGGCGGCGTCCCGGGTGCGCGCCCTCGCCCGGTGGCACACCGAGGCGACGCGGGCGGCGAGTCTTGACGGCGCGAGCGGCCTGGACCCCGTGCACGGCGTCTCACGTCTCGGCCTGGACACCGCCCGCCGCGCCCTGCGGATCACCCCCGCCCGCCCGGCGCGCCCCGTGCTCACCGCTCCCCCGCTGGTGGTGCAGATGACCGCCCGGCCCCACCAGGCGATCGGCGACGCGGTGCCGTACGGCCCGGGCGAGGCGCTCACGGCACGCCTGCCCGGCACCCGCACCGTGGTGCTCGGCCCCGGCCACGACCTGCCCGACCTGCCGCAGGACAGCCCCGTGGTGGTCGTCACGCACGACGCGCACCGGCACGCGTGGATGCGGGACGTGCTGGGCGAGACGCTGCACCGCCGTCCCGGCGCCGTCGTGATCGAGACGGGCCTGCCCGGCCCGGCGTCGGGCGCCGTCCACCTCGCCACTCACGGCGACTCCCGGGTGTCGGCGCTGGCCGCCGCCGAGTGGCTCACGACCTCCTGAACCGCGCGCTGCGATGGGTCCGGAAGACCCATGATTGAGTAATGTGTCGGTAACAGACAAGGAACCCCCATGAACGACCCGCAGCGCTCGACCCCTGAGAACCTGGTCGCCCGGGTGCGGGCCGTGCTTCCCTCACTGACACCGTCCGCGCAGATCATCGCGCAGATGATCCTGGACGACCCGGCCACCGTCGCGGGGAGCACCATCACCGAGCTCAGTGCCACCTCGGCGGTCAGCGAGGCCACCATCGTGCGCACCGCGCGGGTCCTGGGGTTCTCCGGGTACGCCCAGCTCCGGCTGGCCCTCGCCGCGGCGGCGGCAGCGGCGGCGGCCACGCGGCAGGGGCCGGACCGGCTGGTCCCCGGCGACCTCGCTCCCGACGACCCGCTGTGCGACGTGATCGCCAAGGTCAGCCGGGCCGAAGCGCAGGCCATCGAGGACACCGCGGCGCAACTGTCCCCCGAGCGGCTCGGCGAGGTCGTGGACGCCGTCACCGCGGCCCGCAGGGTCGACGTGTACGGGGTCGCGGCGTCGGGCCTGGTGGCGGCCGACATGGCGCAGAAGCTCATGCGCATCGGGTTGTCGTCCCACGCGTTCACCGACGCGCACCTGGCGCTGACCAGCGCCGTGCTGCTGCGGCCCGGCGACGTCGCGGTGGGGGTGAGCCGCACCGGCGAGACGCCGGACGTCCTTGAGCCGATGCGCCGCGCGCACCGCGCCGGGGCGACGACGGTGGCGATCACCAACAACCCGCGCTCGGCCCTCGGGGAGCTGTGCACCCATGTGCTGATCTCCGCGGGGCGGGAGACGGCGTTCCGGCCCGGCGCGCTGGCGAGCAGGATCAGCCAGCTCCTGCTGGTGGACTACGTGTTCGTGGGCGTCGCCCAGCGGACGTCGGAGTCGTCCAACGAGGCCCTGCGCGTCACCCGCGACGCGGTGAAGGAGTTCGTCACCGAGTCCCGCCCCCGGTCGCGCCGTTCTCCCTGAGAACGGCCCCGAGCGGGGAAGCGGGCGGCGTCACGCGCGGATCAGTGGGTGCGTAGCGAAGGATCTTGGAGAGCATGGTGACGGCGAGGACGACCACGCCGATGATGAGGGCCCACTTGATCAGGCCGGTGATGAGCCCGATGAGCGAGCCGAGCAGGAAGAATGCGGCGACGACCACCGCGATGGCAAGAAGTATGCGTCCCATGCCCACGACGGTAAGCGGCCGGGGCCCCGCGTGGGGCGTCCGGCCGCCGAGTTCAGGGACGAGTCAGGGTCGGCCCTGAGGCCGCACCGGGGGCGCGGCGGGGAGTGCTACAGGACGGCGCAGCCGACCCGCAGCGGGATCCGCGGGGACCAGCGGCCCGAGGTGACGTCGAACGCCTGGGCGTAGCCGTTGCTCGGGCGGCCGGCGGCGGCGCAGTCGAACACGCCGGTCTTCTTGCCGAAGCTCGCGCCGGCGAAGCCGCTGTGCGCGGTGGCGTTCACGGTGCCCTGCCACAGCGTGCGGCCGGTGTTGAGCCGGATGTACAGCCTGACCTGGCCGAAGTTGTAGTGGTCGCCGCTGAGCTTGATGCGGGGGATGTCGTCGGTCGAGGTGGTGGTGGAGGTGCCGTCGCCGTTGTCGCGCGGCGGCACGGTGTACCGGTTGACCCACAGCCGCGCGGACACCTTGCGGGCGGCGGCGAGGGCGTTGTCCGAGCGGACCTGCGCGCGGACCGCCGGGGTGACGCAGACGTCGTCGCCGCTGAAGGCCTCACGCCAGACGTAGCCCTGGACGCAGGTGTGCGGGCCGAAGGCGCCGGAGACCCACCTGCCGGCCGCGGTGGCGTTCTCGGTGCGGGTCCGGTCGCGCACGCCGCCGGTGACGCAGACGTGGTCGGACGGGCGGGCCTCGCGCCAGACGTACCCCTGCAGGCAGGTGTCGGGGCCGAAGTCGCCGTCGGAGGCGGCGGAGGCCGAGCCGGCGGGGACGGTGACGGTGACGGCCAGGCCGGCGAGGGTGGCGGCGGCGAGACCGAGCAGGGTGCGCTTCATGGTGTTCTCCGTTGCTGAGATGCTTCCCGGCCCGGTCGTCTTCCGCCGGGGGGCCTTGCACTCTCAGTGATAGAGCCCGCCACCTGAACGTTCATTGACACCCGCTTGCGCCCCACCGCCGCACGGGCGTGCAAGCGCACGCAAGATACCTGCAAGTACGGTCACAGCGGGACGGCGAACACCACCCGGCGCCCGGCGAACTCGGTGACGCTCCACAACTGGCCCCGCTCGGCCCAGCAGGTGAGGTCCTCCGGCCCGATCGGCCACTTCTTGCTCACCGGCGCCTCCCGCTCCTCGGCCGTCAGCAGGACGCCGTTGGACCGCGACGTGCCGGCCTGGCTGAGGTACCAGCGTCCCTGGTGGCACAGCCCGCCCTGGATCTTGGCCGCGGGCATGGTGAAGGCGTTCACCGCGCGGGCCACGCCGTCGTCGCCGGCGCGCAGCGTGCCGTCCTCGCCGAGCTCCCATCGGGCCACCCGGCCGTCCCGCTGCGGCGCCTCGTCCGCCCCGACGAACTCGCCGCTGACCAGGGAGTGCGGGGTGGTGGTGCGGTCGACCGCGGCGAAGGAGAACCGGGCGGATCCGGCGGGGCCCGTGAGCGTCCAGGCGTCCACCTGCGGCATCACGTAGCGGTAGCCGTAGGCGTGGTAGCGGCCGTCGCGCAGCCCGATCTGGTCCTCGTCCCCGGCCACCTCGTAGATGTGGCGGGTGTCGAACACCCGCATCCCCCGCGCGGTGTCCGGCACGTAGATCAGGTCGCCGTACCAGGCGACGCCGCCCGCGTGGATGTTGATCGGGGTGTAGGTGTCGTCCTTGGGCGCGACCAGCAGGACGTGCCGGTACTTCGACGTCGCGGTGTCAAGGAACGTCACCCTGATGCCGCGCTCGGCGGGCGCGCCCACCGGTTTCCAGTACCAGGTGACGGCGAGCGCCTTGGCGCCGGGCAGCCCGGCCTCGGAGCTGGACGCGACGCCCTGGGGGTACCAGTCGACGGTGTCGTTGTCGCCGGCGTTGAAGCAGTACCAGTCGGCCGGGCGCGGCTTCATCGTGCCGAACGCGGCGGTGGCGCCCTTGCGCACGGCGGTGCGGTTGGCCTTGGCGAGCACTTCCTTCAGGTCCCGGGCGGGGAGCTTGCCCGCGAGGGTCTGGACGGCCCGGGCGAGGTCGCGGGTGTTCCGGCGCAGGTGGAACGGCGCCGGGTCCGTCGCGGTCATCCGAGTCACGGCCATAAATCAGTCCTTGTCGGGATCTGGCGATTGATCACGACAGTCTCCCCCAGGCGTCGTCAGCCCGTCCACCCGGACGCCGTCTCCGGTAAGGCGGGACAGAAAGGGGGCCGGGTACGGCAGCCCGTACCCGGCCCCTGCCCGCGGTGCGATCACGCCACCGTGCAGGCCGCCCCGTTGAGGGTGAAGCTCGACGGCGCCGTGTTGGTGCCGCTGTAGGAGGCCTGGAAGCCGATCGAGGTGTTGGCTCCCGCCGCGATGCTGCCGTTGTAACTCATGTTGGTGGCCGTCACCGACGTGCCGCTCTGGTTGAACGTCGCGCTCCAGCCCGACGTGATGCGCTGGTTGCCGGGGAAGGTGAAGCCGAGCGTCCAGCCGTTCAGCGCCGAGCCGCCGGTGTTGGTGATGGTGACGGTGGCGGTGAAACCGTCGTTCCACTGGCTCACCGAGTAGCCCACCCGGCAGGACCCGCCACTGCCGCCGCCGCTCGAGGTGGTCACCGAGACCGCGTTCGACGCCGGCGAGGTGTTGCCCGCCGCGTCCCTGGCCCGCACCGTGAACGAGTACTGCGTGCTGGCCGACAGGCCGCTCACGGTGTACGACGTGCCGCTGGACTGGCCGACGGGCGAGCCGTTCCTGAGCACCTCGTAGGCGGTGACGCCGACGTTGTCACTGGAGGCGTTCCAGGCCAGCGTGACGCTGTTGGAGGTGACGCCGGTCGACCGCAGGTTGGACGGCGCGCTCGGCGCGGTCGTGTCGCCGCCGCCGCCGGTGCCGACGCTGTAGGAGAAGTTGTTGACGGCCAGGCCGGTGCCGCCGACCCACGGCTCGAAGCCGACCTGCACGCTGGTGAGGTACCAGGAGGTCTGGCCGTAGCCGCGGCTCACCACGTCGTTCCAGAACGTCGCCACGTTGAAGTCGATCGAGGACGTCGCCGAGGTGCGCACGTAGGAGATGACGTTCCAGCCGATGTTGCCGAACCAGACGTCCCAGGAGCCGCCGGCGAGGTTCACCGAGCCGACCCGGTTGCCGACCGGCTGGACCTGGCCGGTGTGGGCGAGCCACACCATGATCTCGGCACCGGTGTTCTGGCCGTCGGTGCGCGCCGTCGGGTCGAACCAGATGTCGTAGGCGGCGTCGAACACCCCGGCGGAGGAGGGCGCCGAGATGCTGGCGCTCGTCCTGACGGTGGAGAAGCGGCTGTCGGTCACCCGCATCGGCAGGCTGCTGCCGCTGCTGCAGTTGGCG
Organism: Sphaerisporangium sp. B11E5; assembly: GCF_039871875.1. Lineage (NCBI taxonomy): Bacteria > Bacillati > Actinomycetota > Actinomycetes > Streptosporangiales > Streptosporangiaceae > Sphaerisporangium > Sphaerisporangium sp. B11E5. The sequence goes on along the minus strand of NZ_JBDPMD010000006.1, from coordinate 143,382 downwards.
TAGTGGCAACCGGCGTAGACGGCGGGGTAGGAACCGGGGGCGCCGTTCTGCGGCTTGTTGTGGCTGGCCTCGGTGATCCTGAATCCGGTGCTGGTGACGTTGATGCACTGCCGGGTGTCGTCACCCCAGTTGTTGTTCATGACGACGTACCGGCCGCCGTTGATCGTGGTGGAGCCGTACTTCTCGCAGATCAGCGTGTCGGCGCGCGAGGGGCCGGCGATCGCCACCGACAACAGGACCGAGCCTAGGGCCGCGACCACGGCCATCAGGACCCGTAGGGCATGACGTTTCATGTGGACTCCGGAGGGACGTCGAGTGGGAGCGCTCCCAGTCACCGCGACAGTAGGCCGAGCCCACCGTGGCGCCCAGTGCCGCCGGCGCGAACCGGCCGGGCACCGACCCCTGACCTGGCCTTTGACCTGCGGAAAAGCTGAAAGTTTCAGCTCCGGTTACGCGGCGGTGCCCGCGCGGGGCTCCGCGGCGGCGGCGCGGGCCACGTTGCGCGCCATACTGCCGAAGATCAGCCCGTGGAGCGGGTAGACGCCCCACCAGTACAGATGGCCGAGCAGCCCGCGCGGGTGGAAGATCGCCCGCTGGCCGTACACCGTGCGGCCCTCCTCCTCGCGGCAGGACAGCTCCAGCCAGGCGAAGCCGGGCAGGCGCATCTCGGCGCGCAGCCGCAGCAGGCGTCCTGGCTCGATCTCCTCCACGCGCCAGAAGTCCAGCGCGTCCCCCACCCGCAGCCGCCGGGGGTCGCGGCGGCCGCGGCGCAGGCCCACTCCCCCGGCGAAGCGGTCGAGCAGGCCGCGCGCCTCCCAGGCCACGGGCAGGGAGTACCAGCCGTGCTCGCCGCCGATGCCCTCGATCACCCGCCACAGCGCCTCGGGGGGCGCGTCCACCCGCGCCGACCGCTCGTCCGCGTACAGGCTGCCGCCCGCCCAGCCGGGGTCGGTGGGCAGCGGGTCGCTCGGCGCGCCCGGGGTGGAGGCCGAGGACCAGCGGGTCGCGACGCCGGCCTCCTTGATGCGGTGCAGCGCCATGCGCACGGCCTGCGGGAAGCCCATCAGGCCGCCGGGCGGGTCGGGGATGTACCGGGCGATGTCGTGCTCGTGGCAGACCGCCTCCTCGCGCAGCGACTCCACCAGCGGGCGGGCCACGCCCGCGGGCACCGGCGTCACCAGGCCCACCCACAGGCTGGACAGGCGGGTGGTGAGCAGCGGCACCGGGATGATCAGCCGGGGCGGCAGACCGGCCACGGCGGCGTAGCCCCGCATCATGTCGGCGTACGTCAGCACGTCGGGGCCGCCGATGTCGAAACCGCGGCTCACCTCCGGCGGGACGTCCAGGGCGCCGACCAGGTAGCGCAGCACGTCGCGGATGGCGATGGGCTGGGTGCGGGTGGCGACCCACTTCGGGGTGGTCATCGCCGGCAGGCGTTCGGTGAGGTGACGCAGCATCTCGAACGACACCGACCCGGAGCCGATGATCACCGAAGCCCGCAGCGCGACCACCGGCACCCCGGAGGCGAGCAGGATGTGCTCGACCTCGGCCCGCGATCGCATGTGCGCGGACATCCGCTCCGGGCGATCACCCGGGGTGAGGCCGCCGAGGTAGACGATGCGCCGCACGCCCGCCTCCTTGGCCGCCGCCGCGAACGTGCGGGCGGCGCGGCGGTCGCGGGCGGCGAAATCGCGGCCGGAGCCCATGGTGTGGATCAGGTAGTACGCGGCCTCCACGCCGGAGAGGGCGGCGCGCGTGGCCACCGGGTCGGTGGCGTCCGCCTCGGCGACCTCCACACGGTCCCGCCACGTCTGGTCGCGCAGGTGGGGCGCCGAGCGCGCCATGCAGCGCACCTCATGGCCCGCCTTCAGCAGTTCGGGCACCAGCCGCCCGCCGATGTAGCCGGTCGCGCCGGTCACCAGGCACCGGGTCATGTCCACCCCCGTCCTCCCTTTTCGTACCGGGAGACCTACCCGGTTGCGCGGGGGATCCGGAATGATCACGCATGAGATCGGGTTCTCCAGGTAGGAGACCGTGAACCGGATTCATATAGCAGAAGGATGACGCCATGGCGCAGTTCCTCTTCGGCCAGGAGCACGTCGACAGGTACCAGGAGACCGACGGGCGCGAGGGCCACGACTGGCAGGGCACCTCCGTGCTGCTCCTCACCACCACCGGACGCAAGAGCGGGCGGCGGATCACCACCCCGCTGATCTACCAGAAGCACGGGGACGACTACGTGATCGTGGCGTCCAAGGGCGGCGCCCCCGAGTCGCCGCAGTGGTACCACAACCTCGTGGCCGACCCCAAGGTCGAGGTGCAGGTGAAGGGGGACAGGTTCCAGGCCGACGCCCGCACCGCCGGCCCGGGCGAGAAGCCGGAGCTGTGGCGCCTGATGACCGCCGCCTGGCCGCAGTACGACGAGTACCAGACCAAGACCGACCGGCAGATCCCGGTGGTCGTGCTTTCTCCCGCCGGTTCCTGACGCGGAGCCGGTGGCCCGCCCCACCGGGATTTGCCACAATGGCGCCCGGGAGGGGCGGGCGCGACCTCCCGGCCGTCCGGGACACGCCGGGCCGGCGCGTGGCGGCCAGGGAGGCACCGTGGGCGGCGACAACCGCACGGCCGAGATCATGATCGCCGAGGCCCGGAAGGCCTTCTGGGTCATGGTCGGCTTCCTGGCCTTCATCTGGATCGTGCAGATCGTCAACGCCCTGTCGGGCTATCTGCTCAGCCAGTCGTTCGGCATCGTCGCCCGCGACCCGGCCCGCCTGCCGGGCGTGGTGACCGCCCCGTTCCTCCATTGGAGCTGGGGGCACATCGAGGGCAACTCCGGCCCGCTGTTCGTGTTCGGCTTCCTCGCCGCCTACCGGGGAGTGGTGAGGTTCCTCGGCGTGACCGCGCTCATCGCGGTCACCAGCGGCCTCGGTGTGTGGTTCGTCGCCGGTCCCTCGGCCGTGACGGCGGGCGCCAGCGGGGTGGTCTTCGGATACTTCGGCTACATCCTGGTCCGGGGGATCTTCGACCGGCACACCATCGACATCGTGGTCGGGCTGGTGATGGCGCTGTGCTTCGCCTACCAGTTCACCGGCCTGCTGCCGTCCGACGCGTTCAGCTGGCAGGGCCACCTGTTCGGGTTCGCCGGCGGCATCCTCGGCGGCTGGCTGTTCCGGGAACGGCGGCCGCGGGCCGCGGCCGGTCCCCGTCCGGTCGCCGGGCCCGCCGCCAAGGGCATCGGCGGGCCCACCCCCACCGCCACGACCGCCGACCCGTCCCGGGCCGCCCTGCTCAAGGAACTGGACGACCTCGGGCTCTGAGCCGTCTCACCAGGGGAGGTTCCCCTCGTCGTCCATGTAGGCGCCGGTCGGGCCGTCGTCCGGGAGCAGCGCCAGCCGTACGGCGACGGCCGCGCCCTGGGCGGCGGTGCGGGGGCCGGAGTGGGCGTTGATGTCGGTCGCGCAGTACCCGGGATCGGCGGCGTTGACCTTGATGGGGGTGTCGCGCAGCTCCTTGGCGTAGGACAGGGTGACCATGTTGAGCGCCGACTTGGACGAGTTGTACGTCAGCAGGTTGAGGTCGTAGAAGGGCATGGAGGTGTCGGAGCCCAGGGTGAGGGAGCCGAGGCCGCTGGACATGTTCACGATGCGTGCGGCGGGGGCGCGGCGCAGCAGCGGCAGCATCGCGTTGGTGACCGCCACCACGCCGAACACGTTCGTCTCGTAGGTGGCGCGCAGCACCTCGAGCGGGGTGGCGCTCGGCCGCATGTCGTCCTGGGGCACGATGATGCCCGCGTTGTTCACCAGGATGTCCAGCACGCCGTACTGCTCCTCGATCCAGGCGGCGGCCGCCTTCACCGAGTCGTCCGAGGTGACGTCCAGCCGGACGGACCTGGCGCCGAGCTTCTCCGCCGCCGCGCGGCCCCGCTCCTCGTCGCGGGCGCCGATCAGCACGGTGACGCCCCGTTCGTGCAGCTCCCTGGCGATCTCGAAGCCGATGCCCTTGTTCGCGCCGGTGATCAATGCGTTGGTCATGGGGACCACCCTCCGGCCGGGGCGCCGAGGGCGGGAGAGACCTCCCGAGCCTGGTACCGGCGGTACCACCGGGCGTCCTCGAGTGGGATCGGCGGTACCACCCACATGGCCCGGCGAACCGTCATGCTGGAGTGCATGAACCGGAACGAGCTGGCCGAATTCCTGCGCGACCGCCGGGCCAAGGTGCGGCCGTACGACGTCGGGCTGCCGGACGGCGGGCGCAGGCGCACGCCGGGGCTGCGGCGGCAGGAGGTCGCGCAGCTCGCCGGGATGTCGGTGGACTACTACATCAGGCTGGAGCAGGCCCGGGGGCCGGTGCCGTCGCGGCAGGTGCTCAACGCCCTCAGCCGGGCCCTCATGCTCACCAGCGACGAGCGGTCCTACCTGTACAACCTGGCCTGCCCCACGCCGCTGCGGCCCTCGGGCGGGCCACGGCAGGACGTGCCGGCTGGCATCCGGCTGCTGCTCGCCCAGATGGGGGACGTACCGGCGTACGTCATGGACGCGCGGTACGAGATCCTCGCGTGGAACACGATGGCGTCCGCGCTGATGGGGGGCCTTGAGTCGGTGCCGCCGGACCACCGCAACGTGGTGCGGTGGGTGTTCACCTCGCCCCACCTGCGCGAGCACATGGGCAGCGAGGAGAAGAGCCGGTTCGCCCGGTTGTGCGTGGCCGACCTGCGGGCCGCCGCCGCGCGGTACCCCGGTGACCGGGGCATCCGCGATCTGGTGACCGAGATGCTGGCGCTGAGCCCGGAGTTCGCCGAGCTGTGGGCGGCGCACGAGGTGGCGGTGCGGCGCGACCAGCCCAAACGGCTGGAGCACCCCGTGGTGGGGCCGGTGGACGTGGTGTGCCAGGTGCTCGACATCCCGGAACGGGACCAGCGGCTCGTGGTGTACACCGTGGAGCCGGGGTCGCCCTCCATGCGGGCGCTGCGCCGCCTGCGCGAGATGGCGGAGGCCGGGCTCGCGCCGGTGTTCGTGCCGGGGCCCGCGATGAACGGGGCCACCCGCGAGGCCGCGGGGCTGGAGTCCGCCTGAACGCGGCCGGCCCGGTCACATGGGCCTGGCCGTCACGGGGGCCTGGCCGTCACGGGGGCCTGGCGGCTCCGCCTGAACCGCCGTGTCCACCGGCCGGCCGGGGCCCGGTTGTCCACAGGGTGGCTGGACCATCGCGCGGACTTCGGCACTATTGACATGTGAGCCTCCTCCAGCACCTCCCCGAGACCCCTGACCCCGACGCGCTCTTCGAGGCGTTCATCGAGTGGAACGCCGGGCGTGGCCTGACGCTGTACCCGGCGCAGGAGGAGGCGCTGATCGAGGTCGTCTCGGGGAACAACGTGATCCTCGCGACACCCACCGGGTCGGGCAAGAGCCTGGTGGCGGCGGGCGCCCACTTCGCGGCGCTCGCGGACGGCAGGCGCACCTTCTACACCGCGCCGATCAAGGCGCTGGTGTCGGAGAAGTTCTTCGACCTGTGCGCGGTGTTCGGCACCGAGAACGTCGGCATGATGACCGGCGACGCCGCGGTCAACGCCACCGCGCCCATCATCTGCTGCACCGCCGAGATCCTCGCGTACATCGCGCTGCGCGACGGCGCCCGGGCCGACGTCGGGCAGGTCGTGATGGACGAGTTCCACTTCTACGCCGAGCCGGACCGCGGGTGGGCGTGGCAGGTGCCGCTGCTGGAACTGCCGCAGGCCCAGTTCGTCCTGATGTCGGCCACGCTGGGGGACGTCACGCGGTTCGAGAGCGACCTGACGCGGCGCACCGGCCGCGAGACGGCCGTGATCCGGTCGGCGACCCGTCCGGTGCCGCTGTACTACAGCTACCGCCTCACGCCCCTGCACGAGACGCTGGAGGAGCTGCTGTCCACCGGGTCCGCGCCGGTGTACGTCGTGCACTTCACCCAGGCCGCGGCCATGGAGCGGGCGCAGGCGCTGATGAGCGTCAACATGTCCACCAAGGCCGAGAAGGAAGCCATCGCGGCGCTGATCGGCCACTTCCGGTTCACCACCAAGTTCGGGCGGGCGCTGTCCCGGCTGGTGCGGCACGGCATCGGGGTGCACCACGCCGGCATGCTGCCGAAGTACCGGCGGCTGGTGGAGCGGCTGGCACAGGCCGGGCTGCTGAAGGTCATCTGCGGCACCGACACGCTCGGGGTCGGGGTGAACGTGCCGATCCGCACCGTGCTGTTCACCGCGCTCAGCAAGTTCGACGGCAACCGGGTGCGGCTGCTGCGTGCCCGCGAGTTCCACCAGATCGCCGGCCGCGCCGGGCGGGCCGGGTTCGACACCCTCGGGTACGTCGTGTGCCAGGCGCCCGACCACGTCGTGGAGAACGAGAAGGCGCTGGCCAAGGCCGGGGACGACCCGAAGAAGCGGCGCCGGGTGGTGCGCAAGAAGCCGCCGGAGGGGTTCGTCAACTGGAGCGAGGAGACGTTCGAGCGGCTGCAGAAGGCCGAGCCCGAGCCTCTGACGTCCCGCTTCAAGGTCAGCAACGCCATGCTGCTCGCCGTGATCAACCGTCCCGGCGACTGCTACGCGGCGATGAAGCGGCTGCTCACCGACAACCACGAGGACCGCCGGGCCCAGCGCCGCCACATCAGCCACGCCATCGCGATCTACCGCTCCCTGCTGGCCGGCGGCGTCGTCGAGACGCTGCGCGAGCCCGACGACCAGGGCCGCCGCGCCCGCCTCACCGTGGACCTGCAGGAGGACTTCGCCCTCAACCAGGCCCTGTCGACGTTCGCCCTGGCTTCCTTCGAGCTGCTGGACGCCGAGTCCCCGACCTACCCCCTGGACGTCGTCTCCATCGTCGAGTGCACCCTGGACGACCCGCGGCAGATCCTGCACTCCCAGCTCAACAAGGCCCGCGGCGAGGCCGTGGCCCAGATGAAGGCCGACGGCGTCGAGTACGAGGAGCGCATGGAGCTCCTGACCGAGGTCACCTACCCCATGCCGCTGCAGGACCTGCTGTTCGGTGCCTACGAGACCTACCGCCGCGGCCACCCCTGGGTGGGCGACCACGCCGTCAGCCCCAAGTCGGTCGTCCGCGACATGTACGAACGGGCCATGACCTTCGGCGAGTACGTGCAGTACTACGAGCTCTCCCGCTCCGAGGGCGCCGTCCTGCGCTACCTCGCCGACGCCTACCGCACGCTGAGCCGCACCGTGCCCGACCACATGAAGACCGACGAACTGTACGACCTGATCGAGTGGCTGGGCGAGCTGGTCCGCCAGGTCGACTCCAGCCTGCTGGACGAGTGGGAGAAGCTCCAGAACCCCACCGACGACGCCCTGGACCGTCCCGTGGAGGAGACCACCCGCCCCGTCACGGCCAACCGCCGCGCCTTCCGCGTGCTGGTACGCAACGCCATGTTCCGCCTGGTGGAACTGGCCGCCCGCGAACGCTACGACGACCTGGAGGCCGCGGCCGACATCGACTGGGAGGACGCCCTGGCGGCCTACTACGAGGAGCACGAGGAGATCCTCACCGGCCCGAACGCCCGCGGCCCCGCCCTCCTGATGATCGAGGAGGAGAAGGACCTGTGGAACGTCCGCCAGATCCTGGACGACCCCGCCGGCCACCACGACTGGGGCATCTCCGCCCAGGTCGACCTAGCGGCCTCCGACGAGGAAGGCCACGCCGTTCTCCATGTGACCGCCCTGGACCGCCTCTGACGAGACCGCCGCCATGCCTGACGTCGTCTATTGGTTCTTCGCCCTGCCGGATCCCCTTCCTGTGCCGCACGGGACCACGATCCCGTTCACGTACCAGCGGCACATGGTGGACGCGCTCCGGCTCCTGCACGAGGACGGCCGATGCGCAGACGAAGATCACAACCTGCCGATCGAGGAGATGCTCGTCTCCCTGAGGTTCTGGCAGCGGCGAACCAGGTGGCACGACCCTTTCGAGCTCGACTCCACCCTGTCGGTGGCCAGAGCGGCGTTTCCCCCCGAAGGCATGGAGATCCCAGAGAACCGGGCCGGGCTGGAGCGGGACCTGACGATCGTCGAAGCCGCCGTGATCCTCGAAGAAGGCCGGGACCATGACGAGGAGTCGACGAGTCAGGCATTCGATCGCGTGCTGGACTGCGTGCGCAGGGTTCAGCGCGCCTACGCCGTTGTCACGAAGCGCCCGGTGAAGCTCGCCACCAGGGAAACGCTGCCGCCGATGATCCCGACGGCGTGGCGACGCGCCGGCGAGGCGGACGACGGCTGGCCACGTGAGGTCTCGCTGTACCTGGTCAACCTGCACTCCGTCGTCGGCCACGTCGCGGAGCCCGAGTTGACGCCTGGCCAGATGGACGCCCTCGATCTGGCCATCCAACGCGACCGCTCAGCCTTCATGACCTACGTGGATCTCCGCCGCCAAGCCGGACTGGCCCTGTACCGGCTCGGGGACTACCGTGGCGCGGTCCTGGCGGCTGCCACCGCCGCCGAGGTGTTTTTGGACGACCTGCTCCTACATCTTCTGTGGGAGGAACGTACCCGGCCCGAGAACGCCTGCGACATCTTCGCGAACGAGCGCGCCGGCGTCCTCGCCCGGGTACGGACCCGGTACTCCGGTCGTCTCGGTGGGCTGTGGAGCGTGAAGGACCCGGGCCCGGTCAGGGACTGGGCGGAGAAGATCGCCGAGTTGCGGAACAGGGTCGTCCACGGCGGGCACTCCCCCGGGCTGAAAGAGGCGTCGGCGTCTCTGAACGCCCTGACGGGCCTGGAGACGTTCGTCGTGGGCCTTCTGTGCGATCCGACCGTGTCGTCCCGTTACCCCCGTTCGGCGATCGTCCTCGCCGGCGGCACGTTGGTGGAGCGTGATCTCATGACGCGGCGGATGCGAGCGCTGTCCGAGGACCCCGGCGAGCCCGACTGGGTGGAGACCTTCTCGCGCTGGCGTACCTCGACCTGGCGGCTCGCGGGTGAGAGGGCCGGTGAGCAAGTGCCCCCGGCCGCCCATGACGCGGCGTTGATCGCCGTTCTTCACGTGGACGATCGACTCGACTGGGTACTGCACGATTACAAGGCTGGCAAGGCCGCGCGGACCGCTGAGGCGTGGGCGCGCCTACCGGGGGGTCAGCGGGAGGCCACGCGGCGGCTTCTCGGTGAGCTCACAGCCGGCGCCCGTGACGAAGCGGTCTCCATCGCGTCCCTGCCGATCACCGGCCTGGCACCGGTGGAGGACTGGGTCGAGCAGCACCGCCGCCTGCCCGGCTGCGGCGTCATGGTGGATCGCTCCGACTTCTACTGAGTCCGGCTTCGGGGGCGGGGTCAGCCGCCCGAGACGTCCAGTTCGGCGTCCAGCGGCACCGCCGCGCCGTCTGGGTCGTCGAGCCAGCCGTCGGGCAGGTGGACGCGGGTGCGTCCGGCCGAGGTGCCCCGGGGGCCGTCGGCGGCCGGGCCCGGCCAGGGCTGGTCGGCGGGGAGGCGGGACAGGTGTTCGTCGAGTTCGGTGAGGGTCGCGGCGGTGGCCAGGGAGCGGCGCACGTCGGCGCCGACGGTGAAGCCCTTGAGGTACCAGCCGACGTGCTTGCGGAAGTCCAGCACGCCCTGAGCCTCGCGGCCGAAGCACTCCACCAGCAGGCGGGCGTGGCGGGCCATCGTGGCGGCGACCTCGCCGAGGGCGGGCACGGTGGGGGACGCGCCGCCGTTGAACAGGCCGTTCAGGTCGCGGAACAGCCACGGGCGGCCGAGGCATCCCCGGCCGATGACCACGCCGTCGCACCCGGTGCGGGCCATCATGCGCCCCGCGTCGGCGGCCGTCCAGATGTCGCCGTTGCCCAGCACGGGGATCTCCGGCACGGCGTCCCTGAGCCGGGCGATGGCGTCCCAGTCGGCCACCCCGCCGTAGTGCTGCACGGCCGTCCGGCCGTGCAGCGTGATCGCGCTCAGCCCCTCCTCCGCCGCGATGCGTCCGGCCGACAGGTACGTCAGGTGGTCGTCGTCGATGCCCTTGCGCATCTTCATCGTCACCGGCAACGTCCCGGCGTTGGTCACCGCCGCGCGCAGCACGGCCCGCAGCAGCTCCCGTTTGTACGGCAGCGCCGCCCCGCCGCCTCTTCGTGTCACCTTCGGCACCGGACAGCCGAAGTTCAGGTCGACGTGGTCGGCCAGCCCGTCCTCGGCGACGATCCGCACCGCCTTGCCGACGGTCTCGGGGTCCACCCCGTAGAGCTGGACGCTGCGCGGCGTCTCGTCGTCCGCGAAGCGGATCATCGCCATCGTCTTGGGGTTCCGCTCCACCAGCGCCCGGCTGGTGATCATCTCCGAGACGTACAACCCGCCGCCCTGCTCACGGCACAATGTACGGAAGGGCGCGTTGGTCACCCCCGCCATCGGCGCGAGCACCACCGGAGGCCACACATCGATCGTGCCTATCTTCACCCGGTAATTTCTACCTGAACCCGAACCCGGCTTCTCACCCAGCCCAAACCCGGGCAACCCATCTCGCGCGCCCCGCACCCCCGGCTCCCCCCGGTGCTCTTCCCCGAAACCAGCTCGGACTCCCTCGCCTCCCCGATTTCGCCTTCAGCATTTCCCGCACCCGCCCAAACGATGCATACCGACCAGGCCTTGCGGCAAATGTGCGGCGACCCGCCGGGCGACCACCGGACACGTATGGCTACCCTGGGATCACAGGCCGCCTTACCTGACACTTCGACACACAGGAGGCCGGCGGATGCTCCTGCGCCTGCGAATCACCCTCCCCGACCGGCCGGGGTCGCTCGGCCAGGTCACCCGCGTGCTCGGTGTCGCCGGCGCCGACATCATCCAGCTCACCGTGCTCGAACGCGGCGAGGGCCGCGCCGTCGACGACCTCACCGTCCACTGGCCCGACTCCTCCACCCGCCAGACGCTCGTCGACGCCCTGGAGTCCGTCCCCGGCATCAACGTCGAAGGCGTCTGGACCACCCGCGAGGCCCCCGGCACCTACCCCGAGCTGGAGGTCCTGAAGTACATCACCACCGCCGGCGACCGCGCGCTGGCCACCCTGATCGACTCCCTCCCCGTCCTGTTCAGCGCCGACTGGGCCGCCGCCGCCACCGAACGCCCCCCGCGCACCCTGGTCCACAAGAGCTGGCGCGCCCCCGACGACGTCACCTTCCCCGCCGTCACCCCACCCCGCCCCCAAGCCACCACCATGGACGACGGCCTCCACGTGATCGCCGCCCCCCTTCCCCCACTGGCCCTCACCTTCGTGCTGGCCCGCGCCGACGGCCCCCCCTTCCACCGCATCGAGGTCCACCGCCTCACGAGGATCCTCGAGATCTTCCTGACCCTCCCCGCGCTGGAACGCAGCCTCTCCCGCCCCTTCCGCGGCTCCAGAACCGGCTGACGCCCCTCGCGCCGGTTAGGCACAACCAGGAATCTCCGATAGAGTTCCATCCCGTCGCACGAGACCGCCCGAGCGGTCCCGACGGCGACACGCGGACGTGGCTCAGCTGGTAGAGCATCACCTTGCCAAGGTGAGGGTCGCGGGTTCGAATCCCGTCGTCCGCTCGAAGAAGTCCCACCCGGTGGAGTGGCCGAGAGGCGAGGCAGCGGCCTGCAAAGCCGCGTACACGGGTTCAAATCCCGTCTCCACCTCAAAGCAATGCCCGGGCGATTAGCTCAGTGGGAGAGCGCTACCTTGACACGGTAGAGGTCACTGGTTCAATCCCAGTATCGCCCACCACCTCGGAGTATCGGTAAGACCCCTGGCGGGAAATCGAGTCGCCGGTCGCGGATGAGCCAGGTTAGGATCAGGGACATGATCGACTCGATTCGCATGCGCCGCGCCTGAGGCGGCGTGACGTGCCGGGCCTGCTCGTGGATCGGGCGGCCCCTTTGACACCCCCTTCTCATCAGGGGTTTCTCCCGCGCGCCGCCTGAGTACGTCCACTCGGGATCAGGCAGGGACAACAGCATGCGTACTGCTCAGCACATCGTCATGGTCGGCTGTACTGCGCCGAGCCATGTCTATCCCTCGCTGGGGATCATCAGGGAGCTCGTCGCCCGGGGGCATCGGGTGAGTTACGTCGTCGGGGAGCCGCTTCGGGAGCTGGTGGCCGCCACCGGGGCCGGCGTGGTGGGGCATCCGTCTCGGTTTCCGCTCGGGGAGGAGGCGTGGCCGCAGGATCCGGGAGAGGCCATGCGGGTGTTCCTGGATGAGGCGGTGGCGGTGTGGCCGGGGCTTGTGGGGAGGTTCGACGCCGACCGGCCGGATCTCGTCCTGTACGACATCGGAGGGCTGGCGGGGCCGCTGCTCGGGGTGCGCTACGGGGTCCGGGCGGTGCAGCTTTCCCCTACCTACGTGGCGTGGGAGGGCTACGAGGCGGACATGGCGGAGGTGCTTTCCGCTGTTCGGGGGTCGGCTTCGGGGAGGGCTTATCACGCGGCGTTCAACGAGTGGCTCCGGTCGAACGGGGTCGGGGTGGACGCCTGGGAATGGCTGGGGTCTCCGGGGGATGTGCTCTCGCTGATTCCTCGCGCCATGCAGCCGCACGCGGACAGGGTTCCGGCGCGGGTGCGGTTCGTGGGGCCGTGCCTGGATCCGGCGCGGATGGCGGAGGGCGGGTGGGAGCCACCTGGGGATGGGCGGCGGGTGCTGCTCGTTTCGTTCGGGACGGCTTACACCGAGCAGCTGCCCGTTTACCGGGCATGTGTCGAGGGGTTCGCGGGGGCGGACTGGCATGTGGTGATGGCGGTCGGGGACCGGGTCGACCCTGCGGAGCTCGGGGTGCTTCCCCCAGGGGTCGAGGTGCGCCGGCGGGTGCCGCAGCTCGCGGTGCTCGAGGTGGCTTCGGCGTTCGTCACGCATACGGGGATGGGCGGGTGCGCGGAGTCCCTCTGGTACGGGGTGCCCACGGTAGCGGTTCCGCAGGCCGTGGATCAGTTCGGGAACGCGGCGCGGCTGGAGGAGCTCGGGGTGGGGGTGCGGCTCGCGGGTGACGCGGTCGACGCGGTGACGTTGCGGGAGGCGGTGGAGCGCGTGGCGGGGTCGGCGCAGGTCGCGGCGCGGGTGGCGGAGCTCCGGGCCGCCGTGCGGGCGGAAGGGGGGATCGAGCGGGCCGTGGCGGCCGTGGAGTCGTTCCTCGGCTGAGGATCGGGAGCCTCCGCCGGCCCGCGACCGGAGCGGGCCGGCGGAGGTGGCGCGGTGCGGCGAAAAATGCGATGCCCTGTGGGGGGTGGGTTCGGGAGCATGGGTGGGTGACGATCCCTTACCAGCCGTTCCGGTGGGACCTGGTGCGGCGTGATCAGCTCGGGTCGCTCCTGGACGGCGTCGCTGAATTCGAGCCGCCGTTTCTTGAGGCGCTGGTCGAGTGCGCGGCGAAGATCCTCGCGCGGAGCGGGGACGGTGACCTCTACTTCGTCGGACGTTCCGCCGACAGTGTCTTCGATCTGCTCTCCGGGATGCTCGCCGGGACCTCACGGCCGGGACGGGTGCGGCTGCTGCCGTTCTCGTACCGGTACGAGACTCCGCTGCGGCCCTACGAAGTGCGGCAGTTGCGGGTCGATCTCGAGGCGATGAAGGTGAGCCCGTACAAGATGGCGCGGCGGGACCGGCCGATCGTGTTCGCCGACCTGGTCTACGGAGGGCACACCTTCGGCCATCTGTACGACCTGCTGCGGGACTGGATCGCCGAGGAGCGGGAGCAGTGGGACGTGATCCGGCTCAAGCTGCGGTTCCTCGGCATCACGGCCCGCCGCAGGGCCAGCCCCGACACGTGGCGCTGGTGGCAGGACGCCGGGTGGCCCGCTGAGCTGCCGCGAAGCGCCATCGCCAACGTGTCCGTGCCCGGGGTGGTGTGGTCGTACCTCGGCGACCACCAGGAGAAGATCGCGCCGTCCTTCCGGCGTGCGTTGTGGGACGACGAGAGCGTGACCGAACCACGGCACACCGAGCAGGTCACCACGGCCCTGGCCGAGGCCGTCGCGTACGTCGAGCGGGGCCGTTCGCCCGAGGTGCGTGCCGCGATGGCGCGCCACCTCGCCGCCGAGCCCACGTTCACCCAGCCCTGGCTGCGGAGGCTGGCCCGCGAGATCCGCACAGGTACGACTGGACCCTAGTGACCGAGGGCCACGCCTGGCCGTCAGGAGGTCGGGGCGGGGGGCTGGTGGTCCAGGAGGGCGGACAGGCGTTTGGGGGCTATCAGGCGGTAGCTGTCTTCTATGAGTTCGGCGAGCTCGGACCAGTCCTGGGGGGTGTCGAGGCGGGCGCCCACCCAGCCCTTGGTGCCGACGTAGGCGGGGACGAAGTAGCGGTCGGGGGCGGAGGAGACGAGGGCCTCTTGGATGCCGGGGGCGGCCTTGAAGGTCATGGAGGTGCCGTCCTCGCTGGTCATCACGAACAGTTTGTCGCGGACGCGGAAGGACGGGGCGGTGTGGCCGCCGAAGGACTTCTCCACCGCTTCGGGGAGGGACAGGCAGAGCTTCCGTACCCTCGCCAGCGCGTCTTCTTCCACCTGTGCCTCCGTCCGTCGGGATCCAGGGAACACTACGCGACGCCGCCGACAGAAAGGCGTGGCGTGGCGGCGGAGGCGGTGGGATCATGGCGAGGCGATGGGGAGTTCCAGCGGGGCGGGCGATCGGCTGGCGGCGTTCGGTGAGCGGCTGGCCGAGGTGCATGACGCGTTGCGCGAGGAGCTCGACCGGCTGCGGGAGGACGCCGGGGCCCACCTGGCCGGGCGGGGGAAGTGGTCGCGGGAGTTACGTGCGCACTGCCTGGCGTTCTGCGCGGCGGTCGAGCGGCATCACACCGGGGAGGACGACGGGGCGTTCCCCGTTCTGGCCCGGCGGTATCCGGAGCTGGGGGCGGTGATCGAGCGTCTCGAGCAGGACCATCACCTGGTCGCCGCGATCTTACGCCGCATGGAGGATCTGCTCGACGGGGTCGAGCCGCCGGTGCCGGAGACGGAGGCCCGGCGGGTGAAGGGTGAGCTCGACGGGCTGGCGGCGATCCTGGAGTCGCACTTCACGTACGAGGAACGGCAGATCACCGCGGCGCTTGACTCGCTGGCCGTCCCCGCCTGGACCGAGGTGACGCCCGCCTTCCTGCGCCGGCCGGGCGACGAGGAGCCCGGCGACTGAGGCCACCGCGGCGACCGCTCACGGCTTCACGAGGAGGCAGCATGTCCAGCGGCTCACCGTCCGGCGGGCGGCGTACGCGGTACGCGATCGTCGGCACCGGCGCGCGGGCCGGGATGTTCGTCCGGGCGCTCACCGCCGACCACGCCGAGCACTGCGAGCTGGTCGCGCTGGCCGACAGCAACCCCGGCCGTGCGCGGTACCACAACGACGCGCTGGTCGCGCGCGGGCTGGCCCCGGTGGCCGTCCACGACGCGGCGGACTTCCTGCGGATGCTGGACGAGGAGCAGGTGGACGTCGCGCTGGTCACCACCGTGGACCGGGTGCACGACCGGTACATCGTCGCCGCCCTGGACGCCGGGCGGGACGTGGTCACCGAGAAGCCCATGACCATCGACGCCGCCCGGTGCCGTGCCGTCCTCGACGCGGTGGAGCGCAGCGGACGGCGGGTCACCGTGACGTTCAACTACCGGTACAACCCGGTGCACGAGGCGGTGCGGCGGGTGCTCGCCGGGGGTGAGATCGGCGAGGTCGGGTCGGTGCACTTCGAGTGGCTGCTCGACACCCGGCACGGCGCCGACTACTTCCGGCGCTGGCACCGCGACAAGGCGAACTCCGGCGGGCTGCTGGTGCACAAGGCCACCCACCACTTCGACCTGGTCAACTGGTGGCTCGGCGCCGTGCCGGAGCGGGTGTACGCCGAGGGCCGGCTGTTCTTCTACGGCGACGAGCAGGGCAGGCGGCACGGCTACGCGCGCGACTACGACCGGGCGCACGGGGCGGCGGAGGCGGCCGGCGACCCGTTCGCGCTGCACCTCGCCGGCAGCGAGAGCCTGCGGCGGCTGTACCTCGACAACGAGACCTACGACGGGTACCACCGCGACCGGAACGTGTTCGCGCCGGGCGTCACCATCGAGGACGACCTCGCGGTGGTGGTGCGCTACTCCACCGGCGCGACGATGAGCTACCACCTGACGGCCTACTCCCCGTGGGAGGGCTACCGGGTCATGTTCAACGGCAGCGGGGGACGGCTGGAGCTGGAGGTCGTGGAGAACGACCACGTCTCCCCGCGCGGCGGCGGGCTGAGGGGCGCGTCGCCGCACAGCGCCGAGGCCGAGCAGGGATGGGCGCGGGTGCGGGTGCACCCGTTCTGGCGTACCGGGTACGACGTCGACCTCGGCGACCACACGCGGGAGGGCCACGGCGGCGCCGACGCCCGCATGACGGCGGCGCTGTTCTCCCCCACGACGGCACCGGACCCGCTCGGGCGGCGCGCCACCGAGCGCGACGGGGCGCTGTCGCTGCTGACTGGGCTGGCGGGCAACGAGTCGCTGGCCACCGGGAAGGCCGTGCGGGTGCGCGACCTGCTGGACCTGGGCGACCGGTTCTAGACCCCCGCCTCAACCGGTCTTGGCGGCCACCTCGGACGGCGCGGGGCGGGCGGCGCGGCGGCGGGCGATCAGGCGGCGGCCGAGGGCCTGGCCGGGACGTTCGACTAGGCGGTAGGTGACGGTGGCGGCCAGCAGGACGGCCGCGGTGAACAGCGCCGCCATCGCCAGTTGCGCGGGCAGGGGCGCGCCGCGCAGGTCGCCGGTGAGCTCCACGAAGTACTTCAGCAGCGGGTGGTGCAGCAGGTAGACCGAGTAGCTGACCGCGCCGAGCCAGACCAGCCACCGGGGCAGGCGGCGGCCGCGCAGCGCCATGCCCCCGGCGAACGTCGCCGCCGCGAGCACGATCGTGGTGACCCACACGTCCGGCTGCACCCACCACCACCCGGCCTGCGGGGCGTTCACCGGGGCCAGCAGCACCAGCGCGGCGGTCACCGCGACCGGCCACAGGCTCCCCTCGCCGTCCTCCCAGCGGCGGATCGCGGTGCCCGCGAACATCACGGCCAGCACGGCGAGCCCGAACCACGGGACCCTGCTGCTCAGCACCAGCAGGGCCAGCGCCGTCAGGCCGAGCACGCGGGCCGCCGTGACCGTGAACCGGCCCGCGATCAGGCAGGCCAGCCCGCTGGCGAACACCGCGCCCGCCACCCATGGCAACCAGGTGCCGGACAGCGGCGGCCCCGTCAGCAGCAGCCCCGCCACCACGGCCCCGAGGGCGAACGGCACGGCGGGCGCGGGCAACGGCCGGCCGGCGCGGCCCGGGGTGACGTACAGGGCGGTGACCAGCAGGTAGAACACCATCTCGTAGGACAACGTCCACATGGTGTCGGCGAGGCCGCCCACCCCGAGGACGTCCAGCAGCATCGTCGCGTGCGCCGGCACCGCGGAGGCGTCCGCGACCACGGTCGGGCGGGGCGGCACCCACGGGCCGACGGCGAGCACCAGGGCGCAGACCGCGAGGTACAGCGGGTACAGGCGCGACAGGCGCCCGATCCAGAAGGCGCCCGGGTCGGCGTGCCGTTGCAGGGACGTGGGGATGATGTAGCCGCTGACCAGGAAGAACACCAGCACGCCGTAGACGCCGAGACTGAACTGGTAGGACCGCAGCGACGGGATCACCCATGGGACCAGGTGCTCGGCGAACACCGCCATGGCCCCCACGCCCCGCAACGCGTCCAGCCACGCTAGCCTCGCCGACGTCACCGGCACCGCCTCTCCACCCGCTCTGCCCGGCACACGCGCCAATGTACTAGCGGACCCGCCGCACCGCCGGGGCCGCATGGCGGTACCGGCATACCGCACCACCGGGCCGCACGGCGGTACCGGCATACCGCGCCGGTCGTGTCCCCCCTGCCGTAGGGGTGCCCCTACGCGGGCCCGGCCAGGTTGAACCTCCAGGGACGGCGCGTGGATGCTGGCGTGGGGGCAGGCTCCGCCTCCGTCCGCCGGGCCGAGGAGGTACCGTGGCGCGTCGTCCGGACGTACTGGTCATCGGTGCCGGGGTGACCGGGCTGACCACGGCGGTGTGCCTGGCGGAGCAGGGGGTCCCGGTCCTGGTGCGGGCGGCCGAGCCGCCGCTCGCCACCACGTCCGCGGTGGCCCTGGCCGTGCTCATGGGGCCCTCGCTGGCGCCGCCGGACGAGGCGGAGAGCTGGCCCCCCATCGAGACCATGATGCGCCGGCACCGGGAGGGCGTGGCCGAGTTCGCCGCCCTCGCCGGGCGGCCGGGCACCGGGGTGAGCGTCATGCCGGGCCGCTGGGTGAGCCACCGCGCGCAGGACGTCTCGTGGGCGCGTCCCCTGCCCGGCCACCGCCCGTGCGCGCCCGAGGAGCACGCGGGCTTCGCCGAGGCCTTCTGGCTGTCCACCCCCGTCGTGGACATGCCGCTTTACCTGCGCCACCTCACGGGCCGCCTCACCGCCGCCGGCGGCGTGCTGGAGATCGGCCGGTTCGAGTCCCTCGCCGAGGCCGCCGCGCAGGCCCCCGTGATCGTCAACTGCGCGGGCGCCGAGGCGCGTCACCTCGTCCCCGACCCGGACGTCCACCCCGTGCGCGGGCAGCACGTGGTGGTGGAGAACCCCGGCCTGGACACCTACTTCTTCCAGTTCAGCCGCGCCAAGGCGATGACCATGTTCATGCCGCACGGTTCCCGCCTCGTCCTCGGCGGCACCGCCACCCGGGACGACTGGTCGCGCACGCCCGACCCCGTGCAGACCGAGGAGATCATCTCTCGGTGCGCCGCCGTGGAGCCCCGCATCGCCGAGGCCCGTGTCCTCTCCGTGGAGGTGGGTTTCCGCGCCTCCCGCTCCGCCATCCGCCTGGAGGAGGAACTCGTGGGCGGGACGCGGGTGATCCACAACTACGGCCACAGCGGCGCCGCCGTCGCCTTCTCCTGGCCCTGCGCCCGCGAGGTGACCCGCCGGGCCCTCCACCCCGCGCACGCCTGAACCCTCACAGCACTACAGAGGGTTACCTCCCCTGACACCACCGGGTGACCGGATTCTGGGAGAGTGTCCGGAAATACCAAGCGCGAGATATGGGGATTCTCGCGGTATTGGTGGGGATTATTTGATTTTATCGGTAGGCGTCACTTGCGGGGCGTACGGCCTTTTGGGGACCACTGTCGTGGCCAGAAGCCGCCTGTGTCGGCAATGGGGGCGGAGGTGGAAATGTGTGCGGTGTTCCGTGAGAGAACTCCGGTGAAGTGTGCAATTCCGGTCAAAGCCTAGGAAAGGGAGAGACCGTATGTCTCAACCTGAATACGTCGTCGTGGGGATGGACGACTCGCCGCACGCTCTCGCCGCCCTGCGCAGGGCCGGCGAGGAGGCGCGCGAGCGGGAGGCCCGGCTGGATGTCGTGCGGGTCGGCCGGGAGGGCGAGGTCGTCACCGACGCGGCGCGCAGGGCACTGGACGACCTGGTGGCCTCGGTGCTGAGCGCGGCGGGATCCGTCGCGGTGCGGTGCCTGATCGCGGCCGGCCGGCCGGGCGAGGTGCTCACCCGGCACGCGGCCGACGCGGCGCTGCTGGTGATCGGGGCGGGGTACGGGCAGCGCCCGCTGGACGGTTCGACGGTCACGGCGGTGCTGAGGTCCGCGCCGTGCCCGGTGCTGGTCTGCACGGCACCGGACCTGCCGGGCAGGATGTCCTACACCGTACGGTTCCTCGCCCCGGCCCCCGCGCCGGTGTGACCGCGCGGTCAGCTCTGCTCAGGTGGGCGGACCACGGCCACGGGGCAGTGCGCGTGGTGCAGCACGCCATGGCTCACCGAGCCGAGCAGGGACGCCAGCGGGCCCTTGCCGCGGGAGCCGACCACGACCAGATCCGCCTGCTCGGAGGCCTCGGTGAGGGCGGGCACGGGGTGGCCGACGACCACCTCGTCGCGGACGTCGACGCCGGGGTACTCCTCACGCCAGGCGGCCACACGTTCGCGCACCCGGTTCGCCTCGGCGTCGAAGGCCGCCTGCACCAGGTCGCCGTAGGAGAGGCCGTACGGCGCCGGCGGCGGCGCGGGCCAGGCGTACACGACGCGCAGCCGGGCACCGTGCCTGGCCGCCTGCTCCAGGGCGAACCGCAGGGCGGCCTCCGCGTGCGGCGACCCGTCGTACCCGGCCACGATCTCGCCGCGCCGCTCGCCGCCGGTCTCCCTGACCACGACGACCGGCCCGCGGGCGTGGCCGGCGAGGCCCATGCCCACCGAGCCGAGCAGCAGCTCGGCGAAGCCGCCCATGCCCCTGCTGCCGATGACGACCAGCGCGGCGGTCTCGGACTCCGCGCGCAGGCTCGCGACCACCGTGCCGGTGAGCAGCGCGGTGGTGACCTCCAGGCCGGGCGCCCGCTTGCGTGCCGCCTCGGCGGCCTCGGTGAGGACGTCCTCGTGGTGCTCGCCGTCCGGGGCGTCCAGGTGCGGCTCGTCCTCCCCCGCCCACGGCTCGCGCACGTGCACGACGCGCAGCGGCACCCCCCGGCGCACCGCCTCCTCGGCGGCCCACTCGACCGCCGCGGCGGCCGAGCCGGAGCCGTCCACCCCGGCCACGATCGGTCCGGACATGATGACCTCCCTGTTCAAGGCTCAAGTCCATCACACCGCGACCGGCGGGCGCGCGGGACTGCCGGAGGTCACCGGGCCCCGGGACCTCGGTCACACCGCGGCCCGCACATCGCCCTCGACGGCCCGCACCGGCACTCACCGTACCGGGCACACAGCACCTGACCAGGGCTTTGCGGCTCGTGCGGGGAACAGGCCTAGGGGATGCGGCCGACCCCGCACAGGAAGTACGCCCCCACCTGCTCCAGGCGCGGTGTGAAGTGGTGGGTGTCGGGCCGCCACTCGTGCAGGTTGACGATGCCGGGCTCGGCCAGCTCCAGGCCGTCGAAGAAGGGCGTGACCTCGTCGGACATCCGGGCCACGAACGGCGCAGAGGCGCTCTGGTAGACCCGCTCCACGCCGGGCGCGGCCTGCGGGCGCTCGTCGATCACGACGTGCGACAACGCGAGGTGGCTGCCGGGGACCAGCGACTCCTTGATGCGCGCGATGATGCCCACCGGGTCGTCGGAGTCGGGGACGAAGTGCACGATGGCCAGCAGCAGGACGGCGATCGGCTGGCTGAAGTCCAGGTGGGCCCGCACGTCGGGGTCGTCCATGATGCGGCCCGGGTCGCGCAGGTCGCCCTCCACGACGAGCACCAGGGGGCTGTCCTGCAGCAGGGCGCGGGCGTGCGCGAGCACCTGCGGGTCGTTGTCGACGTACACCGTGCGGGCGCCGGGGGCGTACTCCCCCGCCACCTGGTGGACGTTCCGCTGCGTGGGCAGGCCGGCGCCGATGTCCAGGAACTGGCGGATGCCCTGCCCGGCCAGGTAGCGCACGGCCCGCTGCAGGAAGGCGCGGTTCTCCCGGATGCCGATGGGGACCTCGGGGACGTAGCGCAGCACCTGCTGGGCGGCCTCACGGTCCACGGGAAGGTTGTCCTTGCCGCCGAGGAAATAGTCATACATCCGCGCCGCATTAGGGATATTTGGGTTGAAACCGCCCCCGATCGCGGCGGGATTCATGAGAGTCCTCCTGGTGTCGGCGTCATGCGGTGGGATCCTAACCGTCAACACGTGAAAAGCCGTATGTGTCGGTAAAAGCGTTGCACTACCCACGCAGAATGCCATGATCCTCCCATGGCCGCAGACCGGACGCGCCGAGTGCTGGGCGCGCAGCTCGCCGACGGGATCACCACGGGGAACATGTGGGCGCTGTTGTCGATGGCGACCGCGGGCACCGCGGTGATCTCGTTCCTTCCCTCGACTCAGCCGCACATCTTGACGACCGTTCTCGGCGTGCCCGAGTCGGCGCAGGGCCGGGTCGTCGGCCTGCTCGGCTTCGCGGCCGAGCTGGCGATGATCGTCAGCCTGGCGTGGTACGGCGCGCTCGCCGACCGCTTCGGGCGCCGGATCATCGTGCTCGCGGGGCTCGGGCTGTGCGCGCTCGGCGTGGCGCTGTTCCCGTTCGCGGGGAACACGGCGGTGCTGGTCGCGCTGCGCGTGGTGTTCGGGCTCGGCGTGGCCGCGATCAACGCGATGCTCTCCACCATCGCCATCGACTACGTGCGCACCCGGTCGCGCGGCAAGTCGTACGGCCTCATCGGCGTGTTCGGCGGCATCGGCGCGGTGGTCGCGGTGCTGCTGCTGGCCCGGCTGCCGCAGATCATGGAGTCGCGCGGCCTGGCGCCGGTGGCGGCGACCCGGCTGTCGTTCCTGCTCATCGCGGCGGGGATCGTCGTGCTGGCCGGGGTGTTGTGGCTGACGCTGGCGAGGACGACCGCCCCCGCCCCCGGGGAGCACCCGCCGCTGGTCCGCCTGGTGCGCGAGGGCGTGGTGCTGGCCCGCGACCCCGGGGTGGCGCTGTCGTACGCCGCGTCGTTCGTCGCGCGGGCCGACCTCGCGATCGTGGTGGGCTTCATGACGCTGTGGATCACCGACTTCGCGGTGGCCGAGCGCGGCATGTCCAGCGCCGAGGCGGTGGCCCGCGCGGGGGCCGTGGTGGGCATCTCGCAGACGGTGGCGCTGCTGTGCGCGCCGGTGTTCGGGTGGCTCGGCGACCGGGTGCCGCGGCAGAACCTCGTCATCGCCGCCCAGCTCGTGGCCGCGGTGGCGTACCTGTCGACGCTGCTGGTGAGCGACCCGCTGGGCTCGGGCATGGTGATCGTCGCGGTGCTCATCGGGGTGGGCGAGATCGCGGGCATCACCACCGCGGGGCCGCTGCTGGCCCAGCAGGTGCCCGCCGCGGTGCGCGGCTCGGCGTTCGGGGTGCACACCCTCTGCGGCGCGGCCGGGATCATGATCGTCTCCGGGTTCGGCGGCGTGCTGTACGACGTGTGGCGCCCCGCCGGGCCGTTCGTGCTGTCCGGGATCGCGGGGCTCCTTGTCGCCGCCTTCGGGCTCGCCGTCCGGGGCCGGGTGCGCCCGCGGGCGGACGCCGACAACGCCCGCGAAGCCACGCCTGCGTGAGCATATGCACGTGCACGATCACGGGGTCAGAAAACTATCTAACCCACCCCGAAACGTTTCTGATGCGCACCCCAGGTGAGCAGCCGCAACGATAGGCCGGATCGATCCACCTTCGGGAGACCAGGTCTTGCGCCCCGAAACATTTCCACTAGAGTCGTGCAGAGTTTCTCCTCAGCACCAACCGCTTGTTCAGCGGCCGGATCCGAAGGAAGACCCATGCCCGTGGACCTCCCCGTACTCCGGTGCCCGCACCCGCGGGGGTCGCGGTGAGCGGCCCGCGGCGGGTCACCCGTGCCGCGCCGGCGCTGGGGTGCCACGGCCGTCCGCGGATCGACTCCGGGGACGGGTGGGACGTGCTCGGCGTGATCGGCGATACTTCGCGGGTGCTGCTCTCGACGGACCGACTCACCATCCGCCGGTTCCACGCGGACGACGCCGCCGCGCTGGCCGCCTACCGCTCCGACCCCGAGGTGGCCCGCTACCAGGTGTGGGAGACCCCGTTCCCGCTGGAGCGCGCCGTCACCCTGGTCGCCGCCCTGGCCTCCGGCGACCCCGAGGAACCCGGCTGGTTCTCGTACGCCATCGACCTCGACGGCACGCTCATCGGCGACATCGGCGTCAAACTCCACCGGAACCGCAGACAGGCGAAGATCGGCTACACCCTGGCCGCCGCGTACCAGGGCAAGGGGTACGCCACCGAGGCGCTGACCGCCTTCCTCGGGCACCTGTTCACCGAGCGCGGCCTGCATCGGGTCTCCGCCGGCTGCGACGTGCGCAACGTCCGGTCGGCCCGGCTGCTCGAACGCCTCGGCTTCCAGAGCGAGGGCCTGCGCCGCCGGCACATCTGGATCAAGGGCGAGTGGACCGACGACCTGCTGTACGGCCTCCTCGCCTCCGAGTGGCGCGCCTGCCCCTCCGCGGGTGACGAACCGGCGTGACCCGGCCGAGCCCCGCGGGGGCCGAGATCCACTACACGTTCGAGGCGCACCGGGTCGAGCTGACCGGGTACTGCTACCGGATGCTCGGCGCGGCGGCGGACGCCGAGGACGCCGTGCAGGAGACCATGGTGCGCGCCTGGCGGGCACGGGAGCGGTACGACGGGGAGCGGGCGAGCGTGCGGACGTGGCTGTTCGCCATCGCCACCAACGTGTGCTCGGACATGCTGCGCGGCCGGGCCCGGCGGGCCGTCGCCATGGACCTCGGCCCGGCGGCGCGGCCCGGCTCGCCCATCGGGGAGCCGCTGCCCCCCGAGGCGTGGATCCAGCCGGTGCACGACGACCGGGTGATCGCCGCCGGCGGCGACCCCGCCGAGGTGACGGTCGCGCGGGAGACGATCCGGCTGGCGTTCGTGGCGGCGCTGCAGCACCTGCCGCCCCGGCAGCGGGCCGTGCTGATCCTGCGCGACGTGCTCGCCTGGACGTCCGCCGAGGTCGCCGCGCTGCTCGGCGTCACCGTGGCGTCGGTCAACAGCGCCCTGCAGCGGGCCCGCGCCACCATGGGCGACCGCGTGCCCGCCGATCCCCCCGCGCCGCTGGAAGCGGCCCACCGCGACCTGATCGACAGGTACGCCGCCGCCTTCGAGCGCTACGACGTCGAGGCGCTGGTCACGCTGCTGCGCGAGGACGCCACGATGTCCATGCCGCCGTTCCGGTGGTGGCTGCGCGGCCGGACCCACATCCGCGAGGCCCTGCTCCACAGCGACTTCTGCAAGGGCTCCCGCCTGCTCCCCACCACCGCCAACGGCCACCCCGCCTTCGGCCACTACCTGCCCGCCGGCCGCGACGGCGCCCCCGCCGGCCCGGGCCGCCACCGGCCGTGGGCGCTGATCGTGGCCGAACCGCGGGACGGCCGCCTCGCCGCCCTCCACTCGTACCTCGACGCCGCCCCCGACCTGCCCCGGTTCGGATTGCCGGCCTTTCTCCCGTGACACCGATGAGTTCCGGCGGCCCGTTCGGTATACCTCGGCGAGAAGTGACCGACGACCGATCCAGAGGTGACCCATGCCCGTGACCCCGACCGTGGAGTACCGCGAGGCCCGCCCGTACGCCGCCATCCCGATCACCGCGTCCTTCGCCCGCTGGGGCGAGGTCAACGCCCTGGTCCCCGAGATGTTCGCCTGGCTCGCCGCCCACGGCGTCAGCCCCGCCGGTCCCCCGTTCTACCGGTACTGGGTTGCCGGCGACCGGGAGCGCGAGTTCCGCCTGGAGGTGGGCGTCCCCGTCCCCACCCCCGTCGAGGGCGACGGCCGCGTGATCGCCGGCACCATCCCCGCGGGCCGCTACCTGGTGGCCGTGCACGACGGCCACCCCGACCGCCTGTCCCACACCATCCAGGAGGTCGACACGTGGGCGGCCGGCAACGGCGTCCGCTTCGACACCCACGTGGAGAACGGCGTGGAGGTCTGGCGCGGCCGGTTCGACTTCTGGCTGACCGACCCCGAGGAGTCCCCCGACCCGGAGACCTGGTCCACGGAGCTGGCGTACCTCACCAAGGCGTCATGACCTTCACACCATGACGCCCCGCTGGCGGTGATCGGGGTGGATCATTTAGCGTGAATCCCGGTCTACGGAATGTAAGGGACGGGCATGGATCCGATCGTGCTGGCCGCCGGTACCGCCCTGATCACCGCCATCGCCACGGACGCGTGGGAACAGGCCAGGACCGGGGTGGTCACGCTGTGGCGCAGGGTCCGCCCGGAGGAGGCCGCCGCGGTGGAGCGGGAGCTCACCGAGGCGCGCGCCGAGGTGCTCGCCTGCCGCGAGGAGGGGGACACCGAGGCCGAGACGACCATCGCCGAGGCCTGGCAGGTCCGCCTCCAGCGGCTGCTGCGCGAGGACCCCACCATGGCCCTGGAGCTGCGCCGCCTGCTCGGCGAGGTGTGCGCCCCGCCCCCCGCCGCGCCGCCTCCTCCCGCCCCGGTCGTGCTCAACGCCACCGCCACCGCCTCCGGCAACGCCCGCGTTTACCAGTCCGCCGGCGACCAGCACATCACCGAACGGTGACCCCGCCCACCCCCCACGAGCCGGAACCGCCTGCACCAGAGGAACGGGAACCGGAACCCGGCGATCCCGGCGGGCAGGTTCCTGAAGCACGGGAACCAGACCCGCGTGAACCGGCATCCGTGGAACCCGAGGCACGGCTTCCCGAGGTGCGGGTGGAGGCGTACGCGTCGGGGCAGGCGCGAGTGTTCCAGGCGGCGCGGGACCAGCACTTCCACTACGGGGAGACGGGGGACGCGCGGCGGCGGGCCGTGGCGGGCGGGCCGGTGCCGGAGTGCCCGTACCCGGGGCTGGCGGCGTTCGGGCCCGAGCAGGCGCGGTGGTTCTTCGGGCGGGACGGACTGATCGCCGAGCTGACCGCCCGCCTGGACACGCGGCAGCGCGAGGGCGGCATCCAGGTGGTGGTGGCCCCGTCGGGAGCCGGGAAGTCGTCGCTGCTGCGGGCCGGGCTGCTGCCCCGGCTGGAACAGGGCGCCGTGCCGGGGTCGGCCCGCTGGGCCCGCATGGTGTTCACGCCCACCGCCGCGCCGCTGCGCGCCCTGGCCACCCAGCTCTGCGCCCTCACCCATGACGATCCCGCTGAGGTGGCCGAGGCGCTCGAGGCCGACCCGGGCGAGGCCGCGGCCATGCTCCGCGCGCGCTCCGGCGGCGGGGGCGGCCGGGTCGCCGTGGTGGTGGACCAGTTCGAGGAGCTGTTCACCCTGAGCGCCGGCGACGAGGAACGGCAGCGCGCGTTCATCGACGCCCTCGCCTCGATGGCGGACGACCCGGGCGACGGCGGCGGGCCGGTGGCGATCGTCGTGGCCGGGATCCGTGGCGACTTCTACGGCGCGTGCGCCGGGTTCCCGAGGATGCGCTCCGCGCTGGAACGCGGCCCGCTGGTGTTCGGCGCGATGTCCGCCGCCGAGATCCGCGAGGCGATCGTGCACCCCGCCCAGGACGTGGGCCTGGACATCGAGCCGGGCCTTGTGGAACTGCTGCTGCGCGACCTCGGCGTGGTACCCGGGGACGGCGCGGGCGGCGCGGGCGGCGCGGCGTACGAGGCGGGACGGCTGCCGCTGCTGGCGCACGCGCTGCGGGCCACCTGGCAGCAGCGGCACGGCGCGACGCTCACCGTGGAGGGCTACCGCCTCACCGGAGGCATCCAGCGCGCCGTCGCCACCACCGCCGACAGCGCCTTCACCGGCCTGGACGCCGCCGGGCAGCGGGTGGCCAGGGCGACGTTCCTGCGGCTGGTGCGCATCGGCGAGGCGAGCGACGACACCCGGCGGCGCCTGTCGCGCGGCGAGCTGATCGGGGCGAGCGCCGACCCGGCCACCACCGAGACCGTGGTCGACACCTTCGCCCGCGCCCGGCTGCTCAGCCTCCACCAGGGCACCGTGGAGATCACCCACGAGGCCCTGCTGCGAAGCTGGCCGAGGCTGCGGCGCTGGATCGACGACGACCGGGCGGGCCGGCTGATCCACCAGGACCTGGAGGACGCCGCGAGCGACTGGCAACGCGGCGGCCGCGACCCCTCCTTGGTGTTCCGCGGCAACCGTCTCGCCGTCACCCGCGACTGGGCCGCGTCGGTCCCGCCCGGCGAGCTGAGCCCCGCCGCCCGGGCGTTCCTCACCGCCGGCGTCAGGCAGGAGGGACGCGCGGCGCGCCTGCGCACCGGCGTGATCGCCGTCCTCACCGTGCTGGCCGTCATCGCCGCCACCGCCGCGGTGTACGCGTTCCGCACCGGGGGCGAGGCCCTGCGCCAGCAAGCCGAGGCCCTGCGCCAGCGCGACCTCGCGGTGTACAACCGGGTGCTGGCCGAGGCCGACCGCGCCGCCCCCTCCGACGTGTCGCTCTCCGCCCGTCTCACCCTGGTGGCGCACCGCATGCGTCCCGGCCCTGAGACCTACACCCGGCTGCTCACGGTGGGACAGACCCCGCTGTCCGCCACCCTCGCCACGACCGGCGCCGAGGTCGCCGCGGTGGCCGTCAGCCCCGGACGTCACCTGATGACCGCCGTGGGCCGCGACGAGCGGTTGCGGCTGTGGGACATCGGCGACCCCCTGCGGCCGCGCCTGCTCTCCGAGGTGCCCACCGACGACGATCCCGGCCACTACACCTCGCTGGACGCGGCGGCGTTCAGCCCAGACGGCCGCCTGCTCGTCACCGCCAAGGACGGCGCGATCCTGCTGTGGGACGTCACCGACGCCGCCCGCCCCGCCCGGCTGAAGCGCGAGCTGCCCCACGGCGACATCGTGCACTCGCTGGCGTTCACCCCCGGCGGCCGTGTCCTCGCCGCCGCGGGCAACGACGGGCGGATCCCGCTGTGGGACCTCACCGACCCGGCGAGGCCCGTGCGCCTCGGCCGCCCGCTGCGGCACACCGGCGCCGTCTACTCGGTGGCGTTCCGCCCGGACGGCCGCCTGCTGGCGGGCGCCGGCAACGACGGCGCGGTGCTGCTGTGGGACACCACCGACGCCCGCCGCCCGGTCAGGACAGGACCCCGGCTCACGCAGAACGGCTCGGTCCTGTCGGTCGCGTTCAGCCCCGACGGCCACACGCTGGCCGGCGGTGGGCTGGAACGCACGGTGGCCCTGTGGGACGTCACCCGGCCCGCGGAGGCCGACCTCACCGCCCAGCCGCTCACCGGTCACACCGACGACGTCCGCACCGTGGTCTTCAGCCCCGACGGGCGCACGCTGGCCACCGCGGGCGACGACCGCACCCTACGGCTGTGGAACGTCACCGATCCCTACTCGCCCGCCGCCCTCGGACGGCCGCTCACCGGTCACACCGACGATGTGGTCTCGATCGCGTTCGGCTCCGGGGGGCACGATGTCGTCAGCGGCAGCGCGGACAAGACGGTGCGGCTGTGGGACCTCCCGGACCAGCGGCAGCCCGGCGCCGCCGCATCGGACCTGGCCTTCGCGTCGGGCGGACGTGTGGTCGTCGTCGCGGCCGGCGACGTGGTGGAGCTGTGGGACGCCGCGGGCCCCGGCCGCGGGAGACCGCTCGGCCGGGTGAAGGCGCCGGACCACATCGCCGCCCTGTCGCTCGGTCCGGACGGCCGGCTGCTGGCCGGCACCGGGGGCGGCTCCCTCACCGGCGAGGACTCGCTGTGGCTCTGGGACGTGTCGGATCCGGCGCGCCCGCGACCACTCAACCGGCCGCGTCCCGAGCGTCACACGAGCAGCTCGGCGTACTACACGGTGGCGATGCGGCCGGACGGCCGCTTCGCGGCCAACGCCGACTCAGGCGGCTTCATTCGCCTGTGGGACGTCGGCGATCCCGTCCGCCCCTCCGTACCGGGCCGTGCGCTCGGGAACGGCGGCACCACCATCGACGAGGTGGCCTTCCGCCCCGACGGCCGTGTCCTCGCCGCCGCGGACAACGAAGTGGCGCTCTGGGACGTGCGCGATCCGGCGAAGGGACGGCGCGTCGCCCGGATCGACCGCGGCATCGTGAACGCGGTGGCGTTCAGCCCTGACGGCCGCACCCTCGCCGGAGGCGGCGGGGAACGCACGGTGCTGCTGTGGGACGTCGCCGATCCGGCCAGGCCGCGTGCGCTCGGCACGCCGCTCCCCGGGCACACCGACAGCGTCGGCACGGTCGCGTTCAGCCCGGACGGGCGCACGCTCGCCACCGGCGCCGCCGACGCCACGATCCGGCTCTGGGACCTCACCGACCGGTCCCGGCCCGTCCCGCTCGGCGGCCCGCTCACCGGGCACACCGGCCTGGTCCACGCGGTGGCGTTCAGCCCTGACGGGCGCACCTTGGCCAGCACCAGCACGGACGGGACGCTGCGGCTCTGGCCGCTGGACGAGCGGGTGTCCGCCGGCCGGATCTGCGCCGTCAACGGGAACGCCTACACCCGGGCGGAGTGGCGGCGGCACGTCGGGGACGAGATCCCGTACCGGCCGCCGTGCCCGTGACCGGTGCCGTCACGGGGTCAGGCCGACTCCCTGACCACCAGGCGGTGCGGCATGATCACCGGGGTGCCCGGGGCGCCGGTGAACAGGCTGAGCAGCAGCTCGGCCGTGGCGGCGGCCTGGTCCTCCATGGGGCTGCGGATCGTGGTCAGGGGTGGGGCGGTGTACAGGGCGGCCTCGATGTCGTCGAAGCCGACGACCGCCACGTCGTCGGGGACGCGGCGGCCGGCTTCGCGCAGGGCCCTCAGGGCGCCGATGGCCATGAGGTCGTTGGCGGCGAAGACGGCGTCCAGGGCGGGGTCGTCCTCCAGGAGCTGGCGCATGCCCTCGTAGCCGGAGACGCGGGTGAAGTCGCCGATCGCCACGATGGAGCGGCGGCCGGTGTCGCGCAGGGTCTCGCGGTAGCCGGTGAGGCGGTCCTGGGAGGCGATCATGTCCAGGGGGCCGGTGATGGTGGCGATGCGGCGGCGGCCCTGGTCCAGCAGGTACCGCACGGCCACGGAGGCGCCGCCGGTGTTGTCGTTGTCGACGTAGGGCAGGCCGCCGCTGGAGCGGCCGAAGGCCACCATGGGGAAGCCCATGCGGGCCAGGGAGGCGGGCAGCGGGTCGGCGCCGTGCATCGAGACGAGCATGACGCCGGCGACGTGGCCGGCGGCGACGAACTGCTCCACCCGCAGGCGGCTCTCCGCCGAGCCGGCGAGCATGAGGGTGACCTGCATGCCCGCCGACTCCAGCACCCGGCTCACCGTGCGGACCACCGCAGAGAACATGGGGTCGTCGGAGCTGAGCCCTTTCGGTGGGTCCGACACGATGACGGCGACCGCGTTGGTGCGCTGGGTGGCGAGGCTGCGGGCCGCGCCGTTCGGCACGTAGCCGAGCTCGCGGACCGCCCTGATCACCAGCTCGCGGATGGCGGGGGTGACCGTGGTCTCCCCGTTCACCACCCGCGACACGCTGGACTTCGACACCCCCGCCCGCGCGGCGACCGCCGCCAAGGTGGGTCGTTTCATACCAATCCGTTCTCCCGCACGACGTCGCGGTACCACAGGGCGCTGTCCTTCAGGATCCGCCGCTGCGTGGCGAAGTCGATGTGCACGATACCGAACCTGCGGTGGTACCCCTCGGCCCACTCGAAATTGTCCAGCAGGGACCACACCAGGTACCCCCTGACGTCCGCCCCCGCCTCCACGGCGGCGTGCACGGCCCGCAGGTGCGAGTCGAGGTACGCGGTGCGCTCGGCGTCGTGCACCCGGGGACCCGTCTCGCCCGGGGTGACGACGTCGTCGAACGCGGCGCCGTTCTCGGTGACCATCAGGCCGGCCTCGGGGTAGTCCGCGGACAGCCGCACCAGCAGCCGGGACAGCCCGGAGGGCACGATGGGCCAGCCCATGGCGGTGGTGGCGGCGTCGGCGGAGGCGAACTCGATGTCCTCGGTGCCGGGGAAGGCCGGGTTGGACGGCTGCCCGGGGCCGGACCGCACGACGCACGGGTTGTAGTAGTTGACGCCGATCACGTCCGCGGGCTGGTGGATGTCGCGCAGGTCGGTGTCGTGGATGTGGCCGAGCCCGGCGTACCGCTCGACGATGCGCAGCACCTCCTCGGGATAGGCGCCGCGCTGCACGGGGTCGAGGATCTGCCGGTTGAGCAGGCAGTCCACGCGGTGCACGGCCTCGGCGTCGGCCTCCGACACCTCGGCGGCGGGGTCGGTCACCTGCTCGGGGGTGATCACCGGCGAGGAGTTGATCACGAGCATGACCTCGCGGGCGCCCGCCGGGCGCAGCACCTGGGTGGCGAGGCCGTGGCCGAGCAGGAAGTGGTGCGCGGCGCGCAGGGCCTGCGCCGGGTCGGTGCGGCCGGGCGCGTGCACGCCGGTGCCGTACCCGAGGAACGCCGTCACCCACGGCTCGTTCAGCGTGGTCCAGTGCGCCACCCGGTCACCGAGGCGGGCGTGCACGGCCGCGGCGTACTCGGCGAAGCGGTACGCGGTGTCGCGGGAGGTCCAGCCGCCCCGGTCCTCCAGCGCCTGCGGCAGGTCCCAGTGGTACAGGGTGGCGTACGGCGTGATGCTCTCGTCGAGCAGGCTGTCGACCAGCCGGTCGTAGAAGTCCAGCCCGCGGGGGTTGATCGGCCCGGCGCCGTCCGGCTGGATCCGGGGCCACGCGACGGAGAACCGGTAGGCGGCCAGGCCGAGGTCCGCCATCAGCAGCACGTCGTCGGCGTAGCGGTGGTAGTGGTCGCAGGCGACGTCGCCGGTGTGGCCGAAGGCGACCTTCCCCGGAGTGTGCGAGAAGCTGTCCCAGATGGAGACGCCGCGGCCGTCGTCCCTGGCCGCGCCCTCGATCTGGTAGGACGCCGTGGCGGCGCCCCAGACGAAACCTTGGGGGAAGACCGCCGGCCCCTCCGTCAGATATGAAGGCAGGGTCCCCCGAGTGGTGACGGTCATGGTCATCCCTTCACAGCTCCTTGCATGATTCCTCCGATGACCTGCTTTCCCAGCAGGGCGAACACGAGCACCAGCGGCAGGGTGCCGAGGGCGGTGCCCGCCAGGCTGAGCGCGTAGTCGCTCACATATCCTGCCGCGAGCGTCGAGAGCGCCACCTGCACGGTCGGGTTCTCCGGGGTCAGCGCGACGAGCGGCCAGAAATAGTCGTTCCACGCCGACATGAACGTCAGCATGCCGAGTACCGCGGCGGCCGGCCGCGCGGTGGGCAGCACCACGTGCCAGAACAGGCCCCA
The DNA here is from genome assembly GCF_039871875.1 of Sphaerisporangium sp. B11E5. Classification (NCBI taxonomy): domain Bacteria; kingdom Bacillati; phylum Actinomycetota; class Actinomycetes; order Streptosporangiales; family Streptosporangiaceae; genus Sphaerisporangium; species Sphaerisporangium sp. B11E5. The sequence goes on along the minus strand of NZ_JBDPMD010000006.1, from coordinate 110,758 downwards.
GGTCGAGCAGCCGTCCACCCGGCCGGCCTCCAGCAGCTCGGTCGGCAGGGCCCGCGACAGGTACTGCGTCATGAAGAACACGCCGAAGGCGTTGATCAGCGCGGGCACGATGAGCGCGTACATCGAGCCGGTCCACTCCAGCTTCACCATGAGCATGTACAGCGGGATGATGCCGAGCTGGGTCGGCACCATCATCGTGGCCACGGTGACCACCAGCAGGATCTTGTTGCCGCGGAAACGCAGCTTGGCGAACGCGAACCCCGCCATGGTGGAGAAGAACATCACCGACAGCGCGACGCTGCCGGCGACGAACACCGAGTTGAGCAGCGCGAGCGCGAACGGCACGGTGTCGAACACCCGGCCGATGTTGGCGATCAGGTTGCCGCCGGGGATCAGCGGGGGCGGCACCTCGGCGAGCGCCGCGTTGTCGCGGGAGGCGACCACCACGCTGTAGTAGAGGGGCAGGGCCGAGAAGAACGCCACCGCGAGCAGTGTCAGGTACGTGAGCGTGCGGGCCAGGCCGGGGTGGGTGCGCGGCATCACGTCAGGCTTCCTCTCGCTCGGCGGGTGAGCAGGTAGTTGACGCCGGCCGCGACCACGATGAACACGAACATCATCCAGGAGATCGCCGAGGCGTAGCCGAAGTCGAGCTTGGTGAAGTTCTCGTAGATGAACAGCGAGAGCGTCTGGTACTGCCGGTCGGGGCCGCCGGTGAGGCTGTAGACGCCGAACAGCAGGGGCTCGGCGAGCACCTGCATGGCCCCGATGGTCGAGGTGATGACCACGAACACGACGGTGGGGCGGATCATCGGGATGGTGATCTTGCGGAGCTGGGTGAAGCCGGTCGCGCCGTCGATGGTGGCGGCCTCGTACAGCTCGCGTGGCACCGCCTGCATCGCCGCGAGGAAGATGAGCGCGTTGTACCCGGTCCACCGCCACATGATCATGACGGAGATGGCGACGTGCGACGACGCGGTGCCGGCGTTCCAGTCGATGGTGCCCACGCCGAACCACGACAACACCCAGTTGATGAGGCCGAAGTCGCGGCCGAAGAGCTGGCTGAAGATGACGACCACCGCGACGACGCTCGTGACGTTGGGCAGCAGCAGGGTGACCCGGAAGATCGTCTGCGCCCTCAGCGGCCGGTTCAGCAGGTGGGCCAGCCAGATGGCCAGCGCGAGCTGGGGTGCCGTGGACAGGACGCCGATGGACAGGGTGTTGAACGTGGCGTTCCAGAAGTAGTCGTCACCGAGCAGGGCGGTGAAGTTGTCCAGCCCGATGAAGGTGTGCACGTCGGACAGCAGCGTCCAGTCGTGCAGGCTCACCCACGCGGTGTACAGCAGGGGGAACAGGCCGAATGCGCAGAACAGCAGCAGGTACGGCGTGACGTAGGCGTACGGGGACGCCTTGACGTCGAGCCGGTGCGCGAGGTGGCGCCACCTCGCGCGGTCCCGGTGCCGGGGGGCCGGGGGGCGGGACGGGGTCACCGCCAGGGGGGCGCGGGTCGCCATGGCGACCTCCTTTCCGCGAGTCCGCGCGCCAGGGCTACTTGATCCGGCCCAGATCCTTGAGCACCTGCTGCCACGCTTCCTCGGGCGCCTGACTGCCCTGCTCGATGCGCTGCAGGCCGTTGCCGAACGCGGTGAGCACGTCACCGGCCTTCGGGCCGACGTGCTGCGGCTTGAGGGCCTTGGCGGCGTCGGTGAAGATCTTGCCGGTGGGGGCGTCGTTGAAGAACGGGTTGACGAACGACGTGATGGTCGGGTCGTCGTACAGCGCCGGGATGGACGGCAGGGCGCCGGCGTCGGTGAACAGCTTGAGCTGGGTGTCCTTGTTGGTGAGCAGGTCGATCAGCTCGGCGGCCTCCTTGGGGTGCTTGCCCTGCTTGGGGGCCATCAGGTGCGTGCCGCCCTGGTTGCCGCCACCGCCGCCGGGCACCGCCGCGACGTCCCACTTGCCGGAGGTCGTGGGCGCGGCGTCCTTGATGCTGCCGGTCTTCCACGAGGGGCAGATGATGGTGGCGAACGAGCCCTTGGTGAGGCCGGTGTTCCACGGCGGGCTGAACGCGGCGAGCTTCGCCGACTGGTCGGCCTGGATCATCGCGACCGACAGGTCCCACGCCTTGCGCACGTCGGGGTTGGTGCCGGCGACGAGGTTGTTCTGCTGGTCGTAGAAGCCGACCGGCGCCTGGTCGACCATGGCGCGGAAGTTCTCCCCCGGGCCGTCGAACCACTTGGCGCCGGAGACCTTGGCGGCGGTGAACTTCTTGCCCGCCTCCATGTACGCCTCCCACGTGGGCCACAGCGCGGAGACCTCGCCGCGCTCGGTCGGCAGGCCGGCCTTCTTGAACAGGTCGGTGCGGTAGCACATGGCGAGGCCGCCGATGTCGGTGCCGAGGCCGAGCAGCTTGGAGCCGTCGGAGGACAGGCCCTGCCGCCACTTCCAGTCCAGGTAGTCGGGTTGCCGCTTGGCGAGGCCGAACTGGTGGAGGTCGTGGAACTTGTCGGCGAGCGGGGTGAAGGTGGCGATGTATCCGGCCTCCACCGCGATCACGTCGGCGGCGCCGGAACCGGTGGCGAGCTGCGTGGTGAGGTTGGTGTGGTGGTCGTTGAACTGCGCGCGGCGTTCGACGATGTCGACGTTGGGGTGCGTCTTCTTGAACTCCTGGTACAGCGGCGCGAAGTGGAAGTCGCTGAACAGCGCGACGGTGAGCTTGATCTTCTCGGCCGGCTGGGAAGCACCCGGCGAGGCGCCGGCGTCCGTACCGCCTCCGCAGGCCGACGCACCAAGAACCAGAACGGTGGCGAGCAGAGGGGTGACCAGCCCGGGGCGAAGCTTGCCCATAGACCCTCCCTGGGGGGCAATCACTATGATCTTGGAGGGAGCGCTCCCCGAGAAGGGTCTTCCTCGGTCCGCGGGCGTGTCAACAGCCGATGGGGTAACGATCGCCGTTACCTGATCTTCGGAACGCGACGTCACCAGGGAGCGGTCCCTCCGCTTCGCTGCGGTTTCACCTGGTAATACACGGGATCTGATCGCACCCGAGAGACACTGAGAGCGCTCTCAAAAAGTTTCGTGAATTGCGCGCCGATGTGCTGCCTGTTTCCGCCGGATGAACCGAGGGCTTGACAGGAGGCCGCAAGGAGGCGCACTCTCAAGGCTCCGGGAGCGCTCTCTCACCTCTCCCGCATCCCGGACGGGAGGCGCCGCGGTCCGCCCTCACACCCTGTCGGCGGCCCGCGCCGCGCCTGCGGGCTGAGATTCGCGGCCGTCCGCGTACAACGACAGCGCGCACTTTTAGAGTCACCTGCCCGGCCTCACGGAGGACTTCCGCCGACACCTCCAGATGCCGCACCCCCGTTCGGGAGTGTGGCTCCAGCCGTCGGGACACTGACCGGGAAAAATCTTCTCGCGCCCATGAACGGGTCTCGCTCCGCTCTCTGACCGCACTCCAGGCGTTTGTGCGTGAGCGCTGGAAGCCATCTGGCTCGCCGCCCCACACGACCATCCGAAAAGCGCCAATCAACCATGAACTTCACCTTCCACGCTTTTCGTGGTAGCGACACCTCATTCTCATGACTGCGCTCCCTTCACTCCCGGGATCCACCTTTCGCAGCCGACTCATCGAGCGCGTCACCGTGACGCTCCGATGACCCGCAACGAGGAGCACCTCCCACACTGCCAATGAGATTTTGGCTTTCCCTGCCGATCAACGGAGCGGTCGGGCATCATGAAGGCCCGAAGTGTGAGGATTTTCCATGGACGCCACGACCCTTTCTCTCCTTCCCGAGCGCCCCGTGGTCCGCGATGACGCCATCAGCGAAGTCGATCTAGTGGTAGAGGTCTCCTGTCAGTCGGCGGAAACGCGAGAAGAGCCCGCCGGGCCGATGAATCTCTGCCTGGTCATCGACCGCAGCGGAAGCATGTCGGGAGACAAACTCGACACGGCGAAAGCAAGCTGCGCCAACATCTTCCGCCGCCTCGGCGCGAACGATCAACTGACGGTGGTGACCTTCGACGACGTCGCCGAGGTGATCGTCAATCCGCAGACGCCAAGAGACCAGGTCACGCAGAGAATCTCCGCCATCTTTGCCCGCGGTATGACGAACCTGTCGTTGGGCTGGTATCAGGGTCTGCTTGAACTGCAGACCCACGTGGGCACAACGCACTACAGCCGGCTCTTCCTGCTGTCCGACGGGCAGGCCAACAGAGGTGAGTCCAAACGGGCCGTGTTCGCCGACACGGCGGCCAAGGCTCGCGACGTCGGGATCACCGCCTCCACGATCGGTATCGGCGCCGACTACCAGGAAGATCTTCTCGAGGCGATCGCCTCGGCCTCCGGCGGCCGCTTCTGGAACATCTCGGAAGCCGATATCGAAGACATCATCGAGGAGGAATTCAAAGGAGCCCTCACCGTCCTGCTCGATCGACCGCGGGTGACCCTGTCATTGCCTGACGGGGTTCGGGTCAGTAGGGAACTCAACAATCTGCAGAAGGTGGGTGGCCAGCGCTATCAGCTCCGGCCGCTCCAGGGCAATGACATCTTCAACTTCGCCCTCCGGGTGGAGATCGACCCCGAACGATTCCCGGCGCGGGAGTTCACCCTCACGTGCACACTCCACGACGGGCAACGCGAGATCTGTTCGACCACGACGCAGCTCACGTTCGGCTCCAGCGATGAGGTCGCGGCCAGCCCGGTCCATCCGCTTGTCCGCAGCACCATCGAGCAGTTCGAGGTGACGACGGCCGATGAGACCATGCTCGCCGAGATGGAGGCGGGAAACATCACGAAGCTGCGGCAGATGCTCACCGCCGAGATCGCCAGAATGCAACCTCTTCAACAAACCTGGCGGAATATGCACGACGCCGATGAGGCCGACCAATGGGGAATAGGACACACGCGTGCAGGCTGGGAAGTCATGAACATCAGGCACCATTATAGGAGCAAGTCGGTGTTGGGCGAGATCATAGCGATGATCGAGCCTTATGCCGATGAGCCCGAGGTGCGCTTATACCTGTCCATGGCCCGCAAGAACGCGATGCGGGAAGGCCAGCGGATGAAATCACGGCGCCTGGAACCGCTCCAATGGGACGCCGAAACACCGCTCATCCTCGAAGCCATCGCCCTCGCCGACACGCTTATCGCCAAGCATCCGGATGACCACGTCCGGCTTGAAGAATTCCGTGAGCGACTCCGTGAGCACCTGGAAAACTCCTGAGTCCCGCGGCTGGTCGTTCACCGAACGCCTGATCACCGGCTACGGAGCCGGCATCGGTGAGTTCGGCTCGTCCTACGCGCTGGACACGGGCACGGGGCCATTGCTCAACGGCCGTATCAGCGCCAACCTGCGGCTCATCCGAAACCGGGGCGTCGGTGCCGGGCTTGTGTGCCGCGCTGACGACAGCTGGAACTTCGTCGCCTTCTACACCGCCCCCGAGGAGGCCGACTCCCCGGCAACCTTCGCGCGCTTCGGCGTCTACAACGAAGGTGCGCTGACCTCGGTCGTGAATCTGGACGAGCCGATCGTACTGGGGACCGGCTACAACCGTTTTTCCCTGGAGTTCTTCTCCGGGCAACTGCGCGGCGAGATCAAGACCAAGGACGGCCACTACGAACTTCTCACCACGTGTGTGGCCCAGCCCTTCCCGGGTCATGCGGGGCTGCTCCGGCTGTACGGCACCGGGCTCATGGCCACCGATGTGATCGTACAGCGCACCACGATTCCCCTGACACAGGAGGCCGTCGCAGCGGAACCTGTCGCCACGCAGTACGACTTCGACGTCTTCCTCTGCCACTCAGGCACCGACAAGGACCTCGTCCGCCTGATCGCCAAGGCTTTCGCGGCCAACGACATCAGGTACTGGCTGGACGAAGAGCAGTTGACGTACGGAGACGGGGTGGCCACGAAGATCGCTGATGGCTTGCAACGCACACGTTACGTCGTGCCTTGCATCAGCGCGAACTTGGCGAAGTCCGGTTGGGCCAGGGCCGAGTACAACGCGATACTCAACGCCGAATTCAGTGGCGACACGGCACGGATCGTCATTCCTCTGGTACTAGACGAGTCGGACGCCGAGAATGTCCCCATCCTTCTGCGGGACAAGAAACGCGCCTTCTACGCGAACAAAACGGAGTTCGAACACTTCCTGCGCTTTCTGACCCAGAGAACGCCGGCATAGCGCTCGACGGACGGCCTCACCCTCCGGTACCTCGTCCTCCGAGAAGCATCGGAACGGTGTACAGCGGCCCGGGGAGGCAGGTTGAAGCCTGCGGGAGAGGGATGCCATTGACATACCGGGCCCGATACGGTGAACCTAAGCGAGGACGGAGAGCGCTCTCCGAGGTTCGGGAGGATGACCGGGTGATCGACGACGAGCTCGACGACATGGTACGCAAGCTGGACCTCGATCAGAAGGTTCGGCTGCTGACCGGGGCGACCGCCTGGCGGACCCACGCCGAGCCGGACATCGGGCTGCGGCCCGTCGTGACGTCCGACGGGCCGGTCGGGGTGCGGGGGCAGGGGTGGGACGAGCGGAGTACCTCGTTGAACCTGCCGTCCCCCAGTGGGGTGGCGGCCACCTGGGATCTTCATCTGGTGCGGCGGCTCGGTGAGCTGCTGGCGGGGGAGGCGCGGCGCAAGGGGGTGGACGTGCTGCTGGCGCCCACCGTCAACCTGCATCGGTCTCCGCTCGGGGGGCGGCACTTCGAGTGTTTCTCCGAGGATCCGGTGCTCACGGCGCTCGTCGGGGCCGCGTACGTCCAGGGGGTGCAGTCGCGTGGGGTCGCGGCCACCGCCAAGCACTACGTCGCCAACGACTCCGAGACCGAGCGCATGACGCTGGACGCGCGGGTGGACGAGCGCACGCTCCGCGAGCTCTACCTGCCGCCGTTCGAGGCCGCCGTCGCGGCCGGGGTCTGGGTCGTGATGGCGGCTTACAACGGGGTCAACGGGGCCACCATGACCGAGAACCCGCTGCTCGCCGAGCCGCTGAAGGGTGAGTGGGGGTTCGACGGGCTCGTGGTGTCCGACTGGGGGGCGCTGCGCTCCGCCGTCGCGGCGGGGCGTGCGCCGCAGGACCTCGCCATGCCGGGGCCGGACGGGGCCTGGGGTGCCGCGCTCGCCGAGGCCGTGCGGTCCGGGGAGGTGCCCGAGGAGGCCGTGGACGAGAAGGTGCGCCGCCTGCTCAGGCTCGCCGCCCGCGTCGGCGCCCTCTCCCCCGCTCAGCAGACCGCCGGGGACGACAGCCGCGCTCCCCTTCTCCCCGCCACCGCTACCGGCGCGCTGGCGGGGGTGACGCCGATCAGCGACGAGGAGGCCGAGCGTGGCAGGGTGCTGCTGCGCGAGGCCGTGGCCGCGAGCGCGGTGCTGCTGCGCAACGAGAGTGGCCTGTTGCCGCTGGACCCGGGGCGGCTGCGCCGGGTCGCGGTGATCGGGCCGAACGCCGCGTCGCCGCGGGTGCAGGGCGGCGGCAGCGCGGGGGTGTACCCCGTGTCGGTGACGTCACCGCTGGACGGGGTCACCGCGGCGCTCGCGGGGCGGGCCGAGGTGACGCACGCGGCGGGGGTCCACACCAGCGGCCATCCGGCGCCGCTGGACCTCGGCAACGCCAGGAACCCCGAGAACGGCGAGCCGGGTGTGCTGGTGCGCCTGCTCGACGGGGACGGCGCCGAGGTGCACGCCGAGCACCGGTTCACCGGCAACGTGCTGGAGCCCGCCCTGGTGCGGGGCATGCGCACCGTCGAGGTCCGCGCGCTGCTGTGCCCGTCCGTCACGGGGCGGTGGCGGGTCGGCGCGGCCGGCTGGGGGCGGGTGTTCCTTTCGGCGGACGGCGTGACGCTGGTGGACGAGGACGTGCCGCTGGACACCGACGACCCGGCGACCATCCACCTGCACCCGCCCTACCGCTTCGCCGAGCTGGAGCTCACCGAGGGGCGGGAGGTCGAGCTGGTGGCACGGCGCGCGCTGAGCCGCGAGAGCGGCCTGGCGAGCGCGCTCACCGCCGACCCGCCCCGGCGCGGCGACGCCGAGGAGCTGGCCGCCGCGGTCGCGCTGGCCGCGGAGGCCGACGTCGCGATCGTCGTCGTCGGCTCCACCGACGAGAGCGAGAGCGAGGGCTACGACCGCACGGACCTCGCGCTGCCCGGCGGGCAGGACGCGCTGGTCCGCGCCGTGGTGGCCGCCAACCCGTCCACCGTGGTGGTGGTCAACACCGGCGGGCCGGTGGCGCTGCCCTGGCGGGAGGAGGTGCCCGCGGTGCTGCTGAGCTGGTTCCCCGGCCAGGAGTTCGGCGACGGCCTCGCCGACGTGCTGTTCGGCGCCGCCGAGCCCGGCGGGCGCCTGCCCACCACCTGGGCGGACCGCTCCCTCACCTCCACGACCCCGGTGGACGGCGTGCTGGAGTACGGCGAGGGCCTGCACATCGGCTACCGGGCGTGGCTGCGCGAGCCGGAGCCGCCGGCGTACTGGTTCGGCCACGGCCTCGGCTACACCACCTGGTCGTACGAGGGGCTCACCGTCGAGCACTCCCGGGACTCGGTCACGGTCCGCACGGGGCTGCGCAACACCGGCGCGCGGACGGGGGCCGAGGTCGTGCAGGTGCACCTGGCCCGGCCGGACTCCGCGGTCGACCGCCCGGTGCGCTGGCTGGCCGGGTTCGCCCGGGTCACGGCGGGGCCGGGCGAGACCGTGGAGGCCGTGGTGGAGGTGCCCGCGCGGGCCTTCCAGCACTGGACGGCGGGCGGCTGGGCGACCGAGCCGGGCGCGTTCACCGTACTGGCGGGACGCACGGCCGCTGACCTACCATTGGCGGCCACCGTCACGGTGACCGGCTGAGTAGAGGACCTGTGAGGCCAGAGCGTTGGAGAGCGCTCTCCAAGCGTGCTATAAAGGCCCCATGAGCGACGGCCGCCCCCCGGTCCCGGCGTCCCCGACACTGGAGGACGTGGCCCGTGCCGCGGGCGTGTCCCGCGCCACCGTCTCCCGCGTCATCAACGGCATACGCAACGTGGACCCGGCGATCCAGGAGACGGTGCGCCGGGCCATCGCCGAGACCGGGTACGTGCCGAACCGCGCGGCCCGGTCCCTCGTCACCCGCCGCGCCGGCGCCGTCGCCCTGGTGGTGTCCGGCGCGGACGGGGAGAGCCGCGAGGGCCCCTTCCACAGCAAGGTGTTCGCCGACCCGTTCTTCGGCCGGGTGGCGAGCGGCGTCGTCGGCTTCCTGCGCCCGCGCGGCGTGCACCCGATCCTGATGTTCGCCGAGGACGACGAGGCGCGGGCCCAGTGCATCGCCTACCTGCGCCAGGGCAACGCCGACGGCGCCGTGCTGGTGTCCACCAACGCCACCGACCCGTTGCCTGGCCTGCTCACCGGCATGGGCCTGCCCGCCGTGCTGTTCGCCCGGCCGTCCCCGCCCATCCCCATCAGCTACGTCGACGTCGACCACCGCACCGGCGCCAGGCTGGCCGCGGACCACCTGGTCGCCGCCGGCCGCCGCCGGTCCGCCACCATCACCGGCCCGCTGGCCGTGCCCGCCGCGCAGGACCGCCTGAGCGGCTTCCGGGACGCGATGGCGGCGCACGGCCACCCGTACGTGCCGTGCGCCGAGGGCGACTTCACGCAGGACAGCGGCGAGCACGCCATGGAGAGGCTGCTGGCCGAGCACCCGGACCTGGACGGGGTGTTCGCCGCCAACGACCTGATGGCCAAGGGCGCGCTGCTGACGCTGCGCCACCACGGCCGCCGGGTGCCGGAGGACGTCGCGGTGGTCGGCTTCGACGACAGCAGCGCCGCCACCGCGAGCCGCCCCCCGCTCACCACGGTCCGCCACCCGGTGGAGGACATGGCGGCCGAGATGACCCGCCTGCTGCTCGAGCACGTGGAGGACCCGCACCGCCCGGTGACGTCCGTCATCTTCGAGGCGTCCCTGGTGGTGCGGGAGTCCGCCTGACACAGGCGGTCTCCCCGGGCCCGGCGACCGCCCTACTTCACCGCACCCGCGGTGAGCCCCTGCACCAGGTAGCGCTGCAGCAGCAGGAACCCCGCCACCACCGGCACGCTGACCACCAGCGACGCCGCCATGACCTGGTTCCAGTACACGTCGTTCTCGGTGGCGTACCCGCGCAGCCCCACCGCGAGCGTGCGGGTGGACTCGTCCGTCATCACCGACGCGAACAGCACCTCGCCCCACGCGGTCATGAACGCGTAGATGAGCACCGCGACGATGCCCGGGACCGCGGCCGGGATGACCACCCGGAACAGCGCCCCGATGGGCCCGTTGCCGTCCACCTTGGCCGCCTCGTCCAGCGCGACCGGGATCGAGTCGAAGTACCCGACGAGCATCCAGATGGAGAACGGCAGCGAGAACGTCAGATACGTGATGATCAGGCCGAGGCGGCTGGCGTACAGCTCGACCCCGATGACGTTCCCCAGGTTCACGAAGATCATGAACAGCGGCAGCAGGAACAGGATGCCGGGGAACATCTGGGTGGACAGCACGGTCACCGAGAACACCCGCCGCCCGGGGAACCGGTACCGGCTGATCGCGTACGCCGCGAAGACCGCCACGGTGACCGACGCCACGGCCGCCACCGTGGACACCACCAGGCTGTTGGCGAAGTAGCGGGCCAGCGGCACCGTGCGCCAGATGTCGGCGAACGGCCGCAGCGTGAACGTCGTCGGGATCCAGCCGAACCCGTTCTGCACGTCGCGCAGCGGCTTGACCGACGACGACGCCATCACGAACAGCGGGGTGAGGGTGAAGAGAGTGAGGAAGCCGAGGCCGATCCACCGGGCCCACGGCAGCCAGCGCGCCTCACGCATGGTTCCTCCTTCGCGAGGTCGCCGTCAGGTAGACCGCGGTCACCAGCAGCAGGAACAGCAGGAGCAGCACGGACATCGCCGAGCCCGAGCCGAAGTTCCAGGTGACGAACGAGCTCTGGTAGATGTGCACCGAGATCAGGTCGGCCTCCGGCGGGGCGGCCCTGCCGAACATCACGTACGGCGTGTTGAAGTCGTTGAACGTCCACAGGAACAGCACCAGCACCAGCACCTGGTTGACCGGCCGCAGCATCGGCAGCGTGACGGACCTGAGCTGCCGCCAGAAGCCCGCGCCGTCGATGGCCGACGCCTCGTACAGGTCGCCGGGGATGTTCTGCAGCCCGGCCATGAGCACGAGGAACGCGAACGGCCAGGTGCGCCACACGCACACCACCACGACGGCGGCGAAGCTGTTGGGGCCGATCAGCCAGAACGGGCGCTCGCCGAACAGGCCGAGCTGGTCCACCAGCACGTGGTTCACCATGCCGGTGTCCCGCTGGAACATGAAGCTCCAGGTGATCACCCCGGCGTACACCGGCAGCGCGTACGGCACCAGGAACAACGTGCGCAGCAGGCCCCGGCCCCTGAACGAGCCCTGCATGAGCACCGCGCCCATGGTGCCGAGCAGCCAGGACACCCCGACCGCGATGGCGGTGAACACGACGGTGACGGTGAACGAGTGGAGCAGCGAGCGCCCCACCGCCGAGTCGAAGTCGACGGCGACGCGGTAGTTGTCCAGCCCGGCGAACGGCGCCGCCGACCAGTTCCTGATGAAGAACTGCGTGAGCCTCAGGAAGCTCATGCCGACCCCCACCAGCATCGGCACCACGTGGATGAGCAGCTCCAGCAGCACCGCGGGCAGGATCAGCAGGTACGGCAGCCCGCCCCGGCGCAGGCGGGCCCATATGCCCGGCGCCCGCGGGCGCGGCGGGTCGTCCTCGGGTGGCGCGGCGTCGTGCCGCGCGGGATGGGCGGTGCGAGCGACCATTCGTCCCTCTCGGTGTGTGGATCCGGCCGGAAGCCGGGACGCGCGGCGCCGGGCGGGCGGCGGAGAGGCCGCCCGGCGCCGCGCGGTGAACGGTCAGCTCCCGGGCTGGACCTGCTGGTTGGCCTGGGTGAGCTTCGACTTGACGTAGTCGTCGGTGATGGGCTTGCCGTTGGCGGCGTCCGCCCACATCTGGTTCATGGCGGTGCCGACGAGAGTCTCGTACTGGCTCTCCTCCGGGACCTGCGGCAGCGGCGCGGCGGTGTTGGCGAGGATCTCCTGGAAGGTCTTGATGGTGGGGGTCTGGAACGCGGGGTCGTCATAGGCGTCCTTGACGGTCGGCAGCGAGCCGTACGCCTTGTTGAGGACCTTCTGCTCCTCGGGGCTGGTCATGAACTTCACGAACCGCAGGGCCGCGTCCTGGTTCTCGGTGAAGTTGAAGATCGCCAGGTTGATGCCGGCGACCATGCCGTTGACCTGCTTGCCCCCGGAGGACGGGTCGGGCAGCGGGATCGGCGCGAGGCCGTACTCGTCCTCGGTCATGCCCCCGGCCTTGAACGACGCGGCGGCCGACTGCCACATCAGCATGGCGGCCTTGCGGTTGACGAAGTCCTGCACCGCCTCGGTGCCGTTGGAGTACTCGGCGTTGCTCGGGTTGACGATCTTGTGGACCGCCATCAGGTCGAGGTACTGCTTGATGCCCGCGACCGCCTGAGGGGTGTCGAACTGCGGCTTGCCGCTCGCGTCGAACGGGTCGGCGCCGTGCTGCTGGCCGAAGATGAACGCGTGGTGGGAGTTCTCGCTCACGCTGGCGCCCTCGACGGCGAGCCCCCACGTGCCGTCCTTGGTGAGCTTCTTGCCGGCGGCGATCAGCTCGTCCCAGGTGGCCGGCGGCTCGCCGATGCCGGCCTCGGCGAACATCTTCTTGTTGTAGTAGAGGCCGTAGGTCATGCCGTAGATGGGGACGGCCGCCGGCGGCTTGCCCTGCGCGCCGGTGGCGGCGAGGCTCGGCCCGAGGAACCGGTCCCTGCCGCCGAGCTGACCGAGCAGCGCGTCGTCGAACGGCACGAACGCGCCGGTGGCCTGCAGCGACGCCGACCACGTGTTGCCGATGTTGACCACGTCCGGGCCCTTGCCGGAGGTGGTGGCCGCGAGGATGCGGTTGAGCAGGTCGGCCCACGGCACCACCTCGACGTTGACTTTTATGCCGGTCTGCTTCTCGAACTTGTCCAGCTCGGGCTGCAGGACCTGCTTGTCGTTGTCCAGGCTGGTGCCCTGGTTGGACGCCCAGTACGTCAGCGTCCTGGGCGCGGCGGAACCGCCGGCGTCCCCGCCGTCCCCGCCGCCGCAGGCCACGGCCGCGGCCAGCAACGCGCCTGCTACTGCGAGGTGTCCGAGCTTTGGTGTACGCACAATCTTCCCCTCACCGGGTTCTCGTTGAGGTAGCCGACCCGGAGAGCGCTCTCCGTAGAGAGAGTGTCCGCTGAGCACGGACTTGTCAACACTCATCCCTCAGCGAGATAGGAACCCGCTGCTCACCAGGGCGAAGCGCACCAGGACCGGCGGGAAATCGCTCTCCCTCAGCCGGCCATCCGCTCGGAACGGTGCCAGACGGCCCGCCGCCAGAAGGCCTGGGAGATCTGCCCGAAGTTCTCCCGATCGTTCAGCCGGGGGAACGGCTCCTGCGGCACCGGTACGCCGAGGAAGCGGCACAGCGGCTCCCAGCCCTCCGACACCTCGTACACCAGCAGGCGTTCCGCGGGAATGGCCTCGCGCACCTCGTCGATGTGGTCGTTGAAGGCCCGGATGAGCCGGTCCCTGCCGTGCATCGAGCCGTGGAACGACCTGCCCGTGACCGCGCGGTCGGCCATCCGGTTGAAGGCGTCCAGGTCCGACCGCCGCCACCGGCTCACCGCCGTGGCCAGCCGTCGCACCGGCGTGCGCGGCGGGTCCACCCGCTTGAGGATCGTGGCCACCATGCTCTCGTACCACTGCTCGGGGTCGCGCACCGTGAGCACCATCTTGGCGCCGGGGTAGTACGCGGCCAGCTCGCGCCAGTACGAGGCGGCGGGCCAGTCGACGGTGGCCTCGTAGCCGCCGAGCACCGCGTCGAAATCGCGGGACCGGCCCTCGGCGATGTCCAGCCACCGGTAGATGTCGGCCGGATGGGTCAGCACCTCGACCATGTGATAGCACGGCGCGAAACCGAGCCGTTCCAATGCTCCTTTGAGGGATAGCGTGCCTGTACGGCCGAATCCCGCGCCGATGACCCGCATGAGGCGCCCCCGTCCACCGATTCCCTGGAAGATCACTGCTCCGAACCACGTTCTGTGCGGCGCGCCGCCCGCCCCTGGGTTGTGCCGCCCCCGCGGCAGGGGCCACACTGGCGGTAAGAGGGGCTCCGCCACCCCTTGGAGGTGCCTATGCCGTTGACGGTGCGCCGGGAGCACCGCGAGCCGTTCACTGTGATCACCATGATCGGTGAACTGGACGCCAACGGCCTCGGCCGCCTTGGCGAGAACCTCGACATGGCCCTCGGCCACCACTGCCCGAGGCTCCTGTTCGATCTGTCCCAGCTCAACTTCCTCGACTCCAGCGGCCTGCGCCTGCTGGTCCGCGCCTGCGCCCAGGCGACCCGCCACGGCGGCTCCTGCGCCATGTGCGGCCTGCGCCCCATGCCCCGCACCATCATGAACGTCACCGGCCTCGGCGCCGTCTTCGACATCTACCCCACCATGGACGCCGCCCTGGCCGGCGGCCCCCTGGAAAGCCAGGCCTCCCGCCGCCTCCCCTGACCCCGGTCACGGCGGCTCACTCCCCCGTCCCGCCTCCCGGGCGCAGACCTCGTCCAGGTCGTCCAGCCGCCGCATCCCGTGCACCACCCGCGCCATGCGCGCGTTGCGCCCGAGCCGTTCGGCGTTGCGCGCCACGAACCACCAGTACCCCGCCGTGAACGGGCACGCGTCCACCCCGGTGCGCCGCGACGGCCGGTACCGGCAGTCCCCGCAGAAGTCGCTCATCCGATCGATGTAGGCCCCGCCCGCCGCGTACGGCTTGGTGGCAAGCAGCCCGCCGTCCGCGTGCTGCGACATCCCGACGACGTTGGGCAGCATCACCCAGTCGTACCCGTCCACGAAGCACCGATGGAACCAGTCCGTGAGCGCGGCGGGATCGAAGCCCCGCTGCAACGCGTAGTTGCCGAGCACCATCAACCGCACGATGTGGTGGGTGAACCCGGTGTCCCGCACCTGCGCCAGCGCCCACGAGAGGCACCGCGCCTCGACCGCGCCGGCGTCCAGCCCGGCGAACCAGTCCGGCAGCGGCCTACGCGCCCCCAGCCGGTTCATCTCCCGGTAGTGCTCCCCGAAGTGCCAGTACAGGTGCCACACGTAGTCACGCCACCCGATGACCTGCCGGACGTACCCCTCCGCGCTCGCCGGCGGCACCCGCCCCTCCCGGTACGCCGCCTCCGCCGCCCGCACGCACTCCATCGGGTCGAGCAGCCCGAGGTTCATCGCCGCCGACAACATGCTGTGCGCCATCACCGGATCGCCGCTCAGCATCGCGTCCTGATAGGGCCCGAACACCGGGAGCCGGTGCTCCACGAACGTCCGCAACGCCGCAAGCGCCTCGTCCCGCGTGGCCGGGAACACCCGGGGCCCGTCCCGCCCCACGAACGCGACCTCCCCGTCCCGTTCCCACCGATCGAGATCGTGCCGCACCCGTTCGTCGATCTCGTCCTCCCGTGCCCGCCACGGCGGCGCGACACCCAGCCCCGCCTCCGGCGGCGGGCACCGGTTCTCTGCGTCGAAGTTCCACCGCCCACCGGCGGGCTCGTCGCCGTCCATCAGCACGTCCAGCCGCCGCCGGGCCGTACGGTAGAAGTCCTCCATCACCAGCCCCCGCCGCCCGCCGGCCCCGCCCCGCACGACCTCCGCCCCGTCCTCCGGCTCCCCCCGGCTGCGCACCCACTCCGCGAACTCCTCCTGGGAGGACGCGAAACCCCGCGCCGCCAGCACCTCCACGTCCCGCCGCCCGCGCACGAACCTCAACGCCGCGTGGCTCGTCGGCCGGCACACCGAGACCCGCTCCCCCACCTCGTCCAGCGCCGCCCCGTACCCGTCCGCCCGCACGAACCGTCCCCGCTCCCCCAGCTCGGCGGCCCGGTGCCGCAGCGCCGAGAGCACCAGGTGCGCCTTCTGCCGGTGGAACCGCCTCCGCCGCAACACCCCCCGGGCCTCGACCAGCAGCACCTGCTGCTCCGTGGAGTCCAGGAAGTGAGGCCCAAGCTGATCAGCGAACACCCACCGCCGCCGTCTCTCCCCCATCTCTCCATGCTCATACAGCCCCGCCGGCCACTTGACCCGGCGGGGGTACCGGTCCAAGGAGGCCCCCGTGGATGAGCTCCTGGACGCCGCCCGGCTGGCCGCCGCCCACCTGTCCGCCGTGCCCGGCGGCCCGGTCTGGCGGCCGGTGCCCGGCGAGGCGGCGGCGTGGCTGACCGGGCAGCCACTGCCGGAGCGCGGCGCCCCGCTCGGCGACCTGCTGGGCGTCATACGCGACCGGGTGCTGCCCTACCCCATGGGCAACGGGCACCCCAGGTTCTTCGGCTGGGTCAACTCGCCGCCGTCCCCCGCCGGGGTCCTGGCCGCCCCGCTAGCCGCCGCGATGAACCCGTCCTGCGCCGGGGGCGAGCACGCCGGCGCGCTGCTGGAACGCACCGCCGTCCGCTGGCTGGCCGAGCTGACCGGCTTCCCGCACCCGCCGGGCGGCGGGCTGCTGACCAGCGGAGCGTCCATGGCCACCGTGATCGCGCTCGCCACCGCCCGGCACCGGGTGACCGGCGTGCGCGAGAACGGCCTGTACGGCGAACGGCCGCTGACCCTCTACCTTTCCGCCGAGGGCCACAGCTGCCTGCGCAAGGCGGCCGAACTGCTCGGCCTGGGCGGCCGGTACGTCAGGACCGTCCCGGTGGACGCGGCGTTCCGCATGGATGTGGCCGCGTTGCGCCGCCACATCGAGGACGATCTGCGCGCCGGGCTGCGGCCGTTCCTGGTCGCGGCGAGCGCGGGCACGGTCGGCACCGGGGCGGTGGACCCGCTGACGGAGATCGCCTCGGCCGCCCGCGAGCACGGCCTGTGGTTCCACGTCGACGGCGCGTACGGCGCCCTCGGCGTCCTGGACGAGGACGTCCGCCCGGTGTACCGGGGCATGGACCTCGCCGACTCCCTGGCCCTCGACCCGCACAAATGGCTCGGGGTGCCCGTGGACTGCGGCTGCGTCCTGTTCCGCGACCCCGCCGGCCCACGCGACGCCTTCAGTCTCGTCCCGCCGTACCTGCGCGACGACGGCGCGGGCGAGCTGGGCTGGTTCTCCGAGTACGGTCCCGAGCAGACCCGGCCCTTCCGTGCCCTGCGGGTGTGGGCCACCGTCGCCCACCTCGGCAGGGACGGGATCACCCGGCTGGTCCGGCACACCCGCGAACGCGCC
Organism: Sphaerisporangium sp. B11E5; assembly: GCF_039871875.1. Taxonomy (NCBI): domain Bacteria; kingdom Bacillati; phylum Actinomycetota; class Actinomycetes; order Streptosporangiales; family Streptosporangiaceae; genus Sphaerisporangium; species Sphaerisporangium sp. B11E5. Next base: position 93,466 of record NZ_JBDPMD010000006.1, on the reverse strand, counting down.
GCGGACCTCGCGGCCATGGTCGAGGCGTCGGCCGATTTCGCCCTGGCCGCCCCCGTCGTCACCTCGGTGGTCGCGTTCCGCTACCTTCCCCGCCCCGTCGACGGCGCGCTCCCCGCCGCCGTCCAGCGGCGCGGCCGCGCCTTCCTCACCGGAACCGTGCTGGACGGGCGGGAGACGCTGCGTGCCTGCGTGCTGCACCCTGACACGACCCGCGACGACCTGGCCGTCCTCCTCGACGAGATCCGCGCCGCGGCGAGGGAGCTGCCCACGTGACCGCATGGTGCCGCCGGGGTGCGGGCTCGGCGTCCCGTCCGTCGCCGCCGAGCCCGCGGCCGGGTCAGTCGAGGCAGAACTCGTTGCCCTCGGGGTCGGCCATGATGATGTGACCGGCGCCGAGCGGAGGAGCGGGCTCGTGGCGCTGCATCCGGGTGGCGCCGTGGGAGACCAGCCGCTCGGCCTCCACCTCCAGGGCCGCCATCCGCGCGTCGCCCTGGAGCCCGGGGGCGGCCCGCACATCGACGTGCACGCGGTTCTTGGCCTGCTTGGGCTCGGGCACCTTCTGGAAGAACAGCCGTGGCCCCGAGCCCTCGGGGTCGACCACCGCGGAGGCGTCGTTGCGGTGCTCAGGCGGCACGCCCAGCGCCTCCAGTGCCTGGTCCCACGACTCGAAGTCCCCGGGCGGGTCCTGTATCCGGTACCCGAGGACCTCGGCCCAGAAGGCGGCCAGGCCGGCCGGGTCGGCGCAGTCGAAGGTGATCTGAACGTCGCGGGCCATCTTCTAGCTCGCCTCCCGCCGGGTGTGCAGATGAAGGTCACGGAGCAGGCACACCTCGGACAGGTGGTGGATCAGCTCCCGGTTGATGTGCAGCACCAGCGCCGCCATGGGGTGTTCGGCGTACGCCCCTTCCGCCTCCCCGCAGGGGCGGGCGAGGCCGGTCTCGCCGAGGGACTCGACCCCGGCCAGCCACGTGGCGTACTCGGTGTCGAGCTGGTCCAGCGCCGCGGCCGCGGTCGGGGCGTACTCGAACGACTCGTAGCCGGTGGACGCGCGGCCGAAGTGCGAGGCGTTGCGCATCGCGAGCACGCCGACGATCACGTGCCCGAGCCGCCAGGCGATCGTCGTGAACGGCGGCGGGCTGGGCGTCGGCATCGCGAAATCTATGGTCATCGCGCCGGCCCCGGCTTGTACGGGTGCGGTGCCTGTGCCGCGCGGGCGCACGTTCCAGCAGCCGGGCACCGGCTCCCAGAAATACTCCTCATCGGTGAGCCCCTCCAGGCGGTCACGCAGTTGCGTGGTCCAGTGCCAGGCGAGCTGGTCCCGAAGCAGTGGATTCCATGTCAGGTCGATCATGGTGTCCAGCCTGCCGCAAATAGCGGACAGATACCTTCCGCGATCTGTGAAACGATGACCATGTGACCGTCGAGGCGACGACAGAACGGGTCCTGCGGCTGCTGGCGCTGCTCCAGCGCCGGCCGTCCTGGACCGCCGCCGAGCTGGCCGCCGAGCTGGGGGTCACCGACCGCTCGGTGCGCCGCGACGTGGAGCGCCTTCGCGCCCTCGGCTACCCCGTGCACGCGACCGCGGGCGTCGGCGGCGGCTACCGCCTCGCCGCGGGCACCCGCCTGCCGCCCCTGCTCCTCGACGACGAGGAGGCCACCGCGACCGCGGTGTCCCTGCGCCTGGCCTCAGGCGGCACGGTCGCCGGCGCGGGCGAAGCGGCACTGCGCGCGCTCGCGAAACTCGACCAGGTGATGCCCCCCCGGCTGCGCGCCGAGGTCCGCGCCGTGTACGGCGCCACCGAGACCCTCACGGCCCCCGGCATCGAGATCGACGCCGACCTGCTGGTGACCCTCGCCCGCGCCTGCCGCGACGCCGTACGGGTGCGCTTCCACTACGCCACCCGCGACGGCGAGGACCGCGAACGCACGGTGGAACCGGTCCGCATGGTCGCCACCGGCCGCCGCTGGTACCTGATGGCCTGGGACACCGACCGCACCGACTGGCGCACCTTCCGCCTGGACCGCATGCGCGACGTGACCCCCACCACATGGCGCTTCCGCCCGAGACCCCACCCCGACCCCGCCGCCTACGTACAACGCGCCGTGACCGAGTCCCCGTACCGCTACCTCGCCCGCATCCGAGTACACGCCCCACCCGACCAGGTACGGGAGCTGGTACCCCCCCAGGTGGGCCGCGTCGACGACGACCACGACGGCTGGTGCCTCCTCACCGTCGGCGGCGACGACCTGAACTGGCTCGCCGCCCACGCGGCCCGCCTCGACTTCGAGGCACAGATCCTGGACCCCCCGGAACTCCGCGAGGCCGCCGCCCGCCTGGCCCGCCGCCTCGCGTCGATGTCCGGCACCGGCTGAGGACCTGGCCCGGCCCACAGGGCAGGGCTAGGCGTGCCTGCGCATGGAGGCGGCGGGTTGCAGGAGGCTGATCAGGTCGCGTAGCGCGGTGTCGAGATGGCGGCGGGTCACCAGTGTCTGACCCATGCGTTCCGCCGCTCTGATCGAGTCGCGGGCCAGTTGCGCCGCGGTCGAGGGGAAGCCCGCGGAGATCGTCACCAGGGAGGGCAGCAGGTCCGGCTCGAATTCGACGTCCAGGCCGAGCTCGCGTAGGCGCACGGCGCCGCGGTCCAGCATGCGGAGCAGATCCGTGTCCGGCATGCGGCCGAGCTCGATCAGGATGACGAACCGGCCGAGCTGCCAGTGGTCCGCCAGTACCTCGCCCAGCCAGACGGCGGTCCCGGTGAGCATGAAACGCAGATCCGTCGGGCTGATCCCGGAGACCATGCGCAGGAACGCGGAGAAGGCCTGGGTGTCGGCGATCATGTCCAGGTCGTCGATGACGAACAGCAGCGGACTGCCTTCCGCCACCAGTTCCGTGGCGAGTTCGAGGATCTCCTCCTCGATCGACGGCGGTTGCTCACCTGTGTCGGCCGGAGTCCCGTACTTGCGGCTGACCTCGACCTTCGGCGTGAGTCCCACGGTCATGTTGACGGACTGCTCCACCGCGACCAGCCGGCTGGTCACCATCTGCTTGTGCCTGCGCCGGAGCTGCTCGGCGATGGCACCGAGCAGACCGGGCCCGTCCGCCGGGACGACCTGACCGCAGGACACCCAGAACGTCTCGTAGTACTCCTCGTCGCCCTGCCCGTACCGCGCGGCGTCCACCGCGTCGAGCACGTCGGCGCTGCCCTTGGCCGCGAGCTCGGCCAGCCAGGCGAGGGTCGTCTTCCCGACGCCCTTGGGACCGAGGATGATCGGGCACAGCCCGGGGGTCTGCAACGTGCGCACGATGTCAACCAGTTCGTTCTCACGGCCGACGGCGAGCGAGGGATCACCCAGGCGGGACCCGGCCGGGAACACCTCGGCCAGCGTCCGCAGGTGACCGGCGCCCGTCACGCGTGCTCTCCCAGCGGCACGCTGCCGGCGATCTCCCGGGTGAACGCGGCGAGCCTTACGTCCGCGGCCTCCAGCTCCGCCGTGGCCGCGGTGTGGCCGTCCGGGCGCCCGGCCTGTTCCACGGCCTCACGAAGCAGGCGGTCGTGCTCGTCGAAGCTTTCCCTGACGCTCTGCAGGATCGTCCTGTAGTGCGCGTTCACGGTTTCCGCGACCGCGTCCGCGAACTCCTCCGCGTTCCTCTCGATGGACAGCTTGGCTTCCTCCACGACCTTGCGGCGAAGCTCGCCCATCGCGCTCTTGGACCACAGCTGGTTGAGCACACCGCCGGCCACCACCCCGGCGAGCAGGCCGAGGGGGGACGTGCCACCGATCGCGGCGATCAGCGTGGCGACGGTCAGCCCCTGGCTGAGGACGGCTCCCGTCGAGTGCCCCGAAGGCAGCCGTACATCGAACAAGGCCAGAGGGGGTTCGAACACGAGGTCTCCCACCGGCGGCGCGACCTCGGCCGTCCGCGCCCGCACCGCGGCCACCGTGCGTTCGACGCGCGGCAGCAGGAACTCCGGCAGCGTGTACCGTGCCCAGTGGGACACCTCGCGTTCCAGGTTCTCGCTCAGCCGTGCGGTCATCTCGCGGACCGCGGACTCGGTGTGCTGCCTGGTCCTCATCGGGTTGATCCTCGCCATGGGCTGGACGCCGGCGCCCTCCGCCCACCCGTCGATGCGCCCGGCGAGCCCGATGAAGAACGACCTGCTGAACACGGCGACGTCGCGACTCGTGGCGGCCCGGTCGGCCTCGACGATGCGCTCGACGTCCAGGGTCACGGAGAGCACGCGTTCGCGCTGCGCCAGGAGTTTCCCGGCCTCCCGCGACTGCTCGCCGAGCAGCCGCCGCCCGAGCTCGATCTGGCCCGCGAGCTCGCCGGCGAACCGCAGCAGGCGTGGCCGCGCCACCCGCCCGGTCAGCAGCGCCCCGAGCGCCTCCTCGAACTCCGGCAGGCCCGAATCGGCCGACATCGCGGCGTCACCGGCGGCCAGGCCCGCGAGGGCCGTCCGCGCCGAGAGGGGGAAGACCCGCGGTGACTCCCCGGGCAGATGCTCCGCGATCCGTTCCCGGAAACGGGTGACCACCTCTCCACGTTCATCGGGAGTGAGCGTGTCGATCTTGTTGAGGACGAACAGGCTCTGTTCGCCGGCGAGGAGCTGGGCACGTTCGGCGAGGGCGAGTTCCTCACCGCCGAGCGGGAAGAGCGCGTTGGTGACGTACACCACCGCGTCCGCGGACGCGAAGGACTGCAGGAGGACTTCCTGGAGCCGGACGTCCTCGGACGGGCCTGGCGTGTCGACGATCTCCAGCCCGTACCGGCACAGCTCGCTGTCCACGCCGAGCAGGACGGTCATGACTCCTCGCGAGTGGTCGCCCGACCTCAGGTGGTGGTCGAGGGCGTCAAGGGGGATCTTCCGCGCGGCTTCGCCGTCCAGGTCGCTCACCTCGGCGAACGGCTGCGGGGACCACCGGATCACGGTGAAGGCCGCCGTGGTCGGCGAGGCGGCCGTCGTCAGGACCTTCGTGCCGAGCAGCGCGTTGATCAGGGAACTCTTGCCGCTCTTGAAACCACCGACGAACACGACCCGCAGCCGTTCGGAACGCAGGCGTTCGGCCGTGTGCCCCGCCTGGCCCGCCAGGCTGCGCAGGAACGCCTCCGCGAGGACGCCGCTCACGCTCTCACCCATCGCGGCCAGGTCCTCGCACCGGCGGCGCCAGACCTTGTAGGGGTTGCGGGCGAGTTCCCCACGGGCGGTCGTGTGCCGGGCGTTCAGCCGCCGTATCAGCGGTTGCGCGAAGCCGGCGTCGGCCACCTCGGGCAGAGGGCTTCCCCGCCAGAGCGCCAGCGCCTGGGCGAGCGACTCCTCGGCGGCGGAGGGCTCGGCGTCCGCCGCGCGGCCCACCAGATCCTCGTACTGATAGGCGTCGAGCTGATCGCGGCCGAGAACCAGACGGTAACCCGCACCGGGAACCGTGACGACCACCCCGGTCCCGAGGGCCCTGCGTAACTCGGCCACGCGTTTCTGCAGCTCGCTGCGCTCGATGCGGCCGAACTCACCCGTGCCGCCCCACAGCTCGCCGGCCGGGACAGGCCGGCCCTCGGCGGCGACCAGCCGCAGGAGCACCCGGACGGACGCGGGGGACAGCCGTACGTCCTCACCGTCACGTTGGACCGTGACAGGCCCGAGAACCCCTACGTGGATCCGCCCCACCGATGTCTCCGTCCGCCGGTGGCTCGAGCGTACTCAGAAAGCACCTCTGGCCGTAGCCGTATTTCGACGTGATGCCACTCGCATAAGGGGCCGGCACCGGTTGACCGCCTCACACCGGCTTGCGAATCTTGACAGCACGTTTTTCGCCAGTAAATCCCCGCATTCGGAGGTCTGAGATGAGAGCAGGAAAGAAGCTCGCCGCCGTGCTCGCGTCAGCCGTCGCGACGGTCATCGCGGCCCCGGCGCAGCCGGCCGCGGCGGCCGCGTACAACTGCTTCCTGAGCCAGAACCTGTGTCTCTTCTACGGGACCTTCAATCAGGGCAGCTACGTCTTCTTCACCCCCGGCGTCAACGACGCCAACCTGAACGACAACACCTTCGCCGAAAGCGGTTCCGGCCAGGGCCAGACGGTGGGGAACAACACGCGCAGCGCCTCGAACTACAACTCCTCCCACGCCGTCGTCCTGTGCACAGGCGTCAACTACAGCGGCATCTGCAGAATCCTCGCCGCCTCCGACGACTGGAACCTCCCGAGCGACCTCACGAGAAACGTCGAGTCGTTCTACTGGGTCGCTTGACGCTCAGCGAAGACAGCGGCTCAGCCGGCGGGGACAGTGGGGCGGCGGCCTGTTGCGCGGCGGGCGGTTGCGGGCAGGTGAGGGTCGCCACAGAAAGAACTGCGCCGAAGGCACCATTCACCAGCGTGAACGCGACCTTTCCAAGCACGTGAACGCGACCTTTCACCGTTTCCGAGCGCGTGAGCGCGACCGGTGTCAGGGCGCCGTCATGGCTCGTGGGGCGCGGGGTCGTGCGGCGTGGCTGGGGTGTCGTGTCGCATGGGTGACCCGCCGGGCCGGGCTGGGAAGGAGCGCGGCGCGGCGGGTCGGGTTCGCCTAGGTACGGCGGGGGGAGCCGGTGTGCCGTGGCGGGGGTTGGGTCAAACGGCGGGTTCGGGGGTGCGGGTGTTGGTGAACTGGGTGCGGTGGAGTTCTTCGTAGCGGCCTTCTGCGGCCAGGAGGTCGGTGTGGGTGCCTTGTTCTATCACCCGGCCGTTCTCTATTACCAGGATCTGGTCGGCGGAGCGGATGGTGCTCAGGCGGTGGGCGATCACCAGGGCGGTGCGGCCTTCCAGGGCTTCGCCCAGGGCCTCCTGGACGGCGGCTTCGGAAGTCGAGTCGAGGTGAGCCGTGGCTTCGTCGAGGATGACCACTCTCGGGCGGGCCAGGAGGAGTCTCGCGATGGTGAGGCGTTGGCGTTCGCCGCCGGAGAGGCGGTAACCCCGTTCGCCGACAATGGTGTCGAGGCCGTCGGGGAGGGAGCGGATCAGGGTGTCCAGGCGGGCGCGGGTGAGGGCGTCCCAGAGGTCGTCCTCGGTGGCTTCGGGGGCGGCCAGCAGGAGGTTGTCGCGGACGGACTCGTGGAACAGGTGGCCGTCCTGGGTGACCATGCCGACGGTCTCGCGGATGCTGTCGGCGGTGAGGTCTCTGATGTCCACGCCGTTGAGGCGGACCGAGCCGGCGTCCACGTCGTAAAGGCGGACGGCCAACTGGGCGAGGGTGGACTTGCCGGCGCCGGAGGACCCCACGAGGGCGATCATCTGTCCGGGTTCGGCGTGGAAGGTGACGTCGTGGATGACCTCGGCGCCGCCCCGGGTGTCCAGGGTGGCGACCTCCTCCAGGGACGCCAGGGAGACCTTGTCGGCGGACGGGTAGGCGAAGCGGACGTGCTCGAAGGTGAGGGAGACCGGGCCGTCGGGGACGGGACGGGCGCCGGGGCGTTCGGTGATGAGGGGCTTGAGGTCGAGGACCTCGAAGACGCGCTCGAAGCTGACCAGGGCGCTCATCACCTCGACGCGGGCGCTGGCCAGGGCGGTCAGCGGGGCGTACAGGCGGGTGAGCAGCAGCGCCAGCGCCACGACGTTGCCCGGCTCGAGCTGACCGCTCAGGGAGTAGAAGCCGCCGAGGCCGTACACCAGGGCCAGCGCGAGCGCGGACACCAGGGTGAGGGCGGTGACGAACACCGACTGCACCATCGCGGTGCGCACCCCGATGTCGGCGACCCGCCGGGCCCGCGAGGCGAACTCGGCCGACTCGTGGGCGGGGCGGCCGAACAGCTTGATGAGGGTGGCGCCGGGGGCGGAGAACCGCTCGGTCATCTGGGTGCCCATGTGGGCGTTGTGGTTGGCCGCCTCGCGCTCCATGCGGGCCAGTCGGGTGCCCATGCGCCGGGCGGGCAGCACGAACACCGGCAGGAGCAGCAACGCGAGCAGCGTGATCTGCCAGGACAGGCTGATCATCACGAACAGCGTGAGCGTGAGCGTCACGACGTTCCCCGCCACCCCGGACAGGATGTTGCTGAACGTGTGGTGGGCGCCGATCACGTCGTTGTTGAGCCTGCTCACCAGCGCGCCGGTGCGGGTGCGGGTGAAGAACGCGACCGGCATGCGCTGCACGTGGTCGAACACCGCGGTGCGCAGGTCGAGGATCAGCCCCTCACCGATGCGCGCCGACAACCATCGCGACACCAGGCCGAGCCCCGCGTCGGCCAGCGCCAGCACGGCGATGAGCACGGCGAGCCACACCACCACCCGCAGCTCGGCGCCGCGCACGATGGCGTCCACCACCCGGCCCGCCATCACCGGCGTGGCGACCGCGAGCACGGCCGTGACCACGCTGAGCAGCAGGAACCATGTCAGCGTCACGCGATGCGGCCGGGCGAAGCCTCCGATGCGCCGTAACGTGGCCATGGAGAACGGCCGTTTGTCCTGTTGGGCGTGCATCGCGTTGTACAGCGAGTGCCACGCCGTCACTTCCATGTCCATCCCGCGAAACCCCCGGGTCGTCACCGTGTCGGGACCTCCGACCGGCTTCACAATGTAGGCGCCGGGTACGACATTTTCGGCCCGGTACAACCGAGCCTAGAACCTCAACCATTGTTGAGGTCAATGGGCCGGCCACTCCCCCGGCCAGGATCGCGGGTTTGCCGGAACGAATGCCCTGGGTTTGCCTCCCGCCGGGTGACCCACCCGGGAAGGCGTGATTAGTGTGGTTCCGTATCGCGCCGTACTGGCGCATCCCGGGAGGCCATTGCGACGCTCCGTAGGCACCGGGCGAGCCGCCCGAGGCCGCTCACGAAGCACGGAGTGATTCCCATGCTCAAACGACTCACCGCGCTCGGCATCCTGCTGACCGCCGCCATGGTGGCCGCCGCCGCGCCGAACCTCTTCTTCGGGAACGGCGATGACGACGACTGGGACGACGATGACGACGACGAGGAATAGCGACGGCGAGAACCGCTAGGGCCCCGGGGCCCGGCGGCACGGCGACGCCCCGCGAGGAGGCTCTCGCGGGGCGTCGCGCTGTGCGGAGTGCGGCAGTACCTCCTTTCAGGTGCCTGCGGGTGGCGCCGCGTGCGTGGCCGGGAGTGTCAGCCGCAGCGCCTGCCGCTGTTGATGCAGTCGACGGCCCGCTTCATGAGGGCGTCGGACATGACGTTGATGAAGTCGCCGTGGTCGGTCACCGGCTTGTGCAACTGCTCGGGGAAGCTGTCCAGCGCGAAACCCGGGCCCGGCGGCACGTTGTAGGTGATCCGCTGCTCGAGGGCGGGAATCGCCTTGAAGCCGTTCGGGCAGGTCCCGTCCGCCGCGGCGAAGGCCACGTGCGTGCGGTGGTTGGCGCTGTCGATGTTGCTGCCGTCCCAGCAGCTCTGGAACTGCAGCAAGCGGACGACCTGGCTGCCGCGCGGGCAGATCGGGTACTTGTCGCGCAACTGGCGGTTCTCGAAGCCGGTGCAGGTCCAGCGGGCGTTGGCGTTGGTCGTGCCGTTGGTGAACGACTTGGCGTCACCGGTGATGATGCGCAGGAACAGCGGCATGGCGACCACCTTGCTGGTGGGGTTGCCGCGCAGGGTCAGCGTCACCGACGCCGGGCGCACGATCTGGCCGACGTTGCCGTCCAGGCCGCCGCCGGGCTTGTCGGCGTCGGGGCCCGGGCGGTTCTGCAGGCGCAGCACCGGCCAGTAGTGCGTGGACTTGTCGCCGTTGGTGCAGGTGGTCCCGGCCGCCTGGAGGCTCTCGTTGGTGGAGAAGCCGTTGGCGTCCAGGTTGCCGACGTAGTCGTGCACGTGGTGGGCTCCGTTGGTCACGCCGGGCGCCACGATGACGTTGTCGCTGTTGTGGTGGCCGTTCTCGTTGCGGCCGCAGTTGGAGACGAACGTACCGCGCGAGCCGTTCTGCTGCACGGCCGGCCGGTTCACGTTCGGCTGGACGTCGCGGATGTTCACGAAGTCGTCAGGTGAAGGGCCGTTGGCGCCGCCGCTCCCGCTCGGGGACGGCGTGGCCGAGCCGGTCGGGCTGGCCGTGGGGCTCGCGCTCGGGTCGCCGGTGCCGGTGGGCGACGGCGACGCGGTCGGGTCCTCCGTGCCGGTCGGGCTGGGCGACGGGCTCTGCCCGCCATCGCCGGCGTTGCCGAGGGAGCAGTTGGCGAGGCCCTGCAGGTTGCCGGTGCGGACGCCGGCGCGGCGCAGGGTCTGCGTGATGCGGTTGATGACGACGGCCCGGGCGAGGCGCAGCGGGGTCAGGACCGCGGCGCGCACCTGGTTCGTGCTCGCCCGGTTGCCGAGCCTGCTGAGCCGCTGGTTGGCCTGGGCGATCTGCCGGTCGAGCGTGGTGAGGTCACGCTGGACGGCCTGCTGCGCCGCGGCGGGGACGTCCGGCAGTTCGTCGGCCACCGAGGGGCAGACGACCGTGCGGGCCGCGCCGTTGCCGGCCCCGGACGAGGAGGTGGGGGACGCCGACGGCTGGGCCGACGCGGTGGGCTCGTCGGCGGGTTCGTCGGTCGGCTCCGCGGAGGCGGTGGGCGAGGCGGACGCGGTGGGGTTCTGGCCGCTCGCCGAGCCGGTGCTGAGCGAGCAGGCGGCGAGGTCCTGCAGGCCCTCGGGCTGCTGGCCCGTGCGGCTGAGGGCTATCGTTATGCGGTCGAGGGTGGCGCGGCGCTTGTCGCGCAGGGGGTTCAGTACGGCGTCGCGGATGAAGGACGAGCTCTGCCCGCGCGTCTGGGCCAGGCGGCGGTTCGCCTCGGCGATCTGGGCGTCCAGCAGGTCCAGGTTCCGTTCCACCTCGGCGGCCACCGCGGTGGGCACGTCGCCCAGTTGGTCGGCGACCGAGGGACAGTCGACGGCCTTTGCCCCGCCTGCGGAAACGACACGCGAGGCGGCGGCGGGAGCGGCCGACAAGGACAGGTCCGCGCTTATCGGCCGCCCAGCCGGGGTCAGGCTCGCCAGGACCATGCTGAGGCCTGCCCCACCCAGGGCGATGCTCAGGACGGGCCTGAACCGCCGTCTGTGCTGGATTCGGATCATTCGAACTCCTCCCGGAGTCTGTTCTCAGGGCGGCGTGGTTGGTGCCCCATCGGCGTGAGGTACGCGGCCTCCGGAGGTTCGGTTCGACGGGATCACGAAATCTTTCGAATTCATCACGAATCACTCTGTCCTCAGTTCTCCCGAACTCGGGTGAACCGCAGGGGCGCCGGCGCCGTACCCGGTGGCGGTGACCTCGTGAAGGCACGGATGGGAGAACTTGCCATGGGAAGCCTCGGCCTCACCACGAACGCGGCACGGGCGGCCGCTCTGGCGGGCGCGGTCCTCGCGCTGGGACTGCTCAGCGCCTGCGGCGGCGGTGACGTCCCGAGCACGCCGGCCGCCGCGGGGGACGCCGCCGCGCCCGTCAACCCCGGGCCGCCCGCGACCCTCAAGCAGCTCGCCAACCGCACCGGCTGCAAGAAGCCGGAGGTGCAGACCGACGCGGACGAGCTGCGCCAGGGGGTGTGCAAGACCAGTAAGGGCCAGTACACCGTGACGACGTTCTCCACCGACGACGGCAAGCAGAAGTGGCTGGACGAGGCCAGGAAGTGGGGCGGCTCCTACCTGGTCGGCACCCGCTGGGTCATCGCCGGCAACGACACCGGCCTGCTGCAGACCTTCAGCGAGAAGGTGGGCGGCAACCTGGTCACCGCCGCCCCATGACGTCCCCGCACCGGACCGTCTCCCCGCCTGAAGGCGCTGCCGGGGAGACAGACCAGGTACGGGGAACCGTGACCGCCGGGTCCCCGGGGACGGTGAAAGCCACTGCTCCGGCGACCGTACCCCCCGGGGACACCGGCACCACGGACACCCCCGCCTCGGAGAACGCTCTCCAGGCGGAGGTCCCCGATCCGCCCGCGCAGGCGGTCCTCCACCCGCCTGCGCGGGCCGTCCCCCCGCGGCGGGGTGTGACGGCCGGCCTCCTGGCGCTCGCCGTGGCGGCGGCACTGGCCGGGACGCTGATCGTCACCGGCTTCGGCACCTCCCGCGGCCCCGCGGGCGGCCCCGCCACCCTGGAGGAGCTCGCCGCCCGCACCGGCTGCGCGAAGCCGGCCATGCAGGTGGACGCGGCCGAACTCCGCCAGGGCATGTGCAAGACGCCGCAGGGCCAGTACTCCATCACGACCTTCGCCACCGACCAGGGCAAGGACCAGTGGCTCGCCGACGCCGTCGACTACGGCGGCGCCTACCTGGTCGGCACCCGCTGGATCCTCGTCGGCAACACCCAGCAGATGCTGGAACACTTCCGCGCCCAACTCGGCGGCACCATCCGCCTCGGCGGCCACCAGGGCTCCGATGGCGCTCCGGCGATGCCGGGCCACTCCATGCCGGGAGGGTAGCCACTCCCCCGCGAGGACGCCGGCTCGCCGTCGGCCGTGGACACGCGGCCGTCACGGCACTCCGGGCCGGGCACGGTGCCGCCGGCGTGGCTTCAGCCCCTCGCCCGGCCTTCCTCGCCGGGGCCGAGGGCATTCGGACCGGAGGCACGCTGCGGGTGTGCTCGCAGGGTACCCATCCCCTGGAACTCGGGACGTTCCGCCAGGAATCCCTGGCCGTAGAGAATGAATGCCAGTGCGACCGCGAACCACGGCGCGGCCGGCCCGGTCAGCCGTAAAGGATCTATGCCGGAAAACACCAAAACCACCGCGAATTCCCGGGGTGCGGCCCATAACTCCATGACGGACTGGTGCGCCCAGGTCAGCCACCGGCCGCCCGCGAAAGCTAATATGCGGTGATTGGTGAGAATTGTCTGATTCTCGCCGTGAAACCGCCACTGCTCCGCCGCCATCCGCGCGGCGTTGCTCCTCGCCCTGGCGTTGCCCACCGCGCTGGCCAGGAGGCCGGCCGCGAACAGCACCGGCCCCCCGAAGGCCACCACGGACTGCGAGTACGTCACGTCCATGCCGTACCACACCTCGTGCCGCATCGGCGCGCTGGCGTGGACCACCTCACCGGGAAACAACCGAATCGTATTCGGTGGGGCGAGCAGCGGAACACTGCTTCCCGTCAGCAATCTTTCGCGGAGAAGGCATGCCTGGCGCCACCCTTCCGCCATGACGTCATCGGACCATTCAGCCATGAATCATCAACCGCCCAGAATCGTAGATTTGTCAAATCTCTCATCTCGCGGCCGAGGAAGACGGCTTTCTCAATCGTCCGATATCGACAGGGCACCGGACGGGCAGGAGCGGACGGCGCGCCGGGCGGTGTCGCGGGAGGTGGGTGAGGGGGTTTCCTCGAGGAGGATGACGGTGCCGTCGTCGTCGTTCTGGTCGAACAGCTCGGGGGCCGTCAGGACGCACATGCCTGCGCCGATGCAGCGGGACGTGTCCGCCGTGATCCGCATGTCGTGGCCGCCTCCTTTCACTACCAGGTGACGGGGAGTTGGTGGACTCCGTAGATGGCCATCTTGGAGCGGAGCGGGATCTCGTCGGCGGGGACGGCGAGCTGGAGGGCGGGGAAGCGGCGGAACAGGGCCGGGTAGGCGATGCGCATCTCTATGCGGGCCAGCTGCTGGCCGAGGCACTGGTGGATGCCGTGGCCGAAGGAGACGTGGCCGAGGGCGTCGCGGGTGATGTCGAGGGTGTCGGGGGCGTCGTAGCGGGCGGGGTCGCGGTTGGCGGCGGCGAGGGACAGGGCCACGTTCTGGCCCGCCTTGATCGGGTGGCCTTCGAGTTCCAGGTCCTCCACTGCGGCGCGGACGGGGCCGAGGTGGACGATGGAGAGGAAACGGAGCAGTTCCTCCACCGTGGTGTCGATGAGGGCGGGGTTGTCGCGGAGGGCGGCCAACTGGTCGGGGTGGCGCAGCAGCGTGTAGGTGCCGAGAGCGAGCATGTTGGCGGTGGTCTCGTGGCCGGCGATCAGGAGGAGCAGGGAGGCGCCGGTGATCTCCTCGACGGTCAGGCCGCCGGCGGCGATCAGGCCGCTGATCAGGTCGTCGCCGGGGTCGTCGTGCTTACGGAGCACCAGATCGCCGAGGTAGGCGGCCAGGCCGTCCAGGGCATCGCGGACGCGTTCGGGGCTGGACTCCAGATTGAGCAGGGCGCTGGAGTCGCGCTGGAAGCGCTCGTGGTCGGAGTACGGCACGCCGAGCAGTTCGCAGATGACCAGGGACGGGATGGGGAGCGCGAAGTCCTTCACCAGGTCGGCGGGGGCGCCGCCGCTCTCCATGGCGTCCAGGCGGTCACCGGTGATCTTCTCGATACGGGGTTCGAGCTGCTTCATGCGGCGCACGGTGAACTGCCCGGTGAGCAACTTGCGGAAGCGGGTGTGCTCGGGCGGGTCGAGACGGATGAAGAAACCGGGCATCACGCGGCGCGTCACCTGGCTGAGCCGCTGCCCCACCGGCGGGTGCAACAGTTCCACGCGGGTGCTGAAACGGGGGTCGGCCAGGACGGCACGCACCGCCGCGTGGCTCACCGCCAGCCAGCCGATGTGGCCGTCGGCGAAGACCATGGGCCGCACCGGGTCCTCCTCGCGCCAGCGGCCTAGCTCGGCGGGCGGGTCGAGCGGGCTCTCCCGGAACATGGGGTAGGTGACCGGGTGGGACTCAGCGTGGGTCATGGCGCGCTCCTTGACACGGACGGTTTTCCTGTCGTGGCCTCGTTCCTGACCTATCCCACGAAACAGTACTAGCTCTGAAATTGCAATGGATGAAAAAAAGCATCCGATGCAGTAAAGTTCCGGCATGGCCGAGCAGCAGCCACCAGGACTCAGAGAGCGCAAGAAGCTGCGCACCCGCCGCACGCTGTGCGAGGCCGCCCTGCGCCTGTTCCACGTCAAGGGGTACGAGGAGACCACCGTCGCCGAGATCGCGGCGGAGGCCGACGTCTCCCCCCGCACCTTCTTCAGCTACTTCGCCAGCAAGGAGGACGTGGTCTTCCACGACACCCGCGCCCGCGCCGATCGCGCACTGTCGGTGATCGCGTCTCGCGAGCCGGGCGAGTCCGCCGCCGCGCTGCTGGCCCGGGTGGCGGACGCGGTCCTGACCCTGGAGGGCGGGGAGGACGACCTGGTGCTGCGCATGACGCCCGAGCGCAGCGGCATCATCATGTCGGCGCCGTCCCTGCAGGCCCGCGCGCTGCACCTGCTGTTCGAGTTCCAGCGGGAGCTGACCGGCGCGCTGCGCGAGGCGTTCCGCGGCGAGATGGACGAGGTGGAGGCGGCCGCGGCCATCGGCGCGTTCATCGGGGCGGCGAAGCTGGCGGCGACGACGGTCATGGACCGCGGCGGCTCGCCCGAGGAGATCGTGGCCGCCGCGCACCGGGCCGCCGAACTGGTCGTTCAGGGCCTACAACGCCTAGGACATCAAGATTCGCCATAAAAGGGTAGCGGACCGGGCTTGGTCTTGCTCATCCTGGGCTTAATGGGTCTGATCCGGTCGATCAACACGCTACCCGCCAGTATTACGACAAAATCATGCCCCATGGGACGCCGGCACGGCGCCCCATGGCAGCATGCGCGCGGTGGGCTCAGGCACCGCGCGGGAAACTCCCTGGCACAAATGGATTGCGGCGTGGCTCTTCCTGGTGTTCCGTCACGCTGTGGGGTACAGACATGAACGGTCGTGAGGCTCTACCGGACGGCGACGGCGCCGGGACGGTCCACTCCGGCGGCCCCCTCGTCGGACGGCGTGACGCGCTGCGTGCCTTCACCCAGAGTGTGGACGCGACCGTGGCCCGCGGTTTCCAGTTCCGCGCCATGGTCGGCGAGCCGGGCGCGGGCAAGACACGGCTGCTGGCGGAGCTGGCGGCCATGGCCGGCGGGCGCGGCCTGACCACGTTATGGGGCAGGGCAGCCGAGTTCGAGCAGATCATGCCGTTCAGCGCGCTGGTGGACGCGCTGGACGACCACCTGGAGGCCCGCCGCGACGACCTGTCGGGGCGCCTCGGCGCCGGGCAGGCGCGCCTGCTGGCCACGGTGTTCCCGGCGCTGGCGGCCAAGATGCCCGACGAGGCCACCGACCCGGGTGAGGACGCCGGCCAGTCCGGCATGGTGCGCTACCGGCTGTACCGGGCGCTGCGGCAGCTCATCGACGAGCTGGCCTCCCCGGCCGGGCTGGCGCTGATCCTGGACGACGTGCACTGGGCCGACGACAGCTCGGCGGAGTTCCTCGACCACCTGGTGCGCCACCCGCCGCGCGGGCGGGTGCTGGTCGCGGTGGCCTACCGCCCGGCGCAGGTGACGCCGCGGCTGGCGGCGCTGGCCCGCAGCGCCGGCGCCCGGGGCGGCGAGGTGATGGTCGGGCCGCTGAACGAGGCCGAGGTCGAGCAGTTCCTCGGCCCTGAGGTGAACCGCAGCCGCCGCGCCGCGCTGTTCGAGGCCAGCGGCGGCAACCCGTTCTACCTGGAGGCCCTGGCCAGGATGAGCCGCCTGACGGTCGGCGAGCTGCCCGCCACCGTGCGGGCCGCGCTGCAGGTCGAGCTCGGGGACCTGTCGCCGGGCTCGCTGCTGGTCGCCCAGGCCGCCGCGGTCACCGCCGACGAGTTCGAGCCCGCGCTGGCCGCGGTCGCGGCCGAGGTCGGGGAGGCGGGCGCGCTGGACGCCCTGGACGAGCTGGTGGCCCGGGACATCGTGCGTCCCGGCGCCGGCGGCAGGTTCCGTTTCCGCCACCCGCTGGTGCGCCAGGCCGCGTACGAGTCGGCCGCCGCGGGCTGGCGGCTGGCCGCGCACGCCCGGCTGGCCGCGCACCTGACCGGGCTCGGCGCGCCGGCCACGGTGCGGGCCCACCACATCGAGCGGTCGGGCAGCTTCGGGGACCAGCGGGCCATCGCCACCCTGGTGGAGGCCGCCCGCGCCGTCACCGCCCAGGCCCCGGTGACCGCCGCGCACTGGCTGCGCAAAGCGCTGGACCTGATGCCCGAGGAGCCCGGCACCCTGGAGGAACGGCTGGAGCTGCTCATGGAGCTCAGCCGCGCCCTCGGCGTCAGCGGCAAGCTCGCCGACAGCCGCGACACCGCGCGCGAGCTGCTGCGCCTGCTCCCCGAGGACGACTACGACCGCCGGGCGCGGGCCGCCCGCCTGTGCGCGCTGATGGAGCGTCAGCTCGACCGCCCGCACGAGGCCCGCGCCCTGCTGCTGGACGAGCTGCGCCGCATGCCCGACCCGCGCGCCGCCGTCGCCATCCCGCTGCGCATGCGCCTGGTCGCCGAGGCCATGATGCGCGCCGACTTCCGCGCCGCCCAGGCGGTGCTCGACCTGATGCCCGAGTCCGAGGACGACTGGGCCCCGGGCCTGGCCATGGCGGTCGCGGCGCTGCGCCCCATGCCGGCGTACGCGGCGGGGCGGCTCACCGACGCGCTGGCCGCCGCCGACGCGGCCGACCACCTGATCACCGAGGCGCTGGACGAGCACCTGGCCGAGTGGCTGGACGCGGTGGCGTGGACCTGCTGGGCCGAGACCCACATGGGCCGGTACCCGGTGGCGCTGCGCCACTTCGACCGCGCCGCCGCGGTGGCCCGCTCCACCGGCCAGGACTACATCCTGACCAACCTGCTCGCCGGCCGGGCCCGCGTGCTGACCTTCCTCGGGAAGCTGCCCGAGGCGCTCGACAGCGCCGAGGAGTCGGTGGAGGGCGCGCGGCTGCTGGAGTCGGGCCAGCAGATGGTGTTCGCGCTCACCGCCCTGTGCCTCGCGCTGACCTGGTCGGGCGACCACGACGCCGCCGTCCAGGCCGGTGACGAGGCGCTGCGCGCCGGGGTCAACCTCAGCGAGGTGTCGGGCGACATGGCCCGCCAGGCCCGGGGCATCGCCCTAATCTGCGCCGGCCGCCTGGACGAGGGCATCGAGGCGCTGCTGGACGCCTGCGACGGTTTCGTCGACCCGCGCCCGGACAAGGGTGCCCTGCTGACCTTCTGCGAGTACCTGGCCTACGCCGAGGCCGCCCGCGGCCGCCCGGAGGCCGCCGCGGCGTACGCCCAGCGCGCCGCCGTCCTCGCCCAGCCCGAGCTGCCGATGTTCTCCGGTCTGGTCCCCCTCGCCGAGGCGCACGCCGTGCGGGCCGCCGACCCCAAGGCCGCCGCCGAGCTGGCCGACCAGGCCGCCGGGCTGCTCACCGCCGGGGAACGCCGGCTGGACGCCGGGCGTGCGCTGCTCACCGCCGGCGTCGCCTACGGCGACGCGGGCGAGCGCGCCCTGGCCCGCGCCAAGCTGCGCGACGCGAGTGAGATCTTCACCTCCTGCGGCGCCCGGGGCCTCGCCGCCCAGGCCGCCCGCGCCCAGCGCCGCCTCGGGGTGCGGGTGTCGTCGGCCGGGACCGGGAACCAGGCCGCCGGGCCGCACGGGTTGTCCCCCCGGGAGACCGAGATCGCGCTGCTGGTCGCCGAGGGACTGACCAACCAGCTCATCGCCGAGCAGCTCTTCCTCAGCGTGCGCACCGTGGAGACCCACCTGTCCCACGTGTTCGCCAAACTCGGCGTCACCTCACGCGTGGGCGTCGCCACCAAACTCAACCGGGGCGGACCCTGAGTCCGTACGACCGCGTCACGTACGTATGTACGGGGTTTCCACGATGCCGTACGGGTTCCCCTGTTGGCATTGTTTGAGGCGGGTCAAGACCAGGAGGACGGTCAGATGGAACACCGCATTTCGCGCTTCACGCTTGACGGCGTGCCGGGGGCCGAGATCTCGGTGCATCCCTTCTCGACCGAGGACGAGCTCGGCCTGACGCTCACTCGCTTCCGTACGGGGGAAAGCGATGACGTCGTGCTGCTCGTCCACGGCCTGACCTCGTCCAGCGACATGTTCATCATGCCGGAGCACCACAACCTGGTGAGCTTCTTGCTGGACAGCGGCTTCTGCGACGTCTGGACGCTCGACTTCCGCATGAGCAGCCGGTTCCCCTACAACATGGAGACCCGGCGGTTCACCCTGGACGACATCGCGGCCTTCGATCATCCGGCAGCCATGGCAGAGCTCCGCCGTCACGTTGGGGCACGGCGGATCCATGTCATCGCGCACTGCCTGGGGTCGGTGTCGTTCATGATGAGCCTGTTCGGTGGAGCCGTCACCGGCGTCACGAGCATGGTCGCCAACAGTGTGGGGCTGACCCCGCGGGTCCCCGCCTGGGCCCGCGTCAAGCTTCGGTTCGGCCCGCCGCTGCTGGAGTACGGCTTGGGTCTGCCGTACCTGGACCCGCGTTTCGCGGACGCGCCGCCGCTCAGCAGGCGCCGCCTGCTCGCCCGCGCGGTGTCGTTCTTCCATCCCGAGTGCCGCGAGCCCGCCTGCCACATGCAGAGCTTCATGTGGGGCAGCGGACGCCCGGCGATGTACCGTCACGGCAACCTGGCGCCGGAGACCCATCTGCACGAGCGGCTCGCCGACCTGAACGCGGCGTCCGACGTGAACTACTACCGGCACATCTACAAGATGGTGCGGGCAGGGCGCGCGGTGAAGTGCGAGCCTGGGGAGCCACGGCACGCGGCCCTGCCCGACGACTATCTGGCCGGCACGGGGCGGAACGAGACCCCGGTGCTCTTCCTGACCGGTGACCACAACGACGTGTTCACCGACTCGAACATCGTGTGCCACCGTGTCCTGTCCAAGCGCGCACCCGGGCGGCACGAGCTGCAGGTGCTGCCGGGCTACGGGCACATCGACCCGCTGATCGGGAAGAACGCGCACGTGGACGTGTTCCCGCGCGTCCTCGACTTCCTCAAGCGCCACGCGGGCTGAGGCACCAAGATGATCACTAATATTCCGGGCGCGCCCTCGGGCGCGGAACACGCGGACGTCGTGGTGGTGGGATCCGGGTTCGGGGGCTCGGTCGCGGCGTACCGCATGGCCTCGGCGGGGCTGTCGGTGGTGGTGCTGGAGCGGGGCCGTGCCTACGCTCCTGGCATGTTCCCGCGCAGCCCCGCCGAGATGGGGAAGGCGTTCTGGGACCCGGCCGAGGGCCTGTACGGCATGTTCGACGTGTGGAGCTTCGACGGCTGCGACTCGGTGGTCTCCAGCGGGCTCGGCGGCGGGTCGCTCATCTACGCCAACGTGCTGATGCGCAAGGACGAGCGGTGGTTCGTCAACGAGGATCCGCTGCCGAACGGCGGGTACGAGCACTGGCCGGTCACCCGGGCCGACCTCGACCCGCACTACGACGCCGTCGAGGAGATGATCGGCGTCGGTTCCTATCCTCTGGAGAACCCGGCTTACAGCGACACCCCGAAGACGCGGGCGCTGCAGGACGCCGCCACCGAGCTCGGCCTGGACTACCATCTGCCGCCGCTGGCGGTCAGCTTCGCGCCGTCGCGGGGCGCCGCGCCCGGCATCGGCCTGCCGCTGGTGGACGCGCCGTACGGCAACCTGCACGGGGTGCAGCGCCGCACGTGCCGGCTCTGCGGGGAGTGCAACCTCGGGTGCAACGACGGGGCCAAGAACAGCCTCGACCACACATACCTGGCGGCGGCCCGCCACCACGGCGCGGACCTGCGCACCTTGCACGAGGTGCGCACGATCCGGCCGAGGCGGGGTGGCGGGTACGCCGTCGACTACGTCACGCACCACCCGGCCGGGGGGCCGAAGACCATCACCTGCGACCGGCTGGTGCTGGCCGCGGGCACGCTCGGCACGACGTACCTGCTGCTGCGCAGCCGCGCGGAGCTGCCCGGCCTGAGCGACCGCCTCGGCACGCGGTTCTCCGGCAACGGCGACCTGCTGACGTTCCTGCTGCGCGCCAAGGACCGCACCGGCAGCCGCACCATCACCGGCAGCCGCGGGCCGGTCATCACGAGCGCGATCCGGCTGGCCGACACCGCCGACGGCACCCGTGAGACGGGCCGGGGCGGCTACATCGAGGACGGCGGCTTCCCTGCGTTCGTCGACTGGCTGGTGGAGGGCGCCGACGTGCGCAGCGAGCTCGGCCGCGCCGCCCGGTTCCTCATCGACCGGCTGCGGGCCATGCTCACCGGGGACACCAACATGTCCGCCGAGTTCGCCGACCTGATCGGCCGCGGCGAGTTGTCCACCTCGTCCCTGCCCCTGCTCGGCATGGGCCGCGACGTTCCGGACGGCGTGCTGCGGCTCAGGGACGGCCGGCTGGACGTCGAGTGGCACACCGAGACCGGTGAGGAGTACTTCGAGCGGGTGCGGGCCACGATGCGCCGCATCTCCGACGTGCTCGGCGCCGAGTACGCCGACATGCCCGCGTGGCTCAGCAAGCGCATCATCACGGTGCATCCGCTCGGCGGCGCGCCGATGGGCCGCCACCCCGGTGAGGGCGTGTGCGACGCCTACGGGGAGGTGTTCGACCACCCGGGCCTGTACATCGCCGACGGCGCCGCGCTGCCGGGACCGGTGGGCGCCAACCCGTCGCTGACCATCGCGGCGCTGTCCGACCGCATGTGCACCCGGATTCTGGAGCAGCGTCCGATCCCGCCCAAGCGATCCACTCAGGCGACGAAAGAGGTTGAGTTCCACATGACCATGGGTGCCGGCCTGGTCAGCGAACCGCCGGCCGAGACGCCGCCCGTCCCGATGCCCGGGCCCGGCGAGCGCACGTCCCTTTCGTTCACCGAGGAGATGCGGGGGTTCCTGTCCCTCGGCGTGAGCGACCCGCGTTCGGGCGACATCTCGGCCCGCTCGCACGGTGACCGGTTCTCCTTCGAGCTCACCATCACCATCGACGACGTCAACGGCTTCCTCGCCGAGCCCACCCACCTGGCCCACGCGGCCGGATGGGTCGACTCCCCCATCTGCGGCGGGCGCCGCAAGGTGGAGCGCGGCTGGTTTAACCTGTTCGCCCCCGGCATGAGCCCCGACCGGCGCGAGATGCGCTACCGGTTGTGGTTCACCGACGACGACGGCGAGCGGCGCACCCTGTCGGGCTGGAAGGACGTCCATCACGGGCCCGCCACCAGGCTGTGGCTCGACACCTCGACCCTCTTCACGCGCCTGCTGGAGGGTCACGTCCCGGAGGACGAGGACGAGAGCGCCGAGGTGCTCGGCGCGGGCACGCTGCACATCAAGCCCATGGACCTCGCCGCCACGCTGAAGAGCTTCGACACCGAGGGGCCGCGGGGCCTGACGGCCGTCGCCCGCTTCGGGAGGTTCTTCGTCGGGGAGCTCTGGGACGTCTACGGACCGGGGTGAGGCGGAAACCCCGAGGCGGCCGACCGGTGAGGGGGAGGTGGATCCCCCCGCCGATCGGCCGCCGGCTCCGGAGGTCGGCAGCGGCACAGGTCGCGGTCGCGGTGGTCCGGTGAACCAGGGCGGGCTTCGCGCCTTCGTCCCCTACTTGGAGGGGATAGGGGAGGGAGGCGGGGGTGTCGGCAGGGCGGCGTAGTCCACCTTGCCGGTGCTCTCGAGAAGCGTCATGTGCTTCATCACCACATCGACCGCGACCTGGGCGAACGCCCGGATCTCGTCGTTCTTGGTGCCGGCGCGCACCAGGGCGACGGCGGCGAACACCTTGCCGTGCGCCGCGCGGAGCCGGTCGGCGAACACCTTGTCGTACGCCTCGCCCTCGAGTTGCGACAGCTCGGCCATCCACGCCTGCTGGTCGGCGCTCGGCGTGCTCGGGATCTTGACCCGGAGCTTGGCCGCGACCGCGCGCACCTGCTCGTCCAGCTTGGTGTGGTCGGCGGCGAGTTGCAGGCCGACCTCCTTGACGCGCTGGCTGCCGGCCCGTTCCTGCGCCTGCTGGCCGGTCGGGATCTCCCACAGACCGGCCTGCCGGACCTTGGCGAGGAAGTCGCGGTCGGCCGGCCCGATGGGGCCGGAGTCGGTGGTGGTCCAGTCCGCCGGTGAGGCGCCGCTCGCCGACCTGATGGCGTTCGGGGCGATGGTCAGCACCGTGATGGTGGCCACGACCAGGAACGTCAGTGCGCCGAGCACCTCGATGAGCCGCATGGGCCTGAACTGAAGCCGGTTCACCGAATGCCCTCTCCTTCCATGTGTCCCGCTGTCCCGTTCGCGCGCGCTTGTTCGGGCAGAGGTACGGGGCCTGCGGGGATCCGGTTCACCCTTGAGGCGAGATTTCCTAATTTTGTGGAAGTTGTGCGATTTACTTACCGAGACAGGTGGTCCACTGCCACCATGTGCCTGTGCAGCGTCATCGCAGTGTCCGGTCCGGGCCGGAAGAAGCACACGACGACTCCGACGAGCAACTGGTCACGACGCTCTACCGCGAGTTCGGCGGGCCCCTTCTGCGCAATGTGCGCAGGTTGACGGGAGGTGACCAGCAATGGGCAGAGGACGTCGTCCAGGAGACGGTGTTCCGCGCGTGGCGCAACGCGGGGAAACTGAACCGGGAACCCGGTCTGCTGTGGGCGTGGCTGATGACGGTGGCGCGACGGATCGTCATCGACACCCATCGCCAGCGTTCGGTCCGCCCCCAGGAGGTGGAACCCGACAAGTTAGACACCGTCGCCATCCCGGACGGGTCTGAGCCCATGTTGTCCGCGATGGTGGTGTCCGAGGCCCTGTACAGCCTTTCCGAGGAGCATCGGGAAGCACTCGTGCAGACGTACCTTCACGACCGTACGATCAATGAGGCGGCGGAAGTGCTGGGGGTGCCGCCCGGGACGGTGAAGTCCCGGGTGTACTACGCGCTCCGCGCCCTGCAGAAGACGATGAAGGAGAGGGGGTGACCGGCTGATGGATTCACCCCCTCACGTCGAGGTGGCCGCCTACGTCCTCGGGATCCTCAACGAGGAGGACTCCGCGAAGTTCGACCGCCACCTGCTCGACTGCGCGAGCTGCCAGGACGAGCTACGGGACATGTACGACCTCCCCGACGCGCTGGACCTGATCAAGCGCGACGTGAAGCGCACGGTGAACGACACGGGACTCGGCACGTCCGGCGGCGCGACGGCCGGATATCGCGTGAACGGGGCGGCGCGCGACGCCGTGAACGGCTCGGCGCCCGAGCCGCGCGACCTGTGGGGGCTTCGTGAGGCCCGCGACGGCGTGGTCCGCGACCTGCCCACCGGCCCGCGCGACCTGCGGGACCTGCGCGAGGCGCGCGACGGGGTGGTCCGCGAGCTGCCCGGCGCCCGCGACCTTCATGGCGCGGGCCGCGACCTGCCCTCCTCCCTCGACGAGGCGGGCCGTGACCTGTGGACGCCGAGCGGCCGGCCGCCGCACCGCCACCCCGGCAACGGGCACCGGCGGCGCGACGACGACTACGACTACCTGCCCGGGCACTCCGACGACGAGTTGTCGCGGGTGCGGGACCGCCGCCGCAACGCGTTGTGGCTCGGGGTGGCCGCGGCCATGGTGGTCGCGGTGGCCGGGGTCACCACGGCCCAGGTGTGGCCGCGCGACGAAACCCCGCCGGTCGCCGCGCCGTCCGTCTCGGGCTCGCCGCTCGTGCGGGAGGGCACCAGCCCCGACACCGGCGTCAGCGGCTCGGTCGCCATGACCCCGCGCACCTGGGGCACCGAGGTGAACTTCCAGCTCAGCGGGGTCACAGGACCCGAGCGGTGCAGCCTCATCGCGATCTCCCGCAACGGCGACCGCGACGTGGTGTCGGGCTGGCGGGTGCCCCCCGGTGGCGGCTTCGGCGTGCCGGGACACCCCGAGCCGATGCGCCTCACCGGCGGCACGGCCCTCGCCGCGAACGAGATCGCCCATTTCGAGGTGCGCCGCGACGACGGCGTGCGCCTGCTGGACATCCCGGTGGCCTGACGGCCCGGTCCTGGGGGAGGAACCATCCGCCACGTGGCGGGCGGCACGGCACACGCCTGGGGAGAGGCACGGCCGTGCAGCGGCCGGCGCACGTCCGGCCGCGGTCGGGCGGGGGGCGGTGATGCCGTTCTCCTCCTCACACCTGCTCTGACGGTGGGACGGACACCCGCGGGCGTCCGTCCCAGGGGGGTCACCGCCTGCTCTCGGTGGGCGCCGGGGTGAGGCGCAGGGCGAGCGCGGGGCACATCTCGATGGCTCTGCGCGCCTCTCCCTCCAGCCGGGCCGGCACCGACGCGGTGCTCACCACGGGGTAGCCGTGGGTGTCGAGTTTGATGAGCTCGGGCACCACGAGCGAGCACAGGCCGTGGCCCTCGCAGCGCGACCAGTCGAGGATGAGCTGCGCCTCGGCGGCCCGCGACAACGGCTCGTCGGGCAGCGGCAGCACACCCCGGGTGGGCAGGCCGCACGTGCCGTACGCCGAATGGGTCATGACGTCCTCGGCGAAGACGTCGATGGCCGACAACACGAAACGCGAGGTGCCGTCGGGGTGCCCGCAGGCGCCCCGGCCGCGCATCGTGGCCGCGGCCCGCTGGACGGCGTCGATGTGCCCGTGGCCGTCGGCGAGCGCGCCGAACGCCTGCGCGAGGTCCGGCAGGCCCATGTAGCACGGGCCGCACTGCCCGGCGCTCTGGCCCGCCATGTACCGGGCCACCCGCGCGGTCTCGCCGAGCGGGCAGGACTCCCAGCCGAGCGGGATCACGATGCCCGCGCCGAGCGCTCCGCCGAGGGCCTCGAAACCCGCGCGCGACACCTCGGCCCGCTCGGCGGCCTCGGCGGACATCCACTTGCCGTGGTAGCCGCCGACCAGCACACCCTGGCCGACGGTGGCGTCGCACAGGTCGAGGATCTCGCGCAGCCGCACCCCGGTCGGCGTCTCCACCACCGCGGGACGGCGGGCCGAGCCGGTGACGCTGAGCATGACCGTGCCCGGTTCGGACGGCATCCCGACCGAGGAGTACATGTCCACGCCGAGCATCGCGAGCAGCGCGAGCTGGGCGTAGGTCTCGGCGTTGGACAGCAGGGTCGGCATGCCGCCGACGCCGCGGTCCGCGGCCCGCACCTTGCGGCCGGGCGGGATGGGCCGCTCACCGTTGATGCCGCGCACCAGCGCGCCGCCCTCGCCGGAGATGAAACGGTCCGGCATGCGCACCACGCGCACGGCGTCGGTGATGCCGCGCTCGTGGATGGCGTTGAGCAGGGACCGCTCCCCCGGGCCGCCGTGCGCGACCCCCACCACGATCTCGACCGCGGACAGGGCGCGGGCCACCAGGTCCGCGCCGTCCAGGATCAGGTGGGGTGCCCGGCTGAGCAGCACCTTGTCCTTGTGCGCCGCGGGCTCGCCCTCGGTGGCGTTCACCACCACCGTGATGGGGGCGCCGCGGCGGCCCGCCGAGTCCACCACGGCCCTGAGCTTGCGGGCGAACGGGAAGCCCGCCCCGCCCCGGCCGCGCAGGTCGCCGAGCTCGGCGAGCGCGATGAGGTCGTCGATCGGCAGGCGGGGCATGTGCCCGTGCACCCGCCGGTGGGTGTCGTAGTCGAGGCGCGGCGAGGCGTCCAGGCCGGCGGTGAGCCGGCCCGGGCCGATGCGGTAGACGTCCAGCACGCCGTACGTCGTCATCTGCGCACCTCTTTGCGCAACGTCACCCAGAACTCCTCGTCGAAGACGTCGTCCACCCGGATGGTCTCGGCCTTGCGCCCGCCACCGGCCTTGCCGCTGCCGCGGAACCTGGCGGGCGCCCGGTCCCGGGGGCCGACCGTCACGACCAGGCGTACCAGCAGCACGAACCCGACCGCGACGATGGCGGCGACGTAGCTCAAGGTCACCCAGTCGGCGGCGGCGCGGCCGGCGGTGAGGCCGTGCACGATGGCGACCGGCCAGCACAGGTAGGCGGTGACGTGCAACGCCCGCCATAACCAGGGCCACCTGATGCCGACGAAACGGCCGCGGAACGCGCCGGTGGCGGCCGCCAGGATGAGCAGATCGGCGGCGATCGTGCCGAGGGACACCGCGAAGCCGGAGTCGCCGAACGGCAGGAACGCGTCGGCCGGGGCGATCCGCCCCCGCATGATCTGCAGGACCACGTGGGTGATGAGGAACCCGACCGCCGTGACGGCGAACGCGCGGTGCAGCGCCTGCATGAAGACGCGCTGCCGCACCCGCAGGACGAGCCGGTCCGTGGCCGCCAGACCGACGACCACCGTGCCTGTCAGTCCAAGGAGCGTGAACACCCCCGAATAGAAAATGAGAAAGTCCTGCACCTGCACCAGGACCGAAGCTCCAAGAAGAGCGGTCCCAGCAAGTAGCGACGTGGTGGTGACCAATCTGACCACGATTGGAGGTCGTGACCGAGACCTTTGCGGTGCCCGCCGGTGTCGCGTTTCCTTCATCCCGTCCTCCGCCAGAGCCGGTCTGAAACCGGGCATCGTGCCGCTGGGTGCCTACCGGGATCGATCGGGACATTTGCGCGCGTCGATCACACTAGCGCCTCTGGCGCCTCGCTGGTACCAGAATGTTACAGAAATTCGGGCACTTGAGAATTGCACCACTAGTGGTCCCGACCACTCCCCCGCCCCACCTGTAAACAACACGCGCAAACATGCCCTGACCACCGGAAAAGCAGTGGCCGGGTTCGCCGGGGGCGCTCTAACGTTGGGCGTCGTGAACAGAGGTGGGGCGCAGACGATCAATGACGATACCGGACGTCCGGTGCTCAGCTTCGTGGAAGGCACCCGCGCGGGGCGCCCCTGCGCCGACCTCGCGACGGTGCTCGGGCCCGGCGCCGAAGAGGCGGTGCTGCGGCGCCTGCCCGGCTGGG
Source organism: Sphaerisporangium sp. B11E5 (assembly GCF_039871875.1). NCBI lineage: Bacteria > Bacillati > Actinomycetota > Actinomycetes > Streptosporangiales > Streptosporangiaceae > Sphaerisporangium > Sphaerisporangium sp. B11E5. The sequence continues at coordinate 65,946 of NZ_JBDPMD010000006.1, read as the reverse complement.
TGGTGGCCGGCGACGAGGACCTCGGCCGGCGCCTGCTCGCCGCCGGGGCGCGGCCGCTGCGGCACGCGCACTCCTACTCACGCGACCTGCGCGCCGAGCCGGCGCCGGCCTGGTGGGCCGAGACCGGGTACGGCGTCGTGGCCTGCGACGCGGTGCCGCCCGCCGAGGTGTTCCCCGCCTGGCGTGCCGCCTACGCCTCCGGGCACCCCGACCGGCGCGACACCGGCGACGCCGAGGCGCTGAACGGCGAGCTGGCCCCGCTGCTGAGCGGCCGGTCCTACGGGCCGCTGCTGCCGTGCGGCGGGCTGCTGCTGCGCCACGACCGCGTGGTGGCCGGCGTGATGGTGGGCACGCTCAGCGGCGAGCCGCCGTACGGCGGGCCGTGGGTCATGGAGGTGTTCCGCGACCCCGACCCGCGGTACGCCGGGCTCGGCGCGGTGATGCTGCGCCGCGCGCTCGCCCTGGCGACCATGCACGGACTGCCCTCCCTGGGGCTCGCCGTCACCGACGGCAACCCCGCCCGGCGCGTGTACGAGCGCCTGGGCTTCCGCCCCACCGGGTCCTGGCTGACCGTGATCGTGCCGGGCGAGGCGCCGGATCAGGCCGCGCCGGGCTCCAGCCACACGTAGCCGGCGAACCTGCCGCCGGTCCTGTCCCTGCGGTGGGAGTACAGGTCGGGTGTCTCGATGGTGCAGCGGCCGTCGTGGCGGACGTCGGTGACGCCCGCACGGGCGAGCTGGGCGGCGATGCCGGCGCGCAGGTCCAGCGCGGGGGTGCCCCCGCGGGTGGTGGACCACGTCTCGGGCACGGCCGCCGCGACCTCCTCGCGCAGCGCCTCGGGCACCTCGTAGCAGGCGCCGCAGGCCAGCGGGCCGATCAGCGCGACCAGCTCGCCGGCGCCGTGGGCGCGCATCGCCTCCACCAGGGCGGGCACCACGCCGGCCGCGGTGCCCACCCGGCCGGAGTGGGCGCCGCCGACCAGGCCGGCGGCGGGGTCGGCGACCAGCACGGGGGCGCAGTCGGCGGCGAGCACGGCGAGGGCGAGGCCCGGGCGGTCGGTGTAGACGCCGTCCAGCTCGGGCGGCTCCATGCCGAACGGCTCGGAGACGTAACCGACGTGCGGGCTGTGCACCTGCCGCATGAACACGACCCTGGCGGGGTCCAGGCCGAAGCCCCGGGCGGTGCGTGCGCGGTTCTCCGCGACCGCCACCGGGTCGTCGCCCACCGACCCGCCGAGGTTGCGGGTGCCGTACGGCCCCGCGCTGACCCCGCCGTGCCGGTCGGTGAACGCCATGCGCACCCGGTCGATCGCAAGCACGGCGCCAGCTTACCGACCGTCCCCCGCCCGGCGGCAGGTACCGGGCCGCCTAGTTCCCCGCGGCGGGGAGCAGGGAGGCGTACAGGTCGCGGGTGCGGGCGGCGACGGCCGCCCACGAGAAGTGCTCGACGGCGCGCTCCCGGCCGGCCCTGCCCATGGCGGCGGCGGTGGCCGGGTCGGCCAGCACGGCGCCGACGCGCTCGGCGATGGCGTCCGCGAACGCCCCGGGGTCGCAGGGCTCGCCGTCGGGCAGCGGGTCGATCGGCACGAGCAGACCGGTGGCGCCGTCCGCGACGACCTCGGGGATGCCGCCGGTGGCGGTGGCCACCACGGCGGTCTCGCAGGCCATGGCCTCCAGGTTGACGATGCCCATGGGCTCGTACACCGACGGGCAGACGAAGACGGTGGCGTGGGTGAGGAGCTGGATCACCTCGGGCTTGGGCAGCATCTCGGAGATCCAGACCACGCCGGAGCGGCCCGCCCGCAGCTCCTCGACCAGGGCGGTGATCTCGGCCGCGATCTCCGGGGTGTCGGGCGCGCCCGCGCACAGCACGAGCTGGGCGTCCGGCGGGAGGGCGCGGGCGGCGCGCAGCAGGTGGGCGAGGCCCTTCTGCCGGGTGACGCGGCCGACGAACAGCACGTACGGCCGCCCGGGGTCGATGCCGTGCCGGGTCAGCACGGCGGTGCCGGGGTCGGGGGCGTACTCGGCGGTGTCGATGCCGTTGTGGATCACGGCGACCTTGGCGGGCGAGACGTCCGGGTAGCAGGCCAGCACGTCGCGGCGCATGCCCTCGGAGACGGCGATCACCGCGTCGGCGGCGAGCAGCGCCTCGCGCTCGGCCCAGGAGGACAGGGTGTAGCCGCCGCCGAGCTGCTCGGCCTTCCAGGGGCGCAGCGGCTCCAGGCTGTGCGTGGTCACCACGTGCGGCACGCCGTACAGCATCTTGGCCGTGTGGCCGGCGAAGTTGGCGTACCAGGTGTGGCTGTGCACCAGGTCCGCCCCCTCGCAGCCGGCGGCCATCTCCAGGTCCACCCCGAGCACCTGGAGCGCCGCGTTGGCCGCCGACAGGCCGCCGGGCACGCGGTAGGCGTGCACGCCGGGTTCGTCGCGCGGGGCGCCGAAACAGCGGACCCGCACGTCGGCTAGGCGGCGGAGCTCGCGGGCGAGGTACTCGACATGGACACCGGCCCCGCCGTAGACCTCCGGCGGGTACTCGCGGCTCAGCAGATCGACACGCATGGGTAGACCTTAGCCGCGTGTGATGTTTGAGCGGATTTGGTGGAGAAAAGCCGGGTAACGTCGTGGCATGACGACGTCCAGAATCCTCGCGATCGTGCTGGCCGGTGGCGAGGGCAAGCGGCTGATGCCGCTCACCGCCGACCGCGCCAAGCCGGCGGTCCCCTTCGGTGGGATCTACCGCCTCGTCGACTTCGTGTTGTCCAATCTCGCCAACGGCGGCTTCCTCAAGATCGTCGTCCTCACGCAGTACAAGAGCCACAGCCTCGACCGGCACGTCTCGCGCACCTGGCGGCTGTCGGCCATGCTCGGCAACTACGTCGCGCCGGTGCCCGCCCAGCAGCGTCTCGGGCCCCGCTGGTTCGCCGGGTCGGCGGACGCGCTGTTCCAGAACCTCAACCTGATCTACGACGAGCTGCCCGAGCACTGCATCGTGTTCGGCGCCGACCACATCTACCGCATGGACCCCCGGCAGATGGTCGATCAGCACATCCAGTCCGGGGCGGACGTGACGGTCGCCGCGATCAGGCAGCCGCTGGCCATGGCCGACCAGTTCGGCGTGATCGAGACCGACCCGGCCGGGCGGCGCATCGTGGCGTTCCGCGAGAAGCCCACCGACGCCATCGGGCTGCCGGACGCGCCCGACCAGATCTACGCCTCCATGGGCAACTACGTCTTCAAGACCCAGGCCATGATCGACGCGCTGCGCGAGGACGCGCTCGACCCCGCCAGCAGGCACGACCTCGGCGGCAACATCATCCCGATGTTCGTCAAGTCCGGCGGCGCGGAGGTGTACGACTTCGCCGACAACGTCGTGCCGGGCTCCACCGAGCGCGACCGCGGCTACTGGCGGGACGTCGGGACGCTGGACGCCTACTACGAGGCCAACATGGACCTGGTCTCGGCGCACCCGGTGTTCAACCTGTACAACGCGCACTGGCCGATCTACACCGGGCACGACCCGCTGCCCCCGGCCAAGTTCGTCCACAAGGACGGCGACCGGGTGGGGCAGGCGCACGACTCGCTGGTCTCCCCCGGCGTGATCGTCTCCGGCGGCACCGCCTGCCGGTCGATCCTGTCGCCCGGCGTGGTGATGCACTCCCACTCCCAGGTGGAGGACTCGGTGCTCATGGGCGGCGTGAAGATCGGCAGGGGCGCCATCGTGCGGCGGGCCATCATCGACAAGAACGTGGTCGTGCCGGACGGCGCCAGGATCGGCCTGGACCTGGAGTACGACCGCTCCCGTTTCGCGGTGACGCGCTCGGGAGTGGTGGTCATCGCGAAGAACGAGATCATCGAACGATAGCCGCGCGCGTCCTTTTGCGGGGCGCCCGCGACTAGTGACCATATGTGGGTAGGCGAAGAACATGACGGATTACCGGCGAGGCCCTGACGACATGGGCGACGACGAGCAGGAGACCCAGATCGCGGAGTGGACCGGCGACGTCCGCCTCGGGCACCACTTCGAGGCGGAGGACCCCGAGTACTCCGGCGGCATCTCGCGCCGGGTGCGGCAGGAGGTCCCCGACCGCCCGCCGCGCGCCGTGCGGCAGAACATGCGGCTGGTCGCCCCGGACGAGGGCGCGCACCCGGACGTGGTCTCCGAGGAGTACGCCTCCTCGATCGGCCCGGACGACGACGACCTGTCCGCCGAGGAACGGGCGATGCGTGTGGATCCCGAGTAAATTCCGGGGCACGGCACGCTAAAGTCCCCATGTGCGAAGATCACGACCGTTCTGGCGGCTGACCCCGGCGGAACGCCGGGTGTGGGAGGCCTATCCCACCGGCGCGTGGGTCGACCTGCGCACCGGCGACGCCGAGCGGGACGACCCGGCGCACGGCGGCCGGTGGGGACGCGAGCGCACCGTGCGGGCCGAGGTGCTGACCGCGCTCCTGCTCGGCGCGCAGTCTCCCGAGGACGGGAGGGTCGCCGGGCTGCGGCTCGCGGGCGCGCGGATCACCGGCCTGGTCAACCTGTCCGACGCGACCCTCACCGCCAAGCTCCACCTCCTCAACTGCCACATCACCGACCCGATCGCGATGTCGGACGCCACCACCAAGGGGGTGCGGTTCCGCGGCTGCGACATCCACCGCATCCGCGCCGCCCGCTGCACCGTGGACGGGCTTTTCGAGCTCGACTCCTGCACCGTGCACTCCGGGGTGCGGCTGGACAACGCCCGCATCACCGGGCAGTTCCGCCTCGCCAAGTCCCGTCTGTACGCGCCGGCGACCGACACCTCGTACAGCGAGAGCTTCAAGGCCGACCAGCGGCGCCCCTACAGTGACACCGAGCGGGCCGAGCGCGGCTGGGACCAGCACCACTGGGCGCTGTGGGCGGGCGGGCTCACCGTGGAGGGCGGCGCGTTCTGCCGCGACATCCGCACCGAGGGCGGCCTGCGGCTGATCGGCGCCCACTTCAACAGCGGCCTCTACCTGCAGCGCGCGGTGATCAAGGGGACGGGCAGCCACGCGGTGTACGCCGACCACATGGAGGCGACCAGCGTCGAGTTCAGCCAGGGATTCACCGCCGAGGGCACGGTGCGGATGCGCGGCGCCCGCGTGACGGGGGTGTTGTCGTTCCACAGGGCCGAGCTCAAGGCCGGGCCCGGGCACGAGGCCGAGCCCGACGGCGGGTCCAAGCCCGCGGAGTGGAGCCTGCACCTGAGTCACATGCAGGTGGACGAGCTGATCCTGCGGCCGTCCTCGATGGAGGGCGCGGTCAACCTCGGGTACTCCCGCATCGGGGTGCTGCTCGACGGCACCGAGGCCTACCGGGGGAAGGTGCGCCTCAACGGGTTCGCCTTCGAGTCGCTGCGCGGCGGCATGCGCCTGGCCGAGCGGCTGGACTGGGTCTCCCGCGACCCCGACGAGTACCGGCCGCAGCCGTACGAGCAGCTCGCCGCGTGGTACCGGCGGATCGGGCACGACCAGGACGCGCGGCGGGTGCTGCTCGCCAAGCAGCGGGCCCGCCGGGCCACCCTGGGGCTGCCGAGCAAGGTGGCGGGATACCTGCTGGACTTCGCGGTCGGCTACGGCTACCGCCCGTGGCTGGCCGGAGCCTGGTTCGCGCTGCTGCTCGCCGCCGGGACGGCCGTCTTCACCTCCGTTCCGCCCGCGCAGGTGGGGCTGGACGAGCAGCGGACCTTCCACGCGTTCCCCTACACCCTGGACCTGCTGGTCCCGGTGAGCGTGTTCGAGCTGCGCGGGGCCTGGGAGCCGGTCGGCTGGACGCAGTGGGTGGCCAACCTCCTCATCGCCTCGGGCTGGATCCTCGCCACCGCGCTCATCGCCGGCGCCACCCGCGTGCTGCGCCCCCCGGCCGCCTGAACCCTAGGTGTCCCGGCCGTCCGAGCCCGCCCGCCCGACGTGGCCGCCTGCGGCGGAGCGCACGCCGCGGACGCCGACGATCCTGCGGGGCTCGGGGACGTCCTCCACGCGGAAGCGCGGCAGGGCCTCGGGGTGGTTGCGGCGGACGTAGTCGACCATGTGCTCGCGCATGTCGCACTTGAGGTCCCACACGCTCGGGGCGTCCGAGGCGCTCATCAGGGCGCGCAGCTCCACCAGGCCGTTGGGCAGCACGCCGGTGACCTGGAGCGTCCAGTCCTTCTGGTCCCACAAGGGGTGCTCGCGCAGGGCCCGGTACAGCTCGGCGCGCAGGTCGGCCACCGGCACCGACCAGTCCACGCTGAACGTCACGTGGCCGATGACGCGGCTGCCGTGCCGGGTCCAGTTCTCGAACGGGGTGCTGGTGAAGTACGACACCGGCAGGATCAGCCGCCGCTCGTCCCACAACCGCAGCACCACGTACGTCAGGGTGAGCTCCTCGATCCTGCCCCACTCGTTGTCCACCACGACCACGTCGTCCAGCCGTATGGCGTCGCTGAACACCAGTTGCAGCCCGGCGATCAGGTTGCTCAGCGTCGACTGGGCCGCGATGCCCGCGACGACGCCCACGATGCCGGCCGAGGCGATGAGACCCGCGCCGAGGGCCCGCACGGCGGGGAAGGTGAACATGATCGCGCCGAGGGCGATCAGGATGATGACCGCGGCGGCGACCCGCCGGACCAGGGTGATCTGGGTGCGGATGCGCCGGGCCCTGCGGTTGGCGTCGCCCTCGACGCCGTGGAGCCGCTCGAGCACCACGTCGGTGACCGCGTAGGCGGCCTGGATGATCAGCCAGGCCGAGCTGATGATCAGCAGCACCGCCGCGATCTGCTCGACCGCGGCGTTGGCGAACTGGCCGGACATGCCGGGGACGTAGACGGTCTCGAAGGCGACCAGCCCGGCGGTGGCGAACCCCGGCCAGGTGCAGCGCTCGACGATCGGGCCCGCCAGCGAGAAGCGGCCGTTGACCCGGCGCGACCTGAGCAGCCGCCTGAGCAGCTCCACCACCACCAGCGCCGCCAGTACGGCGACGACCAGCACCATCCACTTCACTGCCGACGACATCGGCCGTGCTCCTTCGTCAGTCCTCGTCCCGCGCTCCGGCGGCCGATCTGGACGGACCCTAACCGCTCGAGCGTGCTAAGAATCCCTCAAGAAGCGGTCAACTACGAGAGAAGCATCACAAACACCACGAATGAGGGTGATGTGGTGACGGACGGTGGTCAGGCGCGCAGGCCGAGGTCGCCGAAGGCCTTGCTGAGGCGGGCCGACTCGACGCCGAGCCACCGGCCGAAGTCGTCGCCGTCCAGGTACAGCGGCGCCCAGCCGTTGCGGCGGCAGTGCTCCCGCCAGGACGCCGTCTCGGTGACCGAGCGGCACATGCCGACGAGGGCGTCCCTGTCGTCGTCGGGCAGGTCGCCGGGGCCGAGCAGGGCCCGCCAGTCGGCGCAGTACAGGTGGGTGTCACACTCCAGCAGGGTGGGGGCGTCCAGGCCGGGTACGCGGTCGGGGGCGGAGACCGCGAGCACGCGCAGCTCCCCCGCCCGCAGCCGTTCACCGAGGCCGGCGGGGCTGCCGACGACGGCGGCGGCCAGCCCGCCCGCCGCCGCGCCTGCCGCGTCGTCGCCGGAGCGGCACGCCACGTAGTGCGGCAGCCGCGGGTCCACGCCGAGGCTCTGGGCGAGCATGCCGAACATGACGTGGTCCACGCCGCCCTCGGCGCGCCCGGCGACCGCCACCGCGGCCGGGTCGCGCCGCATGGCGTCGGCGAACGCGCCGAACGACCCGAAGGCTGAGGCCGCGGGCACCGCGATCAGCTCCCACTCGCCGCACAGGCGGGCCAGCGGGGTGGTGCCGGCGAAGGCGGCCGCCTGGCGGTCCGGCCGCACCATTCCCACGGTCCCCAGCTCGGCCATCAGCAGGCGCCGCGCGCCGGTGCGGGTCTCGGCGAACTCGGCGAGGGCCGTGGGCCCCGGCCGGTTGACCACCTGGACGCCGCGCACCAGGGACGCCCGCTCGGCCAGGCCGCGCAGCGACCGCGCGACCCGGTCGGCGCCGCAGCCCTGGGGGCCGGGGACGATCACCGAGACGGTGGAGGACGCCAGGGCGCGTTCACGGGGGCCGCGGCCGCTCCCGCATCCGGCGACCAGCGGGACGAGACCGGCGCCGAGCGCGAGCACCTGCCGTCGCCGCATGGATCATGCCCTTTCCCCCGATATCAGACTAAATGCCCAATATCGCCCGGCCCCACACGGCCACCGCACGGGCACGCGGCGTGACGACGGCAGGCCGCCCGCAGGCGGTGGCAGACCCGCGGGCTCCGAAGCCGGCACCTCCCGGCGCGGCCCGTCAGCGGTGGCGGCCCCGGGGCTTGAGGCGGGTGGTGGGGAGGGCGGGGGCGGGGAGGGGGTCGCCGTCGAAGCCGGCGACGGTGCCGAACTCCTGGCCGTGCGACCACTCCTTGCGGAAGCGCTCGATGTCCTCGTGGCTGCGGCCCACGAAGTTCCACCACATGACCAGCTCCTCCTCGAACGGCTCGCCGCCGATGAGCAGGACCCGCGCGGGCGTCGGGGCGTGGAAGGCCAGCTCTGTGCGGCCGGAGCCGAGGTACAGCAGCGGCCCGGGGTCGAGCGTCACCCCGTCGGCCTCGACGCCGCCGGACAGGGCCAGCACGGCGTACTCGAAGTCCGGCCTGACCGGGAAGACGACCTGGGCGCCGTCCTCGAACGCCAGCTCGGCGCCGACCAGCGGGGTGTAGGTGCGGGCGGGCGAGACCAAGCCGTCGAACTCGCCCATGATGACGGTCGCCGCCACCCCCGGCCGGGTCGCCACCGGCAGGTCCGGGTGGTGGTCGAAGGCGGGCGGGGCGTGCCGGTGCGCCTCGGGCAGCGCCACCCAGAGCTGCACGCCGTGCAGCACGCCGTCACCGCCCTCGGCGGACTCCTCCGCGTGGGAGATCGCCCGCCCGGCGGTCATCAGGTTCAGCCGGCCGGGGGTGACGACCTGCTCGCTGCCGAGGCTGTCGCGGTGCAGCACCTCGCCGCGCAGCAGCCAGCTCACCGTCTGCAGGCCGGTGTGCGGGTGCGGGGGCACCCGCATGACGGCCTTCTCGGGGCCGTAGTTGTCGACGAAGCACCACGCGCCGACCATCCTGCGGTCGCGGTTCGGCAGCGTGCGGGTGACCTTCATCGCCCGCGGCCCGCCGAGCACGACCTCCCGGCCGATCAGCGGCTCGCGCACGGGACCGTCCAGGGCCTCGGCCCTGCCACCCCACGAGGTCTCCCGTGGTTCCTGTTCCAGGTTGCTCACCACACGACTGTACGGTCCGCTCGCGGGGGAAATACCAGAGTTTTGCCCGATTTGTGATGCAGGCCGTCACACGGCGTGCCGATCCGGTCACGCTACCGGCGGCGACGGCACGCCCGGACGCCGAGGCGGCGTCAGCGGGGGCGGGCCTCGACGTAGGAGACCGCGGGCATGGGGAGCTCGAAGGCGGTGGTGACGGTGCCGCGCTCGGCCCGCACCACGGCCGGAGGGTGGAGCTCGTCGAGCGTGTTGCGGGCCCGCAGCTCGGCCCACTGGTCCTCGGACGGCCAGTCGCCGCCGCCCATGGACGCCCACACCCCCTCGATGTCGGAGTGCCCGCCGTCGATCCGGTGGTGGGTCAGGACGTACTCGCCGTCGGCGAGCCCGGCGAGGGTGAGGGTGACCCGCCGGCCGAGAAGCGGGGCACCGCCGGCCTTGGCGTGGTCGAGCGTGCCGTTCCACAGCAGCGCCCCGACACGGCCGTCGTCGTGCCGGGCCGCCCACGTCTCCACCCCGCCCGCGTCGCCGGTGACCGCCACGGCCAGCTCGTGGTCGCCGAGCCGCTCGGCCAGGGCGAGCGCGAGATAGCGGGGCTTGCGCAGGTTCCCGACGGTGAGCAGGCCGAATCCGCCGTGGAACAGCCGCGGCGGCCGGCCGAGCTCCTCGAAGTGATCGGAGGCCACCCAGTGCGACAGCGCGTCCACCCGCCCCGCCGCCGACCGCATCCCGTGCAGGACGAACGCCGCGCCGAACGGCCCGTCGCCGACGCCGTGGAAGTGCGTCGGCGTCGGGCCCCACTCGGTCCACCAGATCGGCGTGCCCGCCCTGCCGTACCGGGCGAGCACCGGCCGCCAGTCCAGCGGCGCGTTGCCGTAGGTGTGGGTGGAGACGAAGTCGAGCGCCGCGCCCGATCGGACGGTGTGCGCGACGAGCTCCTCCACCCAGCCGTTGGCGGCGCTGGCGGGGCCGCCGACGCGCAGGTCCGGATGCACGCTCTTCACCGCCGCGGCGGTGACGTCGTACAGCCGGAGGTACTCCTCGGGGGTGCCGCTCCAGAAGACCTCCAGGTTGGCCTCGTTCCACACCTCGAAGGACCATTCGGCGACCAGCTCGGCCAACCCGTAGCGGCCGGCCAGGTGCCGCACCAGGTCGTGCACCAGGTCGCCCCACCGGTCGTAGTCCTTGGGCGGGGAGATGATCGCCCGGTAGTCGAAGACGGTCTTGGACGGGTCGGCGGCCAGGTCCCGCGGCATGAAGCCCAGCTCCACGACCGGACGCAGGCCGAGACCGGTCAGGGTGTCGTAGACCCGGTCCACCCCGGTGAAGTCGTGCACCGGCGCGCCGTCCACCTCGCGGTAGACGCCGAGGTCGTCGCCGAGGATGGCGTGCGCGCGCACGGCGCGCACGCCCAGTTCCTCGCGGGCCATGCGCAGCGCCCCGGCCAGCTCGGCCCCGATGGGACGGCCGCCGGTCTCCTCGGTGCTGAACATGTGCGACAGGTGTTCCGAGCCGATCATCGGCCGCCAGGGCCGGGGCAGCGGCCGGGTGACGCGCCCGGTGTCGACGCCGATCGCCACCGCGCGGTCCCCGCCGTCGTGCGGGGTCGCCGCGACCGGGGCCGAGAACTCGCCGTGGACGTCCATCGCGCCGAGGGCGGCCACGACGTAGTGGGCGGTCCTGCCCGGGGGGGCCGCCGTGTCGGTGTACCGGGTGCCCGGCACGCCGGCGACGTCCACGTGCGGCGGCTTGGTGCTGGTGAACGGCCCGTCCGGGCTCTCGCCCCGGTGGACGAGGTAGCCGATCGCCCCTTCCACCGGTTCCCACTCCAGCGTGACGTGCCCGGCGCCGGCGGACGCGCGCAGTCCCCGCGGCACGGCGGGAGGCGCGGGCGCGACGCCGGCGGCCGCGCTCGCGTCGCCCGACCTCCGGTAGATGCGCGCCAGCCAGTCGGTGCGTGCGGAATCGGTCATGTCGTCGTCTCCCCGATCGATGGGTGGGTTCCGCGAGGCCGGTCGCCGGTGTCAGCGCATCCGGGAGGCCCACTGCTCCTCGCCGAGCACGGGCTTGAGCAGCCGCTCGGCGCCGCCGCGGGTGTAGTAGCGGCGCATGGCGTCGCCGGCGAGGGCGTTGCCGAGGGCGGCCATGACCATCCCTTGGTCGAGGGCCAGGTACTCCTTGGCCACCATGCCGCTGCGCACGGCCACGGCGTCGTAGAAGCCGCCGGGGCCGTAGGAGTCGAAGTCCGCCCGCAGCCGCGCGAGGTTGTCCAGCGCCTCCCCGGCCGCGTAGCGCAGGGCGAGGAAGGACGCGTGCGGCGTCACCACGCCGTCCCCGTACCGGCTGGGTTCCGGCTTGGCGGGCCGGCAGTCGCCGAACCCCGGGTCGGTGGAGGTGCGCTCCTGGTCGGAGGTGTAGCCGTCGGTGTCCATGCCGAGGGGGTCCACCCCGTACTCGCGGTAGCCCCCGGCCGGGTTGTCGGACGGCGAGAAGCCCCAGTAGCCGTACTTCGCCTCCTTCATGCCGTGCTCGATCTGCGCGGCGACGTAGACGGGGTGGTTGCGGCCCCAGCTCCGCGCGCCCCAGACCTCCTCCGGGACCACGAGGTCGGCCATCAGGGCCTCGAACATGCTGCCGCCCCAGGTGGGGACGAACCGCATGCCGCGGTAGCCGTAGGTGCCCTCGAAGACCTCGATGCCCCGGTGGGTCCGCCAGGTGCCCTCGGGCTTCTGGTCGGACCAGCCCCAGTCACAGGTGCCGGGGAAGGTGCGCCACATCCCGAAGTAGTGGGTGGCGGGCACCTGGCCGAGCGCGATGGCGACGTAGCTGACGATGCGGGTCTCGGACATGGCGCCGTAGCGGTGACAGGTCGAGTACACCGTCGTGCCGGTGTGCGCGTAGTCGGTCTCCTGGGAGCAGCCCTCCGGCTTCTCCGGCCAGTAGCCGCCGGTCATCAGCCCGGTGCCGACGTCCGCCCGGCCCTGCGGGTCGTAGAAGGCGGTGAAGTCCATCCGCGACAGCAGGGCGCCGGCCTTGGCGGACTGCTCGGGCACGGCGTTCCTGACCATCGTCAGCGCGGTGGCCAGCCAGGCGTTGTCGACGCTCGACACGAACGGCCGCACCGGGTCGCCGGTGTCCGGCCAGGTCCGCACCACCTGCAGCGTCGCGGGGTCGTACCAGTTGTAGTACAGCCCGGTGGCGGCGTCGTGGTCGAGCCGCGCGATCGCGTCGAGCACACGTCCGGCGCGCGCGGCGGCCTCCCGGCGATCGATCAGCCGCAGGTCGCGGGCGGCCAGCGTGCTCCACAGGTAGGTACCGGCGTTGGTCGGCGAGGTCACCCTGGCCCGGGTGGACAGGTCGCCGGACACCTTGTCGGCGGGCAGGCCGGTGCCGGGGTCCACCATGGCGGCCATGGACCGCCAGGTGTCGGCGGCGTACCGCCGGAGCACCGAGGCACGCGAGTCGGCCGCGGCGGCGGGGACGCCCGTGACCACGGGTGCCGTCCCGGCGGCCAGGGCGAGTAAGCAGGCGAGCATTTTCTTGCGCATGGGCACCTCAGATCGCTCGAACTGTCGGGGGGTCATCTGAGCCCGGCCGTGGCCACGCCCTGGACGAAGTAACGCTGGAGGAACACGAACAGCAGCAGGACGGGGGCGATGACGACGATCACTCCGGCCAGCAGCAGCCCGTAGTGGACGGCCTCCCGGCCCGACAGGCTCGCCAGCGCGACGGGCAGGGTGTACATCTCCTTGTGCTGGGCGACCACCGCCGGCCAGATGAAGCCGTTCCACGAGGTCATGAAGGTGATCAGGCCGAGGGTCGCGAGCACCGGCTTGCACAGCGGCAGCACGATGCGGAAGAAGATGCGCAGCTCCCCCGAGCCGTCCACCCGGGCCGCGTCCACGAGCTCACCGGGGATCTCCCCCATGAACTGCCGCATCATGAAGACCCCGAGCGGGGTGACCAGGCCGGGCAGCACGATGCCGGCGTAGGTGTCGGCCAGGTTGAGGCTCGCCACCGTCACGAACTGCGGGATGAGCAGCACGATGGCGGGCACGAACATCTGCAGCAGCACCAGGCCGAAGATCACCCGGCCGCCGGAGAAGCGCAGCTTGGTGAGCGCGTAGGCGACCATCGAGCAGAACAGCAGGTTGGCGGCCACCACGACGGCCGCCACGACGACGCTGTTGAACGTCACGCGCACGACGTCCATCCGCTCGAACAGCATGGCGTAGTTGTCGGTGACCCACCGCAGGGGCAGGAAGGTGGGCGGGTCCCGCCGCAACTCGGCGTCGGTCTTGAACGAGCCGAGCAGGGTCCACAGGAAGGGCCCGGCGACGGCCACCAGCCCGATCGTGAGCGCGGCGTACAGCGCCGCGACGCGTGCCCTCTTCACGGTCACACTCCTCACCTCCCGGGCCGCAGCCATCGGAACTGGGCGAACGAGAACGCGGCGATGACGGTGAACAGCACGGTCGCCGCCGCCGCGCCGTAGCCGTAGTCGCCGGACCCGAACTGGTTGAAGATCGCCAGCGAGGCCGACAGGGTCGAGTTCAGCGGCCCGCCCCTGGTCATCACCAGGGGCTCCTCCAGGAACTGCATGAACCCCGCGGCGCTGTAGACACTGCAGAACAGCAGCGCGGGGCGCAGCATCGGCACCGTGACGCGCCGGAACCTGGCCCACGCCCCGGCGCCGTCCACGGCCGCCGCCTCGTACAGCTCCTTCGGCACGCCCTGCAGCGCGGCGAGGAAGACGACCATGTCGAAGCCGAAGTTGCGCCACGCCGTCATCACGACCAGCGCCGGCAGCGCCGTGCGCTCGTCGAGCAGCCAGGCGGGCCCGTCGACGCCCACGGTCCTGAGCAGGTCGTTGACCAGCCCGGCCTGCGGGTCGAGCAGCAGCCGCCAGGCCACGGCGACGCCGATGATGCTCGTGACGTAGGGCAGGTAGTAGCCGAGCCGGAAGAACGTGCGCAGCCGGCCGATGCCCGAGTTCAGCAGGACGGCCGCCGCCAGGCCCAGCGCGATGGTCAGCGGCGTGGTGGTCACCACGAAGAACAGCGTGTTGGCGGCCGCCTTGCGCATCGTGTCGTCCTGGAACAGGCGCTCGAAGTTGCGCAGGCCGACGAAGTTCACCGCGAACGGGTCGCGCACGTCGGTGCTGCGCATGTCGGTGAAGCCCATGACGAGCCCGGCGAGCAGCGGCAACGCGTACATCAGGGCGAACACCGCGAGGAACGGGGCCGAGAACATCCACGCCTGGACGTTCTTCCCCGGCGGGTTCCCCGCGGCCGGCCGGCCGGCGGCCGTTCCCCGCGCACGTGTGCCGCGGCCCGTGCCCCGCCCGGCGCGAAGGCCGCGGCGCGCCAGGCCGGGGGCGGGGGCCGCGGCCATCACAGGCCGGTGCCGACCGCGTCGGCCTGCGACTGGATGGCCTTGGCCGCCTCCTGCGGGGTCGACCGGCCGAGGACGACCTTCTCCACCTCCTGGTCGATCACCTTGGAGATCTGGTCCCAGCTCGGGAAGGGCGGGGGCGACTTGGCGTCCTTGAGCTGCTCGCCGAAGACGGCGACGCGCTTGTCCGCCTTGAGCTCAGGGCGCTGCCACGCGGCCTGGACGGCCGGCAGGTCCTTGACGGCCTCGAACCAGGCGGCCTGCGTGGCCGGGTCGGTGAGCCATTGGACGAACTTCCAGGCGGCGTCCCTGTTCTTGGCGTCCTTGAAGACCACCAGGTCGCTGCCGCCGATGAAGCTCGTGCCGCCCGCGCTGCCCTTGGGGTAGGGCGCGACGTCGAACTTCCCGGCGAAGCCGGGGCCGCCGTCCTTCTCCATGGCGGCGATCATCCACGGCCCGGAGAAGTACGCGCCGACCTTGCCCTTGAAGAAGCTCGCGGGGAACGACGCCGGGTCGACCTCGCTGGAGGCCAGGCCCTCCTTGAAGTAGGACTGCTGCTGGGCCAGGGCCTTGACCATCTCGGGGGTGTCGAAGGTCCACGTGCCGTCCGGCCCGGTGATCGAGCCGCCCTGCTGCCAGACCAGCGGGAGGATCTCCTGCCAGGACCCCACGGTGTAGTTGAGGTTCATGCCCTGCGTGGCGCCGGCCTTCTGCAGGCCCTTCGCGAAGGCCTTGGTCTGCTCCCAGGTGGCCGGAGGGGTGAGCCCGGCCTTGGCCGCCAGGTCCTTGCGGTAGTACAGGACGCGGGTCTCCACGTACCAGGGGACGCCCCAGGCCGTGCCGTTCACCTCGACCGTGTCCCACGCGCTGGGGAAGAACGCGGACTCGTCGATCAGGTTGCCCGGTGTCGGGTCCACCGCGCCGGTCTTGGCCAGCTCGCCCATCCAGGTCGAGCCGATCATGCTGACGTCGGGGGTCGCGCGACCGGCGATCGAGGCGGTGATCTTGTCGTGCGCGACGTCCCAGCCGATGGGCGTCACCGTCACCTTCAGGCCCGGGTTGGCGGCCTCGAACCGCTTGGCGAAGGTGGCGAGCGCCTCGCCCTCCGAGCCCATGGCCCACACCGCGAGGGTGCCGGTCACCGGGGCCGCGGTGTTCACGTCCTTGGGCTTCTCCGCGGCGCCGCCCGTCCCGCGCCCGCAGCCGGGCAGGACGATCAGCGCGGCGGCCAGCAACCCGGTCAGGGCCCTGGTGCCGCGCGCGGCCGCCCGGGCGCGTGCCCTCCGGACGTGCGCCGGGGGCGCCGCCGCCCCGTACGCGGCCGTCGTGTGCGTCTCTCGTGTCGTGCGTGCCGTCCTGTGTGCCGTGGTCCTGTACGCCGTCAACTCAGTGACCTCCTGGGGGGTGCGGCCCGCAGCTGTCCCTGACGATCAGCTCGGTGCCGAGAGTGCGATGGCTTCGCTCCAGGCCCGCGCCGTCGATCAGCCGGTCCAGCGCGCGGGCGGCCTGGGCTCCCAGCTCTCTCATGGGCTGGCGCACGGTGGTCAGCCCGGGCCGCGCGTGGCGCGCGGCCATGATGTCGTCCCACCCGGTCACGGCGACGTCGTGCGGCACGGACAGGCCCAGGCGCTCGGCGGCGAGGATCACGCCCAGCGCCACCTCGTCGTCGGAGCAGATCACCGCCTCCGGCCGCCCCGCGCCGCCCAGCAGCGCGAGCGCGGCCTGGTAGCCGCTCTCGACGGTGTACTCGGCGGTGGCCACCGGCTCGACGGCGTCGCCGAGCACGGCGCGCACGCCCTGCCAGCGTTCGTCCACGTCGTCGCCGGTCGCGTACGGCGCGCCGAGGAAGGCGAACCGCCGGTGGCCGTGGCCGCGCAGGTGGGTCGCCACGGCCCGCGCGGCCTCGGCGTTCTCGCTGCGCAGGGTCGCCGCGCCCGGCCTCGGAGCGTGCGAGATGAGCACCAGGGGCAGGCGTGAGGCCACCAGCTCGTCGACGACGTCGCCGGGGACCGTGCTGCCGAACACCGCCAGGCCGTCGACCCGCCCGGCCAGCTCCCGCACCAGCTCCCTGACCGGCCCGCGGTCCTTGGTGGACAGGATGATGACCGAACGGCCGAGCTCGGAGGTGACCTCCTCGTAGCCGATGAGAACCTCGGCGAAGTAGGGCCCGGAGAGGTTGGGGAAGACGATGCCGTTGGCGGCGTGCCTGCCCTCGGCGAGGCTCACCCCCGCCCGGCTGGGCGTGAAGCGCAGCTCCTCGACGGCGCGCAGGACCTTCTCGCGGGTGGCGCCCGCCACCGGCCCGGTCCCCCGCAACGCCCGCGAGACCGTGGCGATCGACACCCCCGCGCGCCGCGCGACCTCGTAGATCGTCACGCCACCCGGCACCGAGGCGTCCCGGCCGTCCATGCGTCCTCCTGGCTGTAAGCGCTTACATCGCAGAAGACGAGGAAAGCGGTGGAAGCGCTTACAGTGCCAGGCACCATGCCCGCGTCACCGGAATGTAAACAACATCGCACAACAACCGCTGGCACGGCTCGCGCCGGCGGCGCGAGCCGTGCCTGGGCGAGGGCTACTCGACGGTGACGCTCTTGGCGAGGTTGCGGGGCTTGTCCACGTCGCGCTCCAGGGCGACCGCGGCGTGGTAGGCCAGGAGTTGCAGCGGGATGCCGAGCAGGATCGGGTCCAGCTCGACCTCGTTCTTCGGCACCACGATGACGTCCTCGGCGAGGCCGCCGTCCGGCACGCGGTGGCCGACCATGAGCACCCTGCCGCCCCGGGCCCGGATCTCGCCGAGCGTGGTGAGGTTCTTGTCCAGCAGCTCGTCGTCCGGCACCACCGCGACCGTCGGCATCTCCGGGCCGATCAGCGCCAGCGGGCCGTGCTTCAGCTCGCTCGCAGGGTACGCCTCGGCGTGCACGTACGAGATCTCCTTCAGCTTCTGCGCGCCCTCGCGGGCCACGGGGTAGCCGCGCACCCGGCCGACGAACATCATGCCGGGGCTGGTGGCGTACTTGCGGGCCAGCGCCTCGATGGCGTCGCTCTGCTTGACGATCTCCTGGATCTGGTCGGGCAGCTTGCGCAGGCCCTGCACGATGCGCCGCCCGTCCGCCGGGGACAGGTCGTGGATGCGGCCGAAGTGCAGCGCCATCAGGGCGAACGCGACGGCCGTGGAGGTGAACGCCTTGGTGGACGCCACCGACACCTCCGGGCCCGCGTGCAGGTAGACGCCGCCGTCCACCTCGCGGGCGATGGCGCTGCCGACGGCGTTGACGACGCCGAGCACCCGGCCGCCCTTGCGCTTCAGCTCCTGCACCGCGGCGAGGGTGTCGTAGGTCTCGCCGGACTGGCTGACCGCGACGTACAGCGTGTCGTGCTCGACGACCGGGCTGCGGTACCGGAACTCCGAGGCCGGCTCGGCGTCGGCGGGGATGCGGGCCAGCTCCTCGATGAGCTGGGCGCCGATCTGCCCGGCGTAGTAGGCGGAACCACAGCCGATGATCTTCACGCGGCGGAACGCCCGGGTCTCCCGGGCGTCCAGGTTGAGGCCGCCGAGATGGGCGATGTGGAAACGGTCGTCCAGCCGCCCGCGCAGGGTGCGGGCCACCGACTCGGGCTGGTCGGAGATCTCCTTGAGCAGGTAGTGCTCGAAGCCGCCGGTGTCGTAGTGGCCGGCGTCCCAGTCGACGGTCAGCGGCTCCTTGGAGGTGGCGCGGGCGTCCATGGTGAACGTGCGGAACCCGTCGGCCTTGAGCACGGCCAGCTCGCCGTCCTCGAGATGCACCACCTGGCGGGTGTAGCGGACCAGGGCGGCGACGTCGGAGGCGCAGAACATCTCCTTCTCGCCGATGCCGAGCACGATGGGGCTTCCGTTGCGGGCCACCACGATCTCGCCGGGCCGCTGCGCGTCCAGCACCGCGATGCCGTAGGTGCCGACGATGCTCTTCAGGGCACGGCGCACGGCCTCCTCCAGGGAGTCGGCGTCCTGCACGGTGCGGGCGAACAGGTGGGCGAGCACCTCGGTGTCGGTCTCCGACACGAAGACCGCGCCGTCGGCGATCAGCTTGGCGCGCAGCTCGTCGGCGTTCTCGATGATGCCGTTGTGGACGACCGCGATGCGCTCGGCGTTGTCGAGGTGGGGGTGGGCGTTGACGTCGTTGGGCACGCCGTGGGTCGCCCAGCGGGTGTGGCCGATGCCGGACCCGCCCTTGAACCGGGCGGGCACCGCCGCCGCGAGGTCGGCGACCCGGCCCTTGACCTTGCGCACCTTGAGGCCCCGGTTGCTCACCACGAGACCGGCGGAGTCGTAGCCGCGGTACTCCAGGCGCTGCAACCCTTCCAGCAGGATCGGCGCCGCGTCCTTCGGCCCGACGTACGCCACGATTCCACACATATCTCGATCTCCTTGGCGCTACCCGTAGACGATGCGGCGCAGTTGCCGCAGCGACAGCTCCGGTGCCGCGACCCGCCGGGCGGACAGCTCCGCGGCGATGCCGGGAAAGATCCGCTCGTTGGTGAGCCCCTGGGCCTTCATCTCACCGTGACGGCGCCGCACGTACTCCTCGGTCGACTCCGAGAAGTAAGCCACGACCTCCGCCACGACGCGCGCAGCCTCACCCGGCCCGAGTGACGTCGTCCGGGTCAGGTGCGCGATCAGGTCCTCATAGGACTGTCGTGCCGTGGACACAGGCCAGGACTTTACGCATGAACGCACGACCACGCCAAGATTCCTGCCCGAATTCGGGCAGGACAACGCCAGAACTCACCCTCACCTCACCCATGCGACTCCCTGGCCGAGCCCCGCCAAGACCTGCCCCCGCGCTACCCAGGATTCCACCCCGCAACCATGGCCCCACACACGCCGAGAACCCGCTAGAGTCGACCCATCACCGGACGGAGATCGCACCTGTTCCATCCGGTAAAGTAGGACTCGCGTCGAAGGGCCACCCGCCCGACCTCGACGCACACGCGGACGTGGCTCAGCTGGTAGAGCATCACCTTGCCAAGGTGAGGGTCGCGGGTTCGAATCCCGTCGTCCGCTCTGATTACCCGATCCACCCGGGGCGATTAGCTCAGTGGGAGAGCGCTACCTTGACACGGTAGAGGCCACTGGTTCAATCCCAGTATCGCCCACCATCGTTTCCCAGGCTCAAGCTCTATCCGTCGTTGAGGCAGAACCAAGGGCCGGCGCCTCCACAGGGTCGCACGAGCCGGCGCCTTCCACCGGGTCGTTCTCATCAGCCGCGAACTCGCCGCGCTCCCACCGCCCGAGATGATGGTGAACCGCCGTCATCATGAATACGAATGGTGGCTCCAGCATGATGCGCCGGCGCCGATCTGGACCGTGGTCGCGGGGGCCGTGCAGACCGGCCGGACCCTCGAGGAGGTGATGGGCCGCCTACGTCGGCTCGGTTTCACACTCCCGCAGCTTCCCGCGCTACCCGCGATCCCAGGGCTCTCGGCGGGCACGAGTGCGGTTCAGCCGTGAGAACGTGCGGCGATCCGTCCCCACCACCGGGTCAGCGGACCGGTGAGCAGCCGGACGAGCAGTGCGTGGTAGCCGACGCCAGGGAGCGTCACCGCGAGCACGAAAGCCAGGACGAGGAGGGCCGTGGCCGTGAAGGCGGCCCTGACGACGCGCGGCGGGATCGGGTTCTCCGCGACCACCGCGTCCGGGGTCATGACCACGAAGCTCAGCACGAAGCCGAAGATCTGCGGCCAGTGCTCACGCACCACCTCGGCCGCCGGGCGGCCCACGCCTCCGGAACCATCTCCACCAGGGGGAGGATCAGCAGGGTGAGGGCGATCACGACGACGGCCTCGGTGAACAGGACGAGCCGGTCAGGGGCCGGCGGATGGTCATGGCGCCGCAACTCCACCCTCACCCCTTCCCGGCCGGCCGGGGGTGGGGTGCGAAACCCGCGCGCCACCGTCTCGCGTACGGCGGGGGCGAGCGTCTCGGGTCAGGCGGGCGATTGCCGGGGTCTTCTGGCCAGGGTGAGGTAGGCGATCGGGCCGAAGGGCTGGATGGCGAGGATCGGCCACCACAGTGCCTTGCTTCCCCGGAGGCGGCGCTGGGGGCGGCGGAACAGGTCCACGGCGGCGGTCGCGGTGAGCGCGAGTTCGGTGGAGGCGGCGACCAAGACGGCCGTTTTCTGCGCCTCGGTGAGGTCCGACCAGCGCTTGCGGTTCCCGCCGCACCGGGTGGCGTTCTCGGTCATGGTGTTCATGAGTCCTGCCTTTCTGTCAGCGGACCCCTGCCCACAGGGCACGCTCGTGGGATCTGGGGTCGTCGACGACTTCTGAGGTCGTGTCGAAACGCATGGTCGCCCTGCGGGCGAGGTCGTACTCCGGCCAGCCGCTCTCTCCTTTGGCGGCGAACGCGGTCCAGGAGGCGTGCATGAGGTCGGCGAGCCGCTGCGGAGGGCGCGTCCCGAGGAGCGGTCCCATGAACGGCTTGAGCGCGGGGTCCAGGGTGTCGAAGACGAAGGGGATCTCCAGCGCGTGGCACGCGCCGAGGAGCCCGCCGAACTCGGGCGAGGGCCAGGCGAACTCGTACATGAAGGTGGCCGAGGGGGCCGCCGCGTGCGCGTCGGCCAGGCGGATGGCCGGGACGCGCATCCACCAGTCGGTCTGGACGGCCGCGAGCAGGTCGCCGGGACCGGCGCCTGGACACGCGGCGCGGTAGGCCGCAGGCGCGTGGGCCGGAAGGCCGCAGGCTGCCGTGGCCGCCGCCAGAGCGTCGTCGGTGACCTGCCCGATCGCGCCGGACAGGACCAGGAAGAGTCTCCACTCGTCGGTGTTGGTCCCGACCATGAGATCGACGTCCGCGGCGGCACCGGCGGCGATGCGCTCGATCGGCGGCGCCGGGACGCTGTCCCCGTCGACCACCGGCTGCCACGGCATGGTGGTGGCCACGACTTCGCTGCCCCAGCGCTCCGGGTCGGGGCGGGCGGCGAGCGCGGCCTTGAGGTCGGCCTGCGCCGTGAGCAGGCGGCCGACGGGGACGGCCGCGATCGCCTCCAGGGTCGCCTCGACGCCGAGCCGTTCGGCGAGCCGCTCACCGACCAGGCGCGCGGTGGACGCCGTCATGACGGTGTGGGCCGCGCCGCTCTGGGTGATGGCCCGCCGGAACAGCCCCGCGGCGCGCGGCATCGACAACAGCGTGCCCACGCTCATGGCGCCTGCCGACTCGCCGAAGACGGTGACGTTGCCGGGATCACCGCCGAAGGCGGCGATGTCGTCCCGGACCCACTCCAGGGCGGCGAGCTGGTCGAGCAGGCCGAGGTTGGCGCTTCCCTCTCCCAGGTACAGGAAACCGTCGGCGCCGAGCCGGTAGTTGACGGTCACGCACACGACGCCGTCCCGCGCGAAGCGGCTGCCGTCGTACGACGCCCCGGACCCGGCCTCGAACATGCCGCCGGGGATCCACACCATGACCGGCAGGCCGGCCGCGCCTGTCTCGGGTGTCCAGATGTTGAGGTTCAGGCAGTCCTCCCCAGGAACCGCCGGGTCGGGGACGAGTCCCTCGATCCGCGGATCGAGGGGACGTGGCTGCGGCGCCTCGGGACCGAAGGCCAAGGCGTCGCGCACGCCGTCCCACGGCCGCACCGGCCGCGGCGGCCGGAACCGGCCGGCGCCGAACGGCGGCGCCGCGTAGGGGACGCCCTTGAACGAGTACACCCCCTCGGTGCGGCTCCCTCTCAACCTGCCGTACCGGGTCCTGACGACCGCCGTGTTCACCATGTTGTCTTCTCCTTCCGCGCATCGGCGCCGGTGGCTCGCCCTCGGCCCGGCCGGCCCCGCGCGGCGCGTGCGGTGCCCGAGGTCACCGGCCGCCGGGCACGACCTCCCGTCCCCGGGGACCGCGCACGCGGGGCGTGGTGCCGGGTTCAGGCGAGGGTGACGGTGTCGTCGAGGTAGACGTCCTGGACGGCGTGGATGAGGGCGACGCCCTCGTCCGTGGGGCGCTGGAAGGCCTTGCGGCCGACGATCAGGCCCATTCCGCCGGCACGCTTGTTGATGACGGCGGTGCGCACGGCTCGCGCCAGGTCTGCGGCGCCGGAGGAGGAGCCGCCGGAGTTGATCAGCCCTACCCGGCCCATGTAGCAGTTGGCCACCTGCCAGCGCGTGAGGTCGATCGGGTGGTCGCTGGTGAGTGCGTCGTACACGAGGTCGTGGGTCTTGCCGAAACCGATGGCACGGAAACCGCCGTTGGTCTCGGGCTGCTTCTGCTTGACGATGTCGGCCTCGACCGTGGCGGCCAGGTGGTTGGCCTGTCCGGTCAGGTCGGCGCTGAGGTGGTGGTCCACGCCGTCCTTCTTGAAGGCGGGGTTGCGCAGGTAGGCCCACAGCACGGTGAACATGCCGAGTTCGTGTGCGGCCTGGAACGCCTGCCGGACCTCCTGGAGTTGCCGTGAGCTCTCGGCGGCGCCGAAGTAGACCGTGGCGCCGACCGCGACCGCGCCGAGGTCGAACGCCTGCCTCGCCGAGGCGTACATCACCTGGTCGTAGCGGTTGGGGTAGGTCAGCAGTTCGTTGTGGTTGAGCTTGACGATGTACGGGATCTTGTGGGCGTACCGGCGGGAGGTCATGCCGAGGACGCCGAGGGTGGAGGCGATGGCGCTGCATCCGCCTTCGACGGCAAGTTCGCACAGCGCCATCGGGTCGAGACAGCGGGGGTTGGGCGCGAACGACGCCGCCGCCGAGTGCTCCACCCCCTGGTCGACCGGCAGGATCGACAGGTACCCGGTGCCGCCCAGCCGGCCGTGGTCGACGACATGCTGCAGGTTGCGCAGCACAGCAGGCGTCCGGTCGGTGCCGGCCAGGACGCGGTCGACGAAGTCCGGGCCGGGCGGGACCAGCCAGTCGCGCGGGACGGTCACGCACTCGTGGTCGAGCAGCGAGGCGGCCTCCTCGCCCAGCAGTTCCTTCAGATCCATCAGCGTCTCCTTTTCCCGTGCGTACGCCTCCCGCGGGCACGCCGTGCTCGCGGAGGCGGACGCCGCCACAGGGCCGGACCCGCCGGCGGCCTGTGGAATCGGTCAGAACTGGAACACCAGCCGGGCGGCGACGTGGCCGCTCAGCACCTCGTCGAAGCAGGCGTTGACGTCCTCGAGGACGCGCGGCTCGGCGTTCACCTGGGTACGGCCCGCCGCGTGCAGCGCGAACACCTCCGCCAGGTCCTGCCGGGTCCCGACGATCGACCCGATGACGGAGATCCCGCCCAGCACGGTCTCGAAGATCGGCACCCGGATGGCGGCGTCGCCCGCGGGCAGTCCCACGCACACCAGGCGGCCGCCGCGCCGCAACGACCGGTACGCCTGCTCGAACGGCTCGGCCGAGGCCGTCAGGACCACCGCCACATCCGCGCCGCCGGCCTGGCGGATCTCCTTCACCGGGTCGGCGGCGCGGGCGTCGACGACCTGGTCCGCGCCGAGCTTCTCGGCCATGTGGAGCTTGTCCTGCTCGATGTCGACGGCGGTGACGAAACCGCCGACCAGCCGCGCGTACTGCACCGCCAGGTGCCCGAGGCCGCCGACCCCGAACACCGCGACCCGCTCGGCCGGCGTGACGCCCGCCACCTTGATCGCCTTGTAGGTGGTGACCCCGGCGCACGTCAGCGGCGCCGCGTCGAAGGAGGACACCCCGTCCGGCACCTCCACCACGCCGTTGACGTAGGCGACGGCGTACTCGGCGTAGGCGCCGTCGACGGAGTAACCGCTGTTGATCTGGCTCTCGCACAACGTCTCCCGTCCCGAGACGCAGTACCGGCAGCGTCCGCACGCCGATCCGAGCCACGGGATCGCGACCCTCGTGCCCAGCCACTCCTCCGGCACGCCGTCGCCGGTCCTTTCGACCGTGCCGACTCCCTCGTGGCCGGGGACGAACGGCGGCCTCGGCTTGACCGGCCAGTCCCCGCGGGCGGCGTGGATGTCGGTGTGGCACAGCCCCGACGCCTTCATCCGCACCAGCACCTGGCCGGGCCCTGGCCGCGGGATCGGCATGTCCCGGATCTCCAGCGGCTTGTCGAATCCGGTGACCACTGCTGCCTTCATGACCGTCTCCTGTCGTCTCTGCCGTGTCCGGCGCGTCTTTTGTGCACGTCCTGTGCGGCGGGACCGGTGCGGGCGCCCGCACCGGTCCCGCCTCCGGCGGTCAGTAGGTCGTCCTCATGCCGTCCATGGGAGTGAGGAGGTCGCGTCCGCCGGACCCCTTCCGGCCGCCCGGGGCGGGCAGGGCGTGCCGGACCGTCGCGATCAGCCACAGCGCGACCACGGCGTAGACCAGCACGGCGAGCGCGACCTCGTTCGCGGTGATCAGGGCGGCCACCGCCGCGATCAGCGCCGTGACGCCGAGCGCGGTCGCGACCACGTTGTAGGCCCGCGTCGCGGCCGTGGCCGTCCTCCCGGTCAGGTCACCGGCCGAGCCGAGCGCGCAGCCGCCCACGGTGCCGAGGACGAGGACGGCACCGGCGGTCCACCTGACACCTGAGACGAAGGCCAGAGCCACCCCCTCCAGGTAGCAGACGTAGACCGCGACCACGGCCGCGGCGCAGATCGTCGTGACCGCGTCCTTCCAGGTCAGCCTCATGACACCGAGCCTCCTTCCCCTCCGGGGCCACTCAGGTGAGGGCTTTGGCTCCACGGTCGTACGGGACGGGTCCGGGCGGCAGTGCCGAAGGGCCCGGGCCGCCCGGCGTTGTGCCCCGCTTCCGCGGCCGGCCGGTCCCGGCCGCGCGGCCCCGCCGGAGGGCCGGACGGGCCGCGAGGTCCGGACGTTCGGCCCTGCCGCCCTTCCCCGGCGCGCGCGACGCTCGTGTCAAAGTGTCTCGGGGAAGAAGATGATCATGATGTTCCCGATCCGTCATCTCATCACCGGCACCGCCATGGCCGTCGCCGTGACCGTGCCGGCGGCGTTACCGGCGCAGGCGGCCCAGGTCGCCCAGGTGCCCACACTGGTCGGCATCCGCGCCGCCCACTATCCCGGTCTGGACCGCCTCGTGTTCCGGTTCCGCGGCGGCGTCCCCGCGTGGGTGCGGGCAGATTACGTCTCCCGGCTCGTCGACGAGGGCTCCGGGCGCACCGTCGGCGTGGTGGGCGACGCCCTGCTGCGGGTGCGTTTCGCGAGGGCCGGCGACGAAGGCGCGCACGGCGGTCCGGCCTACGGCGCGGCGCGCCGCACCTACCCGCTGCCCGGGGTCATCCAGGTGGTCTCCGCGGGCTCCCGCCACACCACGCTCACCTTCGGCGTCGGCCTGGCCAAGCGGGTGCCGTACCGGATCTACAAACTCACCCGGTCCGATCTCGTCGTGGTGGACATCACCACTCGCTACCGCACCGTTCCGGTACGCGACTACTTCATGGACACCGCCCGCTACACCACCGGGCACATGCCGTACACCACCGCGGTGCGGCGGCCGGTCATCCCGCCGGCCACCGCGTACGGCGCCCTGCAGCGGCTGTTCGCCGGGCCCACCCAGGCCGAGAAGGCGCAGGGGCTGCGCTTCGTCTCCTCCAAGGCCACGGGCTTCAGCAAGCTCACCGTCAAGAGGGGGGTCGCCAGGGTCTACCTGACAGGCGACGTCGGCAGCGGAGGTGCCGCCTTCACCGTCGCCGACCTGATCGGGCCGACGCTCAAGCAGTTCCCGTCCATCAGGTGGGTCAAGATATACGACGCCGCCGGCCGCACACAGCACCCCTACGGGCCGTCCGACTCCATCCCGGAAACCCTGGAGCCGTAGCCGGCGCCGTGTGGCGGGGCCCGGACGGCGATCCGCCGTCCGGGCCCGTTCCGACGGCGTCGCCCGTCGTTTCCGGCGACCGGTGGAAACCCGTCACCGCCGCGCCGGAAAACCTTTTCGGCCTCCTTCGCGACGGACCGTCGCGGGGCCGTTTCCGGATCGCTTGGCGACATATCACCGATTACGGCCCGCCGCGTCCCGGCGGGCCGGAAAGCCGCTCTCACCTGGGGTTGGGCTCCGACTTTTCCACCATTGTTTGCCAATCGCCCGTCAATCGGAGGACGACAGGCTTGGCCGGGCTTCGAAAACAAGTGGAAACGAGGGCGAGATGGCCGAGCAGACGCACACCACGCACAATCCCTTCGAGGAGCTGGTGCCTGCCACCGGGATCGGGGACTGGGCGTACCAGGCGCGTACCGATCTGGCCAGGTACATCAAGCCGCTGACGATCAGGGACGAGGTCAAGCCGTACGCCGAGGCGGTGGAGCAGCGGTTGCGGGCCCTGGAGACCGCCGTCAAGGTCAAGAAGGTCCCGGAGGGCACGGCGCGCGCCCAGTTCGTCGAGTGGCTGCTCGCCAACGACTACGGCGGTTTCCTGTTCTACTCGGACAAGCACGACGCGGAGGTCCAGGCGGCGAACGCGGCGGCCGCGCAGAAGGCCACGGACCGGATGATCCAGAGTGCGCGCGAAGTGGCCGTCCAGACGCGTCACGGCTACAGCGGCGTGGGCGACAAGATCGGCACCGTGGTCGTCGGGATGGCCGACACGGTCGGGGGCGTCACCCACGTCGGTCACAGCGGCGGCTACACCCGCGCCCAGCAGCAGCACCCGCTCATGGCGGAACTCGTCGCCTGGACGAAGCAGCGCGAGGACTGGGACACGGACGCGTGCGCCGAGGTGGACGCGATGAACAAGTACCTGCTGGGCTCCACCCACACACGGCTGAGCCAGATCCCGCGCGGGAAGCTGTTCTTCCACGCCGAGACCTACAACTGGTCCGACGGCAAGTGGCAGGCGCGCAAGGCGTGCGGCAACTGCGACCAGTGGCTGAAGAGGATCGGCGCGGGCCGCGTCTGAGCGGGCCCGGGGCGGCGCGGCGCGGTCATCGCGCCGGTTCCCCGAGTTCCCTGAGGGACGCGGACAGGCGATCCGCGGCGTGGTGGGCGGCGGTCGTGGCGGGGGTGTGCGGGGTGAGGAGGCGGCCGTCGCGTTTCACCACGGTGCCGGCGACGAGGACGGTGTCGACGTTGCCGGGGTGGGCGGCGGTGACGACGGTGGCGACGGGGTCGTGGCGGGCGCCGGAGAGGTTGACGGCGTCGGTGCGCAGGAGGACCAGGTCGGCGTGTTTGCCGGGGCGCAGCGAGCCCACCTGGTCGTCCAGGCCGAGGGCGGCGGCGCCGTCCAGGGTGGCCATGCGGAGGATGTCGGCGGCGGCCGGGCGGGGGGTGTCCCCCTCCCGGCCGGCGTGTTCCAGGCGGGCGGTGAGCAGGGCCGCGCGCATCAGCGAGAACATGTCGCCGGGGGACGAGGTGACGACGTCGGCGCCGAGGGCGGTGGTGACCTTGGCCTCGCGCAGCCGGGTGATCACCGGTGGGCCGTGGCCCATCTGGGCCTCGACGCCGGGGGCGACGGCGACCGCGCCGCCCGAGCCGGCGATGAGGCGCAGCTCGTGGCCGGGCAGCGAGTTGCCGTGCACGTAGAGGGTGCCGGGGGCCAGCAGGTCGTGGTCGCGCAGGGTGGCGACGGGGTGTTCGGCGAGGGGGCCGCTGGCGACGTGGACGGCGATGCGGAGGCCGAGGTCGCGGGCCAGGAGCCAGTCCTCGCGCACCGTCTCCAGCGGGCTGTACGACGGGCCGCGCGGCGCCAGCACCATGCGCAGCAGGGACGTGTCGCCGGGGAAGTGGGCGGCGCGGACGCGGCGCACCTCGGCGGGGTCGCGGACGCCGGGACGGCCGCCGCCGGGGCCGAACAGGGGGTAGCCGTAGCCGAACACGGCGCGCACGCCGGACTCGCGCAGCGCCGACAGAACCGCCTCGGTGTGGTCGGGTGACTGCTGGATGTCGGAGTAGTCCTGCACGGTGGTGATGCCGCCGTCGAGGCACTCCAGCGCGCCGGCCAGGGTGGCGGCGCGCACGTCCTCGGGGGTGACGCGGCGGGCGAGGCGGCGCTGCACCAGGGACACGTAGTCCATCAGCCCGGCGTCGGGGGCGATGCCGCGCAGCACGGTCTGCCACAGGTGCCGGTGGGCGTCCACGAAGCCGGGCAGCACGATGCGCGCGGAGCAGTCCAGCACGGCGGCGCCGGCGGACGGCAGGCCGGGGCCGACGGCGGCGATCCGGCCGTCCTCGACGAGCACGTCCACGCCGTGCCGGGCGTGCGGCTCGGGCTCGGTGTCGATGACGGTGGCGCCGCGAAGCAGCAGGCGGTCGGCGGGCATGGCGCTCCCCCGTGCGTCGGGACGTGGGCTACGCCGAGCAAGGTACCCCGGCTCGCCTCACCACCCACAGGACACGCCGGTGCGACCCCGTGGCGCGTGGGGCTTTAGAAGGCGCAAAGGCAGCCATTAGGGCGACCGGTGATGGTCGGGACAGGCAGACGGACCCCATGGTCCTGAGGCGGCGGTCCGCGGTGCATCGGACGAACCATGCGCCGCCCGGATGAAGGAGAGCCCGGCGCACGATGGTAATCGAGCCCAACTCCGCTGTTCCCGATGGACGGACCCCCGCCGCCGTGGACGTCCCCGGTGTCTGGGCGGCGCCCGGCGAGGACGACACCCGGATCGCCGTGGTGGGCCTCGCCTGCCGGCTGCCGCGGGCGGCCGGGCCGGAGGCGTTCTGGCGCAACCTCGCGGACGGCGTGGACGCGATCAGCGAGGTGCCCGCGGGACGCTGGGACGTGGACGCCTGCCACGACACGGACGCGGCGGCGCCCGGCAGGCGCGGCGGCTTCGTGGACGGGGTGGAGCTGTTCGACGCGGGGTTCTTCGGCATCGCGCCGCGCGAGGCGGAGGCGATGGACCCGCAGCAGCGGCTGATGCTGGAGCTGAGCTGGGAGGCGCTGGAGGACGCCCGCGTCGTGCCGGCGAGCCTCGCGGGCAGCCGTACGGCGGTGTTCGTCGGGGCCATCAGGGACGACTACGCGCTGCTGCTCGATCGCCAGGGCGCCGAGGCCATCACCCAGCACACCGTGACCGGCACCAACCGCGGCATCATCGCCAACCGGGTCTCCTACACACTCGGGCTGCGCGGCCCCAGCGTCACCGTGGACACCGCGCAGTCGTCCTCGCTGGTGGCCGTGCACCTGGCCTGCGCGAGCCTGCACGACGGCGAGGCGGACGTCGCCATCGCGGGCGGTGTGCACCTGAACCTGGTGCCCGAGGGCGCGGTCGGCGCCGCGAAGTTCGGCGGGTTGTCGCCGGACGGGCGCTGCCACACCTTCGACGCGCGGGCCAACGGATACGCGCGGGGCGAGGGCGGCGCGGCCGTGGTGCTCAAGCCGCTGCGCCGGGCCGTCGCCGACGGCGACCGGATCGTCTGCGTGATCCACGGCAGCGCGGTCAACAACGACGGCGCCACCGAGGGCCTGACCGTGCCGAACCCCGCCGCCCAGCGTGAGGTCGTGCGGCTGGCCTGGGAGCGGGCCGGCGTCCACCCCGGCGAGGTGCAGTACGTCGAGCTGCACGGCACCGGCACCCGCCGCGGCGACCCCGTCGAGGCCGCCGCCCTCGGCGCGGCCCTCGGGACCGGCCGGGAGGAGCCGCTGCGCGTCGGCTCCGCCAAGACCAACGTCGGCCACCTGGAGGGCGCCGCCGGCGTCGTCGGGCTGCTCAAGGCGGCCCTCAGCATCCGGCACCGCGCGCTGCCCCCGAGCCTCAACTTCGAGACGCCGAACCCGCAGATCCCTCTGGACGCGCTGCGCCTGTCCGTCCAGCGTTCCCTCACCCCGTGGCCCTCCCCCGGCCGCCCGCTCGTCGCGGGTGTCAGTTCCTTCGGCATGGGCGGCACCAACTGCCACGTGGTCCTCTCCGACTGGCCGGCTCAGGAGCCGCGGGTGGCGCCGCGGGACGGCCGGGGCGGCGCCGCGGTGCCGGTGCCGCTGGTGGTGTCGGGGCGCGGCGCGCGGGGGTTGCGCGGGCAGGCCGCGCGGTTGCGTGAGTGGCTCGGCGGCGGGGACGGGCTCGACGCCGTCGCGTCCTCGCTGGCCGGCACGCGGACGGTGTTCGAGCACCGCGGCGTCGTGCTGGCGGGCGACGTGGACGGTGCGCGGCGAGGGCTTGCGGCGCTGGCGGACGGGCGTGAGGACCCCCAGGTGGTCGTGGGGCGGGTCCGCGACGGGGGGACGGCGGTCATGTTCCCCGGGCAGGGAAGCCAGCGGGCCGGGATGGGGCGGGGGTTGTCCGAGGCGTTCCCGGTGTTCGCGGACGCGTTCGACGCGGTGTGCGCGGAGCTGGACGGGCACGTCGGGCGGCCGGTGCGGGAACTCGTGTTCGGCGAGGGCGAAGCGGGCCTGCTGGACCAGACCGCGTACACGCAGCCCGCGATGTTCGCGATCGAGGTGGCGCTGTTCCGGCTGATCGAGAGCTGGGGGGTGCGGCCGGACCTCCTCATCGGGCACTCGGTCGGGGAGATCGCGGCCGCGCACGTGGCGGGGGTGTTGTCCCTCGCGGACGCGGCGGGGCTCGTCGCGGTGCGCGGGCGGCTCATGCAGGAGCTGCCGGCCGGCGGGGCGATGGTGTCCGTCGAGGCCGCGGCCGAAGAGGTGCTCCCCCTGCTGGACGGGCGGGCCGGCGTCGCGGCCGTCAACGGGCCGCGGGCCACAGTGGTGTCGGGGGACGAGGACGCCGTGCTGGAGATCGCCGAGGCGTTCCGGGCCCGGGGCAGGAAGGCGACGCGGCTGCGGACCAGCCACGCGTTCCACTCGCCGCGCATGACGCCCATGATGGACGCCTTCCGCGCGGCCGCCGGCGCGTTGAGCTTCGCGCCGCCGTCCATCCCCGTGGTCTCCAACCTCACCGGCGAGCCCGTCGCACCGGAGACCTTGTGCGATCCGGAGTACTGGGTACGGCACGTACGCGAGCCGGTGCGGTTCATGGACGGCGTGCGGGCCCTGCGGGCCGGGGGCGTGACCACCTTCCTGGAGCTCGGCCCCGGCGCCGTGCTCAGCGCACTCGCCGGGGACTGCCTGCCGGGGGACGCGGACGTGGCCGTCGTGCCCGCCCTGCGGCCCGGCGCTCCCGAGCCCACCGCGCTCGTCCTGGCCGTGGCACGGGCCTTCACCCGCGGCACGCCGGTGGACTGGCACGCCCTCACCGGCACCACCGAGCCGGTGGACCTGCCCACGTACGCGTTCCAGCGCGAACGCCACTGGCCGGACACCACCGCACGCCGCGCCACGGCCGGGCCGGCCCTGCCCCACGGCGCGGCCACCGGCGGACCGGGCCACGGGCGGGAGGACGCGGACCCCCGCGGCCTCACCCAGGTGCCGGACCCGCGCGACCCCGACGGGGGCGAGCGGCTTCTCGACCTGCGCGGCCGCACCGAGGGCGAGCAGGAGCGTGAGGCGCTGGAGCTGGTGCGGACCGCCGTGGCGCTGGTGCTCGGGTACGTGACGCCCGGCGCGGTGGAGACCGACCGGCCGTTCAAGGACCTCGGGTTCGACTCGCTGACCCTCGTGGAACTGCGTGACCGCCTGGCCGCCGCCACCGGGCTACGGCTGCCGGCCGCCGCGCCGTACAGCCACCCCACCCCGGCCGCCCTGGCCCGCCACCTGCGCGCGGAACTGCTCGGCACGCGCCGCGACGGCGCCGCCGAGGCCGCGCCCGCCGCCACGGGCGAGCCCATCGCCGTCGTCGGCATGAGCTGCCGCTACCCCGGCGGGGTGACCTCGGCGGACGACCTGTGGCGGCTCGTGCTGGAGGGCCGCGACGCCATCGGGCCGTTCCCCGGCAACCGCGGCTGGGACCTGGAAACGCTGTACGACCCCGACCCGGCGAGACCCGGCACCTCCTACGCCCGCGAGGGCGGGTTCCTCTACGACGCCGACCGGTTCGACGCGGAGTTCTTCGGCGTCAGCCCGCGCGAGGCCGCCGCCATGGACCCCCAGCAGCGGCTCCTGCTCGAGACCGCGTGGGAGGCCCTGGAGCAGGCCGGCATCGCGCCGGACTCGCTGCGCGGCACACGGACCGGGGTGTTCGCCGGGCTCACCGCGCAGGACTACGGCCCGCGGCTGCACGAACCGGCGGGCGGCTCGGACGGCTACCTGCTCACCGGCGGCACCACCAGCGTCGCCTCCGGCCGCGTCGCGTACACGCTGGGGCTCGAGGGCCCCGCGGTGACCGTCGACACGGCCTGCTCGTCGTCGCTGGTGGCGCTGCACCTGGCCGCGAACGCCCTGCGGCACGGCGAGTGCGCGCTGGCCCTGGCGGGCGGCGCCACGGTGATGGCCTCCCCCGGCATGTTCGTGGAGTTCAGCAGGCAGCGCGGCCTCGCCCCCGACGGCCGGTGCAAGGCGTTCGCCGCCTCCGCCGACGGCACCGCGTGGTCCGAGGGCGCCGGCGTGGTGGTGCTGGAACGGCTGTCGGACGCCCGGCGCAACGGCCACCCGGTGCTGGCCCTGCTCAGCGGCTCGGCGATCAACCAGGACGGCGCGAGCAACGGCCTGACCGCCCCCAACGGCGCCGCGCAGGAACGCGTCATCCGGCAGGCACTCGCCGGCGCCGGCGCC
Organism: Sphaerisporangium sp. B11E5; assembly: GCF_039871875.1. NCBI lineage: Bacteria > Bacillati > Actinomycetota > Actinomycetes > Streptosporangiales > Streptosporangiaceae > Sphaerisporangium > Sphaerisporangium sp. B11E5. The sequence continues at coordinate 32,843 of NZ_JBDPMD010000006.1, read as the reverse complement.
GCCGCGCGGGACGTGGACGCGGTGGAGGCGCACGGCACCGGCACCACCCTCGGCGACCCCATCGAGGCCGAGGCGATCCTCGCGACGTACGGCAGGGACCGTCCGGCGGACCGGCCGGTGTGGCTCGGCTCGCTGAAGTCCAACGTCGGGCACGCGCAGGCCGCGGCCGGGATCGGCGGGGTCGTCAAGATGGTCATGGCGCTGCGGCACGGCGTGCTGCCGAAGACGCTGCACGTGGACGCGCCGTCCCCGCACGTCGACTGGAGCGCGGGCCACGTCGCGCTGCTCACCGAGACCACCCCGTGGCCGGACAACGGCCGCCCCAGGCGGGCCGCGGTCTCGTCCTTCGGCATCAGCGGCACCAACGCCCACGTCGTCCTCGAAGAGGCCCCCCGGGCGGACACCTCCGGGGATGAGGGCCGCGACCCTACCGGGCCCTGTGCGGTGGCCTGGCCGGTCTCGGCCCCCTACCCGGCCGGTCTGCGGGCCCAGGCCGGCCGGGTGCTGGGGCACCTCGGCGAACGGCCCGAGCTCGACCCCGCCGACGTGGGGTTCTCCCTCGCCACAGGCCGCGCGGCGTTCGAGCACCGCGCCGTGGTGATCGGGGACGACGCCGCGGAGCTGGCGTCCGGTCTCGCGGCCCTCGCCGCGGGCAGGCCGGCGCCCGGCCTGGTGACCGGCAGGACCGGGCCGGGTGGGGTCGCGTTCCTGTTCACCGGGCAGGGCAGCCAGCGGCCCGGCATGGGCAGTGAGCTGTACCGGACGCGGCCGGTGTTCGCGGCCGCCCTGGACGAGGTGTGCGCGCACCTGGACCCGCTGCTCGGCCGGTCGCTGCGGGACGTGATGTTCGCGCCCGGGGGAAGCGCGGACGCCGCGCTCCTCGACCGGACGATGTTCACGCAGGCCGGGCTGTTCGCGCTCGAAGTGGCGCTGTACCGGCTGATGGAGCACTACGGCGTGCGGCCGGACCACCTGATCGGCCACTCCATCGGTGAGCTCGCCGCCGCGCACGTCGCGGGCGTGTTCACGCTGCCGGACGCCTGCGCGCTGGTCGCGGCCCGGGGACGGCTGATGGGAAGCACCTCACCGGACGGCGTCATGATCGCCGTACGGGCCTCAGAGGGACAGGTCACCGCCGCACTGGCCGGGCTGGAGGACCGGGTGGCCGTGGCAGGCGTCAACGGCCCCACGTCCACCGTCATCTCCGGCGACGCCGACGCGGTGAAACGCGTCGCCGCACTGCTGGAGTCCCAGGGCCACCGTACGCGGCGGCTGCGGGTGGCGCACGCGTTCCACTCCCCGCACATGGACCCGATCCTGGCGGAGTTCCGCGAGGTCGCGGCCGGGCTGACGTACACCGAGCCCCGAATCCCCCTCGTCTCCAACGTGACCGGCGACCTCGCCACCCCCGGCCTGCTCACCTCACCGGACTACTGGGCCCGCCAGATCCGCGAGCCCGTCCGCTTCATGCCCGGCATCCACCACCTACGCACCACCGGCACCGCCGTCTACCTGGAACTGGGCCCCACCCCCACCCTCACCCCCCTGACCCGCGAGTGCCTCACCGAGGAAACACCCGCCGCCCCGACCAGCGACCCGACCAGCGCCCCGACCGGCGACCCCGTGGAGGCCGGCCACGTGGGGGTGCCCGCTCCCGTCGTGAGCGAGGCAGGCGCCGGACCCGTCCTCGTGGCGGCCCTGCGGCAGGGGCGGCCGGAGACCCGGTCGGTGCTCACCGCGCTGGCCCACGCGTACAGCCGGGGAGTGCCCGTGGACTGGGCACGCCACGTGCCCGGTGCGCGGCGGGTGCCCCTGCCGACCTACCCGTTCCAGCGCCGCCGCCACTGGCTGGACGCCGGGACCGGCGACGCCCTGGGCCTGCGCCCCACCGGCCACCCGCTGACCGGCGGGGCCGTGAGCCTGGCCGACGGCGACGGCCTCCTGCTCACGGGCCGCCTCTCCACGGCCACCCACCCGTGGCTGGCAGACCACACCATTCTCGGCACCACGGTCCTGCCCGGCACCGCGTTCGTGGAACTCGCCATCCACGCCGGCGACCAGGCCGGCTGCCCCTACCTGTCCGAGCTGATCCTCGAGTCGCCGCTGGTCCTGCCGGCCGGCGCCACGGTACGGGTCCAGGTCACGGTCGGCGGCGACGACTCCGGACGCCGCACATTCGCCGTCCACTCCCGGCTGGGCGAGGACGAGTGGACCCGGCACGCCACCGGCATCCTCACGTCCCACCCATCCGACATTTCCGAAATGTCCCACAAGTCGGGGCCCGATACCGTCGGTGCAGCCGGTGCCCACGATGCCCAAGGTGGTCCCGGCGCGGCCGGCACCTCCGACACGGCCGGCACCCCCACCGGCACGGCCGGCACCCCTGACGCAGCCAGCACCCTCAGCGCGGGCGTCACCACCGACACGGCCAGCGGCCCCAGCGTCACCACCACCGCCACCATCAGCACCGATGTCACCACCAGCACCGGCGCCACCATCAGCGCGGGAGACAGTGCCGGCATGGGGGGCATCACGGTGTGGCCGCCGTCTGGGGGCGTGGCTGTTGAGGTGGAGGGGTTCTACGAGCGGCTCGTGGGGCTCGGGTACACCTACGGGCCCGAGTTCCAGGGGGTCACGGGGGTCTGGCGGGAGGGGGACGATCGGTACGTCGAGGTGACGCTGGGGGCGGAGCAGCGCGAGGCGGCCGGGGGGTTCGGGGTGCATCCGGCGTTGCTGGACGGGGCGTTGCACGTGCTGGTTCTGGAGGCGGCGGGGGGTGACGGGCAGGTCCATCTGCCGTTCAGCTGGAGTGGGGTGACGCTGCACGGGACGGGGGCCACCACGTTGCGGGTGCGTCTCTCGCCCGCGGGGGCGGGGAGCTGGAGGCTGTTTGCCGTCGATCCGGCCGGGGACCCGGTGGTGACGGTGGAGGCGTTGCGTCTCCAGCCGGTGCCGTCGGGGCGGGCGGGCGTCACGCGGCGGGACACCCTTTACGCGCTGGAGTGGACGCCGGTCGATCCCGGGGCGGCGTTCAGCGGTCGTGTCGCGGTGCTCGGGGCCGATCCGGGGGCGGCGGCGGCGCTGGGTGCCGTGACGTACTCCGGTCTGGACGCGCTGGCGGAGGCCGTCGCGCAGGGGGCGCCGGTGCCCGACGTGGTGGTGGCGTCCTTGGAGGACGACCTCGGCCTCACCGGGGCCGTCGCGGGCGCGCACGCGGCGACGCACCGGGTGCTGGGATTGCTGCGGGGATGGCTGGCGGAGGAGCGGTTCGAGGCCGCGCGGCTGGTCGTGGTGACGCGTGGGGCGGTGGCGGCGGCGCCGGGGGACGGTGTGCCGGAGCTCGCCGGGGCGCCGGTGTGGGGTCTGGTCCGCACGGCTCAGTCGGAGCACCCCGGCCGGTTCCGCCTCGTCGACGTGGACGGCCCGAGTGCCCCGCTCGCGTCCGTGCTCGGCACCGACGAGCCGCAACTCGCCCTGCGCGCCGGGCACCCGCTCGCCCCCCGCCTGACCCGCGTACCCGCCGGCCCCACCACACGGGACCGGGCCGACCGGGACGGGCACACCACGGGCGAACACGGCACGGCAGGCCAGGACGGTCACGTCCCGCACGAGGGGGCGGCAGGGGACGTGGCCGGCGCCGACGCCGTCCTCGCCGGGACGGCCGCAGGGGGCAGCGGGGTCGCGCAGGAGTCCGCTGCCTCCGGAACGGCCTCCGGCGAGGGCGGTCCCGTCTCACCGGGGTTCAGGGCGGGGGGGACCGTGCTGATCACGGGGGGGACGGGGGTGCTCGGGGGGGTGCTCGCGCGGCATCTGGTGGAACGGCACGGGGTGCGGCATCTGTTGCTCGTCGGGCGGCAGGGGCTGGACGCGCATGGGGCGCGGGAGTTGCGGGAGGAGCTTCGCGGGCTGGGTGCCGAGGTCACCGTGGCGGCCTGTGACGTCGCGGACGGGGAGGCGTTGGGGCGGCTGCTGGCGGGGGTGCCGCAGGAGCGTCCGCTCACCGGGGTGGTGCACGCGGCGGGGGTGCTCGCGGACGGGACGATCGGGAACCTCACGGCCGAGCAGGTGGACCGGGTGTTGCGGCCCAAGGTCACCGCGGCGTGGAATCTGCATACCTACGCCGGGGACGTGGACGTCTTCGTCTTGTTCTCCTCGATCACCGCGACGCTCGGCACCCCGGGCCAGGGGAACTACGCCGCCGCGAACGCCTTCCTGGACGCCCTGGCCGAGCATCGGAGCGCGCGTGGGCTGCATGCGGTCAGCCTCGGGTGGAGTCTGTGGGCGCAGACGAGTGGCATCGGGGGCGGGCTCTCCGAGGCCGACCTGGCGCGGTGGGCACGCGGTGGTGTGACGCCGTTGACGGTCGAGACCGGTCTCGCCATGTTCGATGCCGCGCTCGCCACGGGACGGGCGACCGTCGTGCCGGCGCTGCTGGACGTGGCGGCCCTGCGGGGCGCCGCGGGGGTGGTGCCCGCGGTGCTGCGAGGGCTCGTGCCAGTGACGCCCGCGCGGCGTGCGGCGGCCACGGCGGTGGGCGATGGGGACCGGCCGTGGGTGGAACGCATGGCCGCGCTGCCGGGCGAGGAGCGACGGCAGGCGGTGGAGGAGCTGGTGCGCGGCATCGTCACCACGGTGCTCGGGCACTCCTCGCCCGGCGCGATCGACCCGGCGCGGGCGTTCAAGGACATCGGCTTCGACTCGCTGACCGGGGTCGAGCTGCGTAACCACGTGAACACCGCCACCGGTCTGCGCCTGCCCTCCACCGTCGTCTTCGACCACCCCTCCCCCGCCGCTCTGGCGGCGTACCTGCTGACCCGGGTGTCCGGGCGACCGGGGCCCGCCGCCGCGGCGCCGGTCGCGGCCGTCACGGACGAGCCCGTCGCGATCGTCTCCATGGCCTGCCGCTATCCCGGTGGCGTGCGCACACCGGAGGACCTGTGGCGGCTGGTGGACACCGGCACCGACGCCATCAGCGGCTTCCCGGCCGGCCGTGGCTGGGACGTGGGCGCGTTGTACGACCCCGACCCCGAGCACTACGGGACCACGTACGCCCAGGGCGGCGGCTTCCTGCACGACGCGGCCGACTTCGACGCGGCGTTCTTCGGCATCTCGCCCCGCGAGGCCACCGCCACCGACCCCCAGCAGCGCCTCCTGCTGGAGGTCGCGTGGGAGACGCTGGAGCGCGCCGGCATCGACCCCGTCTCGCTGCGCGGCTCGGCCACGGGGGTCTTCGCCGGCGTGATGTACCACGACTACGGCGCCCGCCTCCCGAAGGCCCCGGACGGCTTCGAAGGTTTCCTGCTGACCGGCAACACCGGCAGCGTCGCGACGGGCCGGGTCTCGTTCACGTTCGGCTTCCACGGCCCCGCCGTCACGGTGGACACGGCCTGCTCGTCGTCCCTGGTGGCGGTGCACCTGGCCGCGCAGGCGCTGCGCAACGGCGAGTGCGACCTGGCACTGGCCGGGGGTGTCACCGTGATGTCCACCCCCAACACCTTCATCGAGTTCAGCCGCCAGCGCGGCCTGGCACCCGACGGCCGCTGCAAATCCTTCGCCGCCGGAGCCGACGGCACCGCCTGGGGCGAAGGCGCCGGCCTCATCCTCCTGGAACGCCTCAGCGACGCCCAACGCAACGGCCACCCCATCCTCGCCGTCGTCCGCGGCTCCGCCGTCAACCAAGACGGCGCCAGCAACGGCCTCACCGCACCCAACGGACCCTCACAAGAACGCGTCATCCGCCAAGCCCTCGCCAACGCCGGGCTGACCCCCGCCGATGTCGACACCGTGGAGGCCCACGGCACCGGAACCACCCTCGGCGACCCCATCGAAGCCCAGGCACTCCTCGCCACCTACGGCCAAAACCGCCCGGCCGACCGGCCTCTGTACCTAGGCTCCATCAAATCCAACATCGGCCACACCCAAGCCGCGGCGGGCGTCGCCGGCATCATCAAGATGATCGAGGCGATGCGGCACGAACGCCTCCCGCGGACCCTGCACATCGACACCCCGACCCCCCACGTGGACTGGTCCTCCGGCGCCGTCACCCTGCTGACCGGCCCCCGGCCCTGGACGCGGGACGACCGTCCCCGCCGCGCCGCCGTCTCCTCGTTCGGCATCAGCGGCACCAACGCCCACCTGATCCTCGAACAACCCCCCGCCGCCGAGGCCGCACGGACCGGGGGCGAGGCGCCGCCCGTCCCCATGCCGTGGCTGCTGTCCGCCAAGAGCCCGGAGGCCCTCGCCGCGCAGGCCGGGCGGCTCGCCGGCTTCCTCGACGACCACCCCGGCCTCGACGCGCGCGACGTCGCGCACGCGCTGACCAGGCGGACGACCTTCGACCACCGGGCGGTACTGATGGCAGCGGAACCCCACCCCACCGCCCTGGCCGACCTGCGGGCGGGGACGCCGAACCCCGACGTGGTCACCGGCGTCGCGGGCCCGCGGGGCAGGACCGCGATGATGTTCACCGGGCAGGGCAGCCAGCGCCCCGGCATGGGCCGCGAGCTGTACGAACGCTTCGAGGTGTTCGCCACCGCCCTGGACGAGGTCTGCGCCCACCTGGACGTGCACCTCGAACGGCCGCTGAAGCCCGTCATGTTCGCGGAGCCGGACACCGAAGAGGCCCGCCTGCTGAACACCACCCGGTACACCCAGCCGGCCCTGTTCGCCCTGCACGTCGCCCTCTACCGCCTGGCGGAGTCCTTCGGCCTGCGCCCGGACCACCTGATCGGTCACTCCGTCGGCGAGCTGACCGCCGCCCACCTGGCAGGCGTCTTCCCCCTCCAGGACGCCTGCCTGCTCGTCGCCACCCGGGCACGGCTGATGCAGAGCGCCACCCCGGGCGGCGCCATGGCCGCGCTCCAGGCCACCGAAGAGGAGATCCTGCCCCTGCTGACCGGCGCCGGGGGCGTCACGGTCGCCGCCGTGAACGGCCCGGCGTCCCTGGTCGTCTCCGGCGACCGCGAGGCCGTCGAGGCCCTCGCCGGCCGGTGGCGGGAGTCGGGCCGCGAGGCGACCCTGCTGCGGGTCAGCCACGCCTTCCACTCCCCCCACATGGACCCGATCCTCGCCGCGTTCCGCGAGACCGCCGAGTCCCTGACCTACGCCGCCCCTGCCGTCCCGGTCATCTCCAACCTCACCGGACGGCCGGCGGGTGCGGAGATCACCACCGCCGCCTACTGGACCGACCACATCCGCCAGGCCGTGCGCTTCCACGACGGCGTCACCACCCTGGCCTCCCTCGGCACCACCACGTTCGTGGAGCTGGGGCCGGACGCCACCCTCACCGCCTTCACCGGCCAGGCGGCCGAGGGCGCCGTCGCCGTCCCGATGTGCCGCCCCGGGCGGCCCGAGGCCCACACGCTGCTCACCGCCCTCGCCACCCTGCACGTCAACGGCACCGACGTCGACTGGTCGCCGCTGCTGCCCGCCCCGGCCCGCACCGTGGACCTCCCCACGTACCCCTTCCAGCGGCAGCGTTACTGGCTGGACCACGGAGCGGCCACCGGAGCCGCCGCGGGCCTCGGCCTGCTCCCCGCCGAGCACCCGCTGCTCGGCGCGGGGGTGCAGATCGCCGACGACGACTCCTGGGTGTTCACCAGCCGGATCGGGCTCTCCGCCCACCCGTGGCTGGCCGACCACACCATCGGCGACAACGCCGTCCTGCCCGCCACCGCCCTCATCGACCTCGCCGTCGCCACCGGCGACCACGCCGGCTGCACCACGGTCGAGGAACTCGTCATCCAGACCCCGCTGGTCCTCGATCCCACGGCCACCCTCACCCTGCAGCTCACGCTGAGCGCCCCGGACGACCAGGGCCACAGGACGCTGAGCGTCCACTCCCGCCCGGGCACCACCGCCACCTGGACCAAGCACGCCACCGCCACCCTCTCCAGCGCCCCCCACGACCCACCGGCCCCGGCCACCCGCCCCGAGGACGCCGAGGCGGTCGACCTCACCGGCGCCTACGACGCGCTGGCCCGCGCCGGCTACCACTACGGCCCCGCCTTCCAGTGCCTCGACGCCCTGTGGCGGCACGGCGACCACCGCCACGCCGAGCTGCGCCTCCCGGACGAGGCCGCGAGCGCCGGGCACACCCTCCACCCCGCCCTGCTGGACGCCGCCCTGCACCCCCTGGCCCTGGACGCGGCGGCGGACGGCGCCCGGCTGGTGCCGTTCTCGTTCACCGGCATCCGCCTGTACGCCACCGGCGCCACCCGCCTGCGCGCCCACCTGGAACCGGCCGGCACCGGCCACCGCCTGACCCTGACCGACCTCGCGGGCGCCCCGGTCGCCACCGTCGACGCCGTCACCCTGCGCCCGGCCGCGGCCTCCGGCGACCCGCTGTACCGCGTGGACTGGACCCCGGTCACGGTGCCCACGGCACCGCCGGTGACCCGCCCCTGGGCGGTCGTCGGGCCGCACCTGCCGGCGCTGCGCTCCACCGTGCCGGCGCACCACTACCCGGACCTGCCCGCCCTCCAGCACGCCCTCGGCACCGGCACCGCGCCGCCGCCCGTCGTCATCAGCACCGTCTTCACCGAGGCCGCGCCCGGCGACACCGCCCTCGCGGCGCGCGAGACCGTGCACCGGGGCGTCGAACTGCTCCAGCGGTGGCTCGCGGACGACCGCCTGGCCGGCACCCGCCTGGTGGTCGCCACCGCCGGCGCCGCCCCGGTGGACACCACGCAGGACGTCGACCTGGTCAACGCCCCCGTCTGGGGCCTGGTCCGCACCGCGCAGAACGAGAACCCCGACCGTGTCACGCTGCTCGACCTCCCGCCGCGCCCGCCGGCCCCGGTGAACGGCCACGCCGGCGTGGATTTGTCGGTGGTCAGCGGCCTGATCGAGGCCGAGGAGCCGCAGGCCGCGATCCGCGACGGCCGTGTGCTGGTGCCCCGCCTCGTCGCCACCCCGCCCACAGGGGACGCGCTGGTGGTGCCGCGCGAAGGGTGCTGGCGCCTGGAGGTCACCGCCCCCGGCACCGTCGACGGCCTCACCGTCATCGGGCACGACGCCGGCGCGCGTCCCCTCCAGGCGGGCGAGGTCCGCGTCGACGTCCACGCCGCGGGGATCAACTTCCGCGACCTGCTGATGACCCTCGACCTCTACCCGGACACGGTCGTGATCGGCAGCGAGGCCGCGGGCGTCGTCACCGAGGTGGGCCCGGGCGTCACGGCGCACAAGGTGGGCGACAAGGTCATGGGGCTGGTCCCCCACGCCACCTCCTCGGCCGCCGTCACCGACCAGCGGCTCGTGGTCCCGATACCCGACGGCTGGAGCTACAGCCAGGCGGCCGCCGTGCCGGTCGCGTTCGGCACCGCGTACTACGCCCTCGTGGACCTGGCGGGCACCCGCCCCGGGGACAACGTGCTCGTCCACGCGGCGGCCGGTGCGGTCGGGCAGGCGGTCACCCAGCTCGCGCACCACCTCGGCGCCACCGTCTACGCCACCGCGCACCCGTCCAAGTGGGGCGTGCTCCTGGAGAACGGCGTCGCCCCCGAACGCCGCGCCAACTCCCGCACCACCGAGTTCGAACACCACTTCCGCGACGCCCGCATCGACACCGTCATCAACTCCCTCACCGGACAAGCCATCGACGCCTCACTGCGCCTGCTCAACGGAACCGGCCACTTCGTCGAGATGGGCAAGATCGAGATTCGCCAGGACATCGGTGAGACGCACCCGGGCGTCGCGTACCGGCCGTTCGACCTCATGGACGCCGGCCCGGACCGCCTCAACCGCATCCTCACCGCCCTGAGCGAGCTGTTCGCGAGCGGCGACCTGCGACCCCTGCCGGTCACGACGTGGCCGGTCACCCACACCAAGCAGGCCCTGCGCCTGCTGCAGGCGGGACGGCACACCGGCAAGTTCGTCGTCACCGTGCCCCGCCCCGAGGCCACCACGCTGATCACCGGCGGCACCGGCACCCTCGGCGCGCTGCTGGCCCGGCACCTGGTCACCGAGCACGGCGTGCGCCACCTGCTGCTCACGAGCCGCCAGGGCCCGGACGCCCCGGGCGCCAAGGATCTGCACGCCGAGCTGACCGGGCTCGGCGCCCACGTCACCGTCGCGGCCTGCGACATCGCCGACCCGGCGGCGCTGGCCGCGCTGCTGGCGTCCGTCCCGGCCGGGCACCCTCTGGGCACCGTGGTGCACGCCGCGGGCGTGGTGGCCGACGCGACCATCGCCGGGCTGACGCCCGGGCAGATCGACACCGTGCTGCTCCCGAAGATCCAGGCGGCGTGGAACCTGCACACCCAGACCCGCGACCTGGACGCCTTCGTGTTGTTCTCCTCCATCACCGGCACCCTCGGCACCCCGGGACAGGGCAACTACGCCGCCGCCAACGCCTTCCTCGACGCGCTGGCCCACCACCGCCACACGGGCAACCAGGTCGCCACCAGCCTCGGCTGGAGCCTGTGGGAGCAGACCAGCGCGATGAGCGGCAACCTGTCGGCCGCCGACCGCACCCGCCTGAGCCGTACCGGGCTGCTCCCGCTGAGCACCGAACGGGCCCTCGCGCACTACACCGCCGCCACCACGCACACCCGGCCGCACCTCGTGCCCGCCGTCCTCGCACCCGCGCACCCGGCGCCGCCGATCCTGCGCGACCTGGTGCCCGCCCCGGCGAGCACCCCGCGGCGCCGCGCCACCGCGGCCGGCGACCCCGCCGACACCACGCGGGCCTGGGCGCGGGCCGCCAACCCCGAGCAGCAGCACACCCTGATCCTCAACCACGTGCGCACGCACGCCGCGACCGTGCTCGGCCACCCCACCCCCGACACCATCAACCCCACCCGGCCGTTCAAGGACCAGGGCTTCGACTCGCTGACCGCCATCGAGCTGCGCAACCACCTGAACAACACCACCGGCCTGCGCCTGCCGAGCACCGTCGTGTTCGACCACCCCACACCGGTGGCGCTCACCCGGCACCTGCAGTCGCACCTGGCTCCCGAGGAGCCGCGCCCCGGCCCGCCGGTGCTCGCGGCGCTGGACGAGCTGGCGGACGGCCTCGGCGACGGCGACGCCCGCGAGCGGCTCGCGCTGCACCTGGAGGACGTGCTGCGGCGGCTGCGCGGCCAGGGGGCGGACCCCGGTGACGGCGGCGTGGACGCCGAGATCGAGTCCGCCACCGACGACGAGATCTTCGCCCTCATCGAGGACGAGCTGGGATCGGCGTGACAAGGCATGGATTAGGAGGGCTTAAGAGGTGCGACCGACGATGAACAGGGCACGGTTCCCGGCCGGCGGCCGGCGCGGACCGGCCGGTGCGCCCATGGGCCGGCCGGCGACCGGAGCCGGAAGGGGCCACGATGGATCGTCCTGAGATCCGCATCCTCGGGGTGGGCACGGCCCTGCCGGGACCGCTGATCGACAACGCCGAGCTGGTGCGCAGGTTCGGGCTGCCCGAGGTGTGGGAGCAGTGGATCGACACCTTCGTCGGCACGAGCAGCCGCCACTTCGCCCTGGACCTGGAGTCAGGCGAGGTGCGCTACAGCCTGGCCGACCTCGGCGAGCAGGCCGCACGGCGGGCGCTGGACGCCGCGGGCGTCGAGGCGTCCGAGGTGGACCTCATGGTGATGGGCTCGGCCACCCCGGACAAGCTGATGCCCTCCACCGTCACCGTCGTGGCGGACCGCCTCGGGGTGGACGACATCTCGACCTACCAGTTGCTGTCCGGCTGCACCGGGGCCATCCAGGCGCTCGACGTGGCGTGCCAGATGCTCACCACGGGACGGCACCGCACCGCGCTGGTACTCGGCGGCGACACCTGCGCCAAGCACCTGGACCCGTCCATCGACCTGGCGGAGCTGTCGCTCAACATGCAGGTCAACGCGGTGCTGTTCGGCGACGCCGCCGGCGCCGCGGTGCTCAGCACCCGGGACGCACCGGAGGCGCCCGTGCTTCGGCGGGTCTTCACCCGCCTGGTGGGCCGGGGCCGCGAACCCGGGCAGACCGTCGACTGGTACGGCTGGGCGGACCGGCACTCCGACCGCGAGCCGGTCACCGAGGACTTCAAGGCGGTCGAGGAGTCGGCGCCGGTGATGGCCGCCGAGGCGCTGCAGGAACTTCTCGACGACCTCGACTGGAAGCGCACCGACCTCGACTACGTGCTGCCCCCGCAACTGTCGGGGCACATGACGCGGCGGGTCATCGAGGCGCTGGACGTGCCGGGCGCCGAGGTGGTGAGCTGCGTCGCCGAGATCGGGAACACCGCGAACGCCATCCCCTTCATCCAGCTCGAACGCGCCATCCCCGAGATGGCGATGGGTGACCGCGCGGCCGGGGTGAGCGTCGAGGCGAGCAAGTGGATCAAGGCCGGTTACGCGGTGGAGATGCCGGACGTGAGCACGGGAGGCGTGTGACGATGTCGGACACACTGACGGGTGAACAGCCCGGGGCCACCGAGACCCCGCCGCTGGAACAGTTGCGGGAGATCTGGCGGGACGTGCTGAAGCTCGACGACGTCGGGCCCGACGACGAGCTGCCCTACCTCGGCGGCCAGTCCATGCAGATCATCCAGCTCGCCGTGCGGGTCGAGCGTACGCTCGGGGTGAAGCTGCCCCTGCAGGTCCTGGTGGAGGCGACGACCCTGCGCGGCGTCGCCGAGGCGGCCGTGGAGCTGCGCCGGCCGGGGGCCGCGCGCTGATGGAGTCCGTCACCGCCCCCACGACCCGCGGCCGCGCGTACGAGCTCGCCGACGAGGACCTGCGGATCCTGCTGCTGATCCGGCACTTCGAACGCACGCTGCTCGAGCTGTTCGAGCAGGGCGAGCTCAACGGGACGACCCACACCTGCCTCGGGCAGGAGTACGTCCCGGTGGCGCTGCGCCCGCTGCTGCGCCCCCGCGACTTCGTGTTCAGCAACCACCGGGGGCACGGCCACTACCTGGCCAGGTACGAGGACCCGCACGGCCTGCTCGCCGAGATCATGGGCCGTGAGGGCGCCGTGTGCAACGGCGTCGGCGGCAGCCAGCACATCCTGCGGGACCGTTACCTGTCCACCGGCGTGCAGGGGCAGAGCCTGCCCGTCGCCACCGGCGTCGCCCTCGGCCTGAAGAAGACCGACCCGGGGGCGCTGGCCTGCGTGTACATCGGCGACGGCACGTGGGGCGAGGGCGCGGTGTACGAGGCGCTGAACATGGCGCAACTGTGGAACGCCCCGCTGCTGGTCGTGGTGGAGCACAACGGCATCGCGCAGTCCACGCCGACCGCCGCGCAGATGGCGGGCACCATCGGCGGCCGGGCCCGCGCGTTCGGGGTGCGCCACCACCGGGTCGCGACCAGCGACATCGGCCGGATCAGGGACGAGCTGGCCCCGCTGCTGCGCGACGTGCGCGACCAGTGCCGTCCCCTGGTGGTGGAGTTCCTCACCAACCGGGTCGGCCCGCACAGCAAGGGCGACGACTCGCGTCCGCCTGAGGTGATCCGGCTGGCCCGCGAGCAGGACTGGTACCGGCGGTACGGCGAGGAGTTCCCCGAGCGGATGGCCGCCTTCGACGCCGAGGCGCGCGAGCTCGTCGGCCGGGTGGCGCGTGAGGTGGCGGCCCGGCCGCCGTCGGTGTGGGAGGACCGATGAGGGTCGCGGAGAACCTCAACCTGGCGCTGCACCAGGCGTTCGAGTCCGACCCGGCGGTCCACCTGCTCGGCGAGGACGTCGCCGACCCGTACGGCGGTGCCTTCAAGATCACCAAAGGGCTGTCGAGCCGGTTCCCCGACCGGGTGCTCTCGACGCCGCTCAGCGAGGGCGGCATCGCCGGCGTGGCGGCGGGGCTGGCGCTGGCCGGCCACCCCGCCATCGTGGAGATCATGTTCGGGGACTTCGCGGCGCTGGCGTTCGACCAGATCGTGAACTTCGCCGGCAAGTCGGTGTCGATGTACGGGCGGCGCCTGGCCCTGCCGCTGGTGGTCCGCTGCCCGTCGGGCGCGGGGCGCGGCTACGGGCCCACGCACAGCCAGAGCCTGCAGAAGCACTTCGTCGGGGTGCCCGGGTTGTCGCTGTACGAGATCTCGCCGTTCCACGACAACCGCGTGCTGCTGCCGCGGATCCTCGGGCGGGCCGAGCCCGCGCTGCTGTTCGAGGACAAGGTGCTCTACACCCGGCAGATGTTCGGCGACGGGATCGTGGACGGGGTGTTCTCCTTCGACCTCATGGAGTGCGGCACCGCGCGGGTGTTCCTCGACGACCCCGACACCTTCGACTGCGTGCTGATCGTGCCGGGCGGCCTCGCGCACCGGGCCGTCGCGGCGGCGCGCACGCTGATGCTGGAGGACGAGATCTCCTGCCTGGTGCTGGTGCCCGCGCGGCTGTACCCGTTCGACGTGGAGCCGCTGCTGCCGGCGTTGTCGCGGGCCGCGGCGATCTGCGTCGCGGAGGACGGCACGGCGGGCGGCACGTGGGGCGGCGAGGTGGCGCACCAGATCCACCGCCGGCTGTGGGGCCGGCTGCGTCGGCCGGTGACGCTGGTGCACGCCGCGGACACCGTGATCCCGACGGCGGTGCATCTGGAGGAGCAGGTGATGGTGCGTGAAGGCACCATCACGGCGGCGCTCAGGGAGACCCTCAGTGACTGACGTGACCGTGACCGGCGTGACCGACGTCCGGGTGCCGAAGCTCAACAACAACGACCAGTCGTACACGCTGACCGAGTGGCTGGTCGGCGACGACGAGCCGATCGGTCCTGACGAGATCGTGGCGACCATCGAGACGTCCAAGTCCGTGCAGGACCTGGTGTGCGCCGAGGGCGGCGTGCTGCGCCACCTCGTGCCGGCCGGGTCGGAGTGCGCGCCGGGTGACGTGGTGGCCCGCGTGGTGCCGCCCGGCACGCCGAGGTCCGCCGCGCCCGCCCCGGCGGCGGCGCCCGCCGTGGACGACAAGCCGGTGATCACCGCCCCGGCGCGGGCGCTCATGGAGGAGCTCGGCGTCGACCCCGAGCTGGTGCGGACCCTCGGGGTGAGGGTGGTGCGGCGGTCCGACGTCGAAGCTCTCGCCGAGACGGTGGCCCGGCCGCGCACGGCCACGCTGCCGCGCGTGCAGCAGGCCGTGGCGCGCACCGTGACCGTTTCGCACCGGACCATCCCCGCCGCGTACACCGCGATCCGGGTGGACGTGGGCGCGGCGACCGCGGCGGCGCTGGCCGAGGGACGGCGGCTGCGCAAGATCATCTCCTTGCCGGAGCTGCTGGTGGCCGCGGTGGCCACGCTGCACGAGCAGTTCCCGCTGTGCTTCGCCGAGCCGCTGGACGACCGCACCGCGCGGCTGAGCGACGCCCCGCACATCGGGGTCACCATCGACGTCGGCACCGGCCTGTTCGTGCCGGTCGTGCGGGACGCCGCCCGGCTCACCCTGGCGCAGATCGCGGACACCATGCTGGGCTTCCGGCAGACCGCCCTGACCGGCGCGTTCCGCGAGGAGGAGCTGACCGGCGGCACCATCGGCGTCACCCTGCACAACGACCCCGACGTCGTGCTCGCCGTCCCGCTGGTGTTCCCCGGCCAGACGTGCGCGCTGGCGCTGTCCGGCGCACGCGAGGAGCTGACCCGCGACACCGCCGGCGAGGTCGTCGCGGCCACGGTCTGCCACATCGGCCTCGCCTACGACCACCGCTTCGTCAACGGCCGCGACGCGACCCTGTTCCTCCAGGCCCTCAAGGAGGCCCTGACCAAGCCGGAGCGGCTCATCGCCCCCTGACCCCGGCGCACGAGGGGCCCCTGCCGTACGGCCGGGGCCCCTCGCCCATGCCTGAGATCGCCCCCGGGCACACGTCGGCCCCGTCCACGTCCGGGCGTGGGCGGGGCCGGCGCGGTCCTGTGGGTTACCTGCCGATCTCGAAGACCCAGCGGCGGCGGCCCTGGTCGACGATGGTGGTGATGCGGGTGGTCGTGGCCTCGGTCTGGCTGATGACGCGCAGGCCGGCCGCCGCGACCTCCTTCTCCAGCATCGCGGGATACAGCAGGTGGTTCCAGTGGGCGAAGATGGTGCTCTTGCCCACCCCGCCGTTCTCCGGGCGCTGGCTGAGGATGCACATCAGCCGCTTGCCGATCTGCTGGTCGAAGTACTCGGTCATGACGCACAGCACCGGCGAGGTGCTGTCGTGGCCGATGAACACGTGGCGGCGCTCCAGCGGCGTGCCGTCCTCGTTGAGCGCGGGCAGCTCGGGCAGCGTGACGAGGAAGCGGCCGTCGTCGGTGAGGTGCTCGGCGACCGAGCGGAACAGCGACGCGCGCTGCCCCTCGTCCAGCATCCACACCGTGCCCATGCCGAGCATCACCAGGCCGTACTTGCGGCCGAGGGAGAACCGGCTCATGTCGGCCTCGACGGTGTCGAGCTTGCCGGCGTACTTCTCCCACTTGGGCTCGCGCAGCTTGTCGGCGAGGCGCTGCAGCATGTGCGGCGAGGAGTCCAGGCCGGTCACCTCGAACCCGGCCTCCAGCAGCGGCAGCGTGGTGCGGCCGTTGCCCGCGGCCAGTTCGAGCACCGGGCCGGGGCGGCCCTGCGCGATGCGGATGAAGTCGATGACCTCGGCACGGTCGTCGCCCATCATGTTGTTGTAGATGTGGGAGCCCTCGGGTCCGTACAGATCCTCGACGGGCAGCTTCCCGCCGAACAGATCCGCTATCTGCCCCATGATCCCCAGCAACTGACCGGTGTCCTCGGGCATTTCATCCTCTCTTCCCTGATCCGACATGGCCCATCGACATGGCCCATCGCCGGGCGTGGCGGCGGAGCCGCGGTGCCCTTATTCGAGGGTTCGCGGCTAAAGAACCCCTTGCCGCGGTCTAAACCGGGTGCGGGCGCCGGGGGCTTTAGACGGCGGCAAGGGGTTCGTTAGCCCGCCGGATCAGCCTGGGCGGTGGGGTACGACGTGGCCGCAGCCTGCCCGCGAACGACGGCCGGGGTACCCCGCGGGAACCCATCGTCGCCGTGAAGGGGCCAGATGAGCACCGAGGCCAAGCTTCGTGACTACCTCAAGCGGACACTCTCGGAACTGCGCCAGACCCGGCGGCGCCTCGCCGACGCCGAGTCGCGCAGGAGCGAGCCGATCGCCATCGTGGCGATGGCCTGCCGCTTCCCCGGCGGGGTGCGGTCACCCGAGGAGCTGTGGGAGCTGGTCGACGCCGGGGTGGACGCGGTCGGCACCTTCCCCGGCAACCGCGGCTGGGACCTGGACACGCTGTACGACCCGGACCCGCAGCGGCCCGGCACGAGCTACGTGCGCAGCGGCGGGTTCCTGTACGACGCGCCCGACTTCGACCCGGCGTTCTTCGGCATCTCGCCGCGCGAGGCGACGGCGATGGACCCGCAGCAGCGGCTGCTGCTGGAGACGGCGTGGGAGACGTTCGAGCGGGCGGGCGTGGACCCGGGGCCGCTGCACGGCTCGGCGGCCGGGGTGTTCCTCGGGCTGATCCACCAGGACTACACGGTGCGGGTGCCCGAGTCGCGCAAGGCGCTGGAGGGGTACCTGCTCACCGGGGACGCGCCGAGCGTGGCGTCCGGGCGGCTGGCGTACACGTTCGGGCTCGAGGGCCCGGCGGTCACCGTGGACACGGCGTGCTCGTCGTCGCTGGTGGCGCTGCACCTGGCCACGCAGGCCCTGCGGACCGGGGAGTGCGACCTGGCGCTGGCCGGCGGGGCGACCATCATGTCGACGCCGTACAACTTCATCGAGTTCAGCCGGCAGCGGGGCCTCGCCCCCGACGGCCGCTGCAAGTCGTTCGCCGCCGCCGCGGACGGCACCGCCTGGGGTGAGGGCGTCGGCCTGCTGCTGCTGGAACGGCTGGGCGACGCCGAGCGCAACGGCCACCAGGTGCTCGCCGTCATCCGCGGCTCGGCCGTCAACCAGGACGGCGCGAGCAACGGCCTCACCGCGCCGAACGGCCCCTCGCAGGAGCGGGTCATCAAGCAGGCCCTCGCCAACGCTGGCCTCACGCCCGCCGACGTGGACGCCATCGAGGCCCACGGCACCGGCACCACGCTCGGCGACCCCATCGAGGCCCGCGCGCTGCTCGCCACCTACGGCCGCCACCGCCCGGCCGGCGACCCCGTGCGCCTCGGCTCCATCAAGTCGAACATCGGCCACACGCAGGCCGCCGCCGGTGTGGCGAGCATCATCAAGCTCGTCGAGGCCATGCGCCACGAGCGCCTGCCGAAGTCCCTGCACATCGACGCCCCGAGCCCGCACGTCGACTGGACCTCCGGCGCGGTGACCCTGCTGGAGGAGCCCTGCCCGTGGCCGAAGGGCGCCACCCCGCGCCGCGCCGCCGTCTCGTCGTTCGGCATCAGCGGCACCAACGCCCACCTGATCCTGGAGGAGGCACCCGACGGGGCCCCGGCCGCGGACGCGCAGGACGCGGACCCCGGCGACGAGGGCGAGGCCGCTCCCGCCGCCGTCGTGGTCACCCCCCCGCCTCCCGCCGTCGCGCCGGGCCTGCCCGTGCCGCTGGTGTTGTCGGCCAAGAGCCCGCAGGCGCTCATCGCGCAGGCCGAGCGGCTCGGCGCGTTCATGGACGCGCACCCAGAGCCGGGGGCGGGCGAGCTCGCGCGGGCACTGGTCACGACCCGGACGCGGTTCGACCACCGGGCCGTCGTCATCGGGGACGACCGCGAGCAACTGCGGCGGGGCCTGGCCGCGGTGGCGGCGGACGCGGCCACGCCGGACGCGGTGATCGGTCACGCCTCGGCGGGGCTCATGGCGGCGATGTTCACCGGGCAGGGCAGCCAGCGCCCGGGGATGGGCCGTGAGCTGTACGAGCGGTTCGCGGTCTTCGCGGCGGCCCTGGACGAGGTCTGCGGTCACCTGGACCCGTCGCTCGGCCGTCCCCTCAAGCCGATCATGTTCGCCGGGCCGGACACGGAGGAGGCCCGGCTGCTGGGCACCACCCAGTACACCCAGCCCGCCCTGTTCGCGCTCCAGGTGGCCCTCTACCGGCTGGCCGAGTCGTTCGGCGTCCGCCCCGACCACCTGATCGGCCACTCCATCGGCGAGCTGACCGCCGCCCACCTGGCGGGCGTGTTCACCCTGGAGGACGCCTGCACCATGGTGGCCGCCCGGGCCCGCCTCATGCAGAGCGCCACATCCGGCGGCGCCATGGCCGCGCTCCAGGCCACCGAGCAGGACGTCCTGCCGCTGCTCACCGGCGGCGTGTCGATCGCGGCGGTGAACGGCCCCCGCTCGCTGGTCGTCTCCGGCGACCGCGAGGCCGTGACGGCCCTCGCCGCGCGGTGGCGCGAGCAGGGCCGCGACGCCACCCTGCTGCGGGTCAGCCACGCGTTCCACTCGCACCACATGGACCCGATCCTGGAGGAGTTCCAGAGGACGGCCGAGACGCTGACCTTCAGCGCCCCGCACACGACCGTCATCTCCAACCTCACCGGGCGGCCGGCCGGCGAGGAGATCACCACGCCCGCGTACTGGGCCGCGCACATCCGGGGCACCGTCCGCTTCCACGACGGCGTCACCACCCTGGCCGAGCTGCTCGGCGCCACCACCTACCTGGAGCTCGGCCCGGACGCCACGCTCACCTCGCTGGCCACGCAGACCGCCGAGGCCGGGCGGCACACCGTGCGCGCCGTCGCGGCTCTGCGCCCAAAGCAGCCGGAGGCCCGCACCTTCCTCACCGCGCTCGCCACGGTGCACGCCAACGGTGTGCCGGTGGACTGGACGCCCCTGTTCCCGCCGGGGCCGGCGGCGACCGTCCCCCTGCCCACCTATCCCTTCCAGCGGCAGCGCTACTGGATGGACGGCCCCGCCACGGGCGCGGACGCGGCGCAGCTCGGGCTGGTGTCCACCGAGCACCCGCTGCTCGGCGCCGGGGTGCAGATGGCCGAGGACGACTCGTGGGTGTTCACCAGCCGGCTGAGCCTCGGCACCCACCCGTGGCTGGCCGGCCACACCATCGGCGACACGGTGATCATCCCGGCCACCGCCTTCATCGACCTCGCCATCGCCGCCGGCGACCAGGCGGGCTGCACGGCCGTGGACGAGCTGATCGTCCACACCCCCCTCCCCCTGGACGCCGACGCCGGCCTCACCCTCCAGCTCACCCTGAGCGCCCCGGACGAGCGGAACCACAGGACGCTCGGCATCCACTCCCGCCCGAGCCCCACCGCGACCTGGACCCAGCACGCCACCGCGACCCTCACCGCGGACGCCGCGCCCGTCCCGGCCCCCGACGGCGGGGCCTGGCCGCCGGCCGGCGCCGAGCCGCACGACCTGACCGACGCGTACACGCTGCTGACCCGGCACGGCTACGGCTACGGCCCCGCCTTCCAGGGCCTGCACGCGATGTGGCGGCACGGCGAGGAGCTGTACGCCGACATCCGCCTGCCCGACGCCGAGACGGGCGGGCACAAGGGCGTGGCGGGCCACACGATCCACCCGGCGCTGCTGGACGCGGTGCTGCACCCGCTGGCCATGGCCGCCGTGGACGGCGACGGGCCGGCGCGGCAACTGCTGCCGTTCTCGTTCTCCGGCATCCGCCTGTACGCCACCGGCGCCACCCGGCTGCGTGCCCGCCTGACGCCGACCGGGGACACCACCTACCGGCTGTCCCTGGCCGACCCGGGCGGCGCGCCGGTCGCGACCGTCGACACCGTCACCCTGCGCGCCACCACGGCCGCCTCCCTCACGCCGGGCGAGCCGCTGTACCGCGTCACCTGGACCCCGGTCACGCTGCCCGCCGCCCCGCCGCCGGCCGGGCCGTGGGCCGTGCTCGGGCCCGCCGCGCGCACCACGGGCGCCGAGGCCGTCCATTACCCCGACCTGGACGCCCTCCAGGTCGCTCTGGACGCCGGCACGCCGGCGCCGCCGGTCGTGCTCGTCACCACCTTCACCACCACGGGGTCCACCGCCGCGCGGCCGGACACCGCGCAGGCGGCGCGGGAGACGGTGCACCGGGCGATCGGGTTCCTGCAGCGGTGGCTGGCCGAGGAGCGGCTGGAGGGCACGCGGCTCGTCGTCGCGACCCGCGGCGCGGCCCCGGTGGAGACCGGGCAGGAGATCGACCTGGTCAACGCCCCCGTCTGGGGGCTCGCCCGCACCGCGCAGAACGAGAACCCCGGCCGCGTGCTGCTGCTCGACCTGCCGCCGCACGCCACCGGCCCGTACATCGCCAACCAGCCCGAGCCGGAGGGCGTGCCGGACACCCCGGCCGAGGTGGACCTCACCGTGGTGGGCGGACTGATCGAGGCCGACGAGCCGCAGGCGGCCGTCCGGGACGGCCGCGTGCTGGTGCCCCGGGTCACCGCCACCCCGGCGGCCGGCGACGCGCTGGTGGTCCCGCCGGAGGGCTGCTGGCGCCTGGAGGTCACCGCGCCCGGCACCATCGACGGCCTCACGGTCATCGGCCACGACGCCGACACCCGGCCCCTGGAACCGGGCGAGGTCCGGCTGGACGTGCGGGCCGCGGGCGTCAACTTCCGCGACCTGCTGATGACCCTCGACCTCTACCCCGGCCCCACCGTCATCGGCAGCGAGGCGGCAGGCGTCGTCACCGAGGTCGGCCCCGGCGTCACCACCCACCGCGTCGGCGACAAGGTGATGGGCCTGGTGCCCCACTCGACGGCCCCCACGGCCGTCACCGACGCCCGCCTCGTCGTCCCCATGCCGTCCGGCTGGAGCTACAGCCAGGCCGCCGCCACGCCCATCGCGTTCGCCACCGCCTACTACGCCCTGGTGGACCTCGCGGGCACCCGGCCGGGCGACAACGTGCTCATCCACGCGGCGGCGGGCGCCGTCGGGCAGGCCGCGACGCAGCTCGCCCAGCACCTCGGCGCCGAGGTCTACGCGACCGCGCATCCCGCCAAGTGGCCCACGCTGACCGCCAACGGCATCCCCGCGGAGCGCAGGGCCAACTCCCGCACCACCGAGTTCGAGGAGCTGTTCCGCGCGGTCACCGGCGGCACCGGCATGCACACCGTCGTCAACTCGCTGGCCGGGGAGTTCATCGACGCGTCGCTGCGCCTGCTCGCCGACGGCGGCCACTTCGTGGAGATGGGCAAGACCGACATCCGGCCGGGTATCCCCGAGGAGCGGCCCGGCATCAGCTACCAGCCGTTCGACCTCACCGACGCCGGGCCGGACCGTCTCAACGAGATCCTCACCCACCTGAGCGAGCTGTTCGGCCAGGGGCACCTGCGGGCCCTGCCCACCACCACGTGGCCGATCACCCACACCCGGCAGGCACTGCGGCACCTCCAGACGGGGCAGCACACCGGCAAGAACGTCGTCACCATCCCCACGGCCCAGGGCACCACGCTGATCACCGGCGGCACCGGCACCCTGGCCACGCAGCTCGCCACCCACCTCGTCACCCGGCACGGCGTGCGCCACCTGCTGCTGGCCGGACGCCAGGGGCCGGACGCCCCGAACGCGCCGGAGATCCGCCGTCAGCTCACCGAGCTCGGCGCCGAGGTCACCATCGCCGCGTGCGACGTCGCCGACCCGGACGCGCTCGCCGCGCTGCTGGCGTCCGTCCCGGAGGACCGGCCGCTGACCGGTGTGATCCACACCGCGGGGGTGGTGGCGGACGGCACCATCGCCGGCCTGACGCCCGAGCGGATCGACACGGTGCTGCTCCCCAAGATCGTCGCGGCGTGGAACCTGCACGTCCAGACGCGGCACCTCCCCCTGGACCAGTTCGTGCTGTTCTCGTCCATCACCGGCACGATCGGCACCCCCGGGCAGGCCAACTACGCCGCCGCGAACGTCTTCCTGGACGCTCTGGCGCACCACCGCCACACCCGGCACCAGGTCGCCACCAGCCTGGCGTGGACGTTGTGGCAGCAGGCCAGCGCCCTCAGCGGCAACCTCACCGGCACCGACCACAACCGGCTCGCCCGCAGCGGGCTGCACCCGCTGACCACGCCGCAGGCCCTCGCGCACTACACCAGCACGACCACCCACACCCACCCGCATCTGGTGTGCGCGACCATCACCCCCACCCACCCGGCGGCGCCGATCCTGCGCGACCTCGTACGGGGCGCGTCCACCACCAAACGGCGCACCACGCAGGCCGCCGCCACGGGCGCCGCGTCGGCGGGCGGCGCGGACGCCTGGAGCCGCAAGCTCGCCGCGGCGGGGAACCCGGAGCAGCGGCACAGCCTGATCCTGCACCACATCCGCACGCACGCCGCCGGCGTGCTCGGTCACGCGTCACCCGACACGATCAGCCCGCACCAGCCGTTCAAGGACCAGGGCTTCGACTCGCTGACCGCGATCGAGCTGCGCAACCACCTGAACAACTCGACCGGCCTGCGCCTGCCGAGCACCGTCACCTTCGACCACCCCACCCCCGCGGCGCTGGCCGGCCACATCATGACCCAGGTGGCCGACGCCACGCCCGCGGCCGCAGCGCCGCCCGTCCCCGCGGCGGCGCCCGCGGCGGCCGTGACGGACGAGCCGATCGCGGTGGTGTCCATGGCCTGCCGCTTCCCCGGCGGGGTGCGCGGCCCCGAGGATCTGTGGCGGCTGGTCGACACCGGCACCGACGCCATCGACGAGTTCCCCGGCGACCGCGGCTGGGACCTGGACGCGTTGTACGACCCCGACCCGAGCCACCCGAGCACCACCTACGCCCGCACCGGGGGGTTCCTGCACGACGCGGCGGACTTCGACCCCGCGTTCTTCGGCATCTCGCCGCGCGAAGCCCTGGCCATGGACCCGCAGCAACGGTTGCTGCTGCTCACGGCGTGGGAGACGCTGGAGCGCGCCGGCATCGACCCCGCGTCGCTGCGCGGCTCGGCGACCGGGGTGTTCGCCGGCCTGATCTACACCGACTACGCCGCGCGGCTGCCCTTCTTCCCGCCCGCCGTGCAGGGGTACCTCGGCACCGGCACGACGGCCAGCGTCGCCACCGGCCGGGTCTCCTTCACGTTCGGCTTCCACGGCCCCGCCGTGACCATCGACACCGCGTGCTCGTCGTCCCTGGTGGCGGTGCACCTGGCCGCGCAGGCCCTGCGCAACGGCGAGTGCGACCTGGCGCTGGCCGGGGGTGTCACCGTGATGTCCACCCCCAACACCTTCATCGAGTTCAGCCGCCAGCGAGGCCTGGCACCCGACGGCCGCTGCAAATCCTTCGCCGCCGGAGCCGACGGCACCGCCTGGGGCGAAGGCGCCGGCCTGGTACTCCTGGAACGCCTCAGCGACGCCCAGCGCAACGGCCACCAGATCCTCGCCGTGGTCCGCGGTTCGGCCGTCAATCAGGACGGCGCGAGCAACGGCCTCACCGCACCCAACGGACCCTCACAAGAACGCGTCATCCGCCAGGCCCTCGCCAACGCCGGGCTGACCCCCGCCGACGTGGACGCCGTCGAGGCACACGGCACCGGCACCACCCTCGGCGACCCCATCGAGGCCCAGGCACTCCTCGCCACCTACGGCGACAACCGGCCCGCCGACCGGCCTCTGTGGCTCGGCTCCGTCAAGTCCAACATCGGCCACACCCAGGCCGCGGCAGGCGTCGCGGGCATCATCAAGATGATCGAGGCGATGCGCAACGAGCGCCTCCCCCAGAGCCTCCACATCGACACGCCCACCCCGCACGTCGACTGGTCCTCCGGCGCCGTCGCCCTGCTGTCCGCCTCCCAGCACTGGCCGGACGGTGACCGTCCCCGCCGTGCGGCGGTCTCCTCGTTCGGCATCAGCGGCACCAACGCCCACATCATCCTCGAACAGGGTCCCGCCGCGGAGACCCCCGCGGCGGCGACCGAGGTGCCCGCGCCGTCCGCGACGCGCGTCCCCATGCCGTGGCTGCTGTCCGCCAAGAGCCCGGAGGCCCTCGCCGCGCAGGCGGGGCGGCTGGCGGACTTCCTCGACGACCGTCCCGGGCTGACGGCGGCGGACGTCGCGCACGCGCTGACGACCACACGCGCCACGTTCGACCACCGCGCCGTCCTGGTGACCGGCGACCAGGACCGTGAGCCGTACCGGCGGGCCCTCGCGGACCTGGCGGCCGGGACGGCGGGCGACGGTGTCGTCCGCGGGGTCGCGGGCGTCCCCGGCAAGACGGCGATGATGTTCACCGGGCAGGGCAGCCAGCGCCCCGGCATGGGCCGCGAGCTGTACGAACGCTTCGAGGTGTTCGCCACCGCCCTGGACGAGGTGTGCGCCCTCCTGGACGCCCGGCTGGGGCGCGCCATCAAGCCGATCATGTTCGCCGGGCCGGGCACCGAAGAGGCGCGCCTGCTGGACACCACCCAGTTCACGCAGCCTGCCCTGTTCGCCCTGCACGTCGCCCTCTACCGCCTGGCGGAGTCCTTCGGCCTGCGCCCGGACCACCTGATCGGTCACTCCGTCGGCGAGCTGACCGCCGCCCACCTGGCGGGTGTGCTCACCCTGGAGGACGCCTGCACCCTGGTCGTCGCCCGCGCCCGCCTCATGCAGAGCGCCACACCCGGGGGCGCCATGGCCGCGCTCCAGGCCACCGAGGAGGACGTCCTCCCGCTGCTCACCGAGGGCGTCTCCGTGGCGGCCGTCAACGGCCCCGCGTCCCTGGTGATCTCCGGCGACCACGAAGCCGTCACCACCATCGCCGCCCGGTGGCGCGAGTCCGGACGCAACGCGACCCTGCTGCGGGTCAGCCACGCCTTCCACTCCCCCCACATGGACCCGATCCTCACGGAGTTCCAGCGGCGCGCCGAGATGGTGACCTACTCCGCCCCGCGCATCCCGGTCATCTCCAACCTGACCGGGGAACCGGCGGGCGAGGAGATCACCACAGCGGCCTACTGGACCGACCACATCCGGGGCACCGTCCGCTTCCACCACGGCGTCACCGGCCTCGCCGCGCTCGGCACCACCACCTTCGTCGAACTGGGCCCCGACGCCACCCTCACCACCTTCGCCGCGCAGTCGGCCGAGCACGCGACGGCCGTCCCCGCGCTCCGCCCCAAGCAGCCCGAGGCCCTCGCCTTCGTCACCGCCCTGGCCACCCTGCACGCCACCGGCACCGAGGTCGACTGGTCGCCGCTGCTTCCCGCCGGAGCCCGGAAGGCGGACCTGCCGACCTACCCGTTCCAGCAGCAGCGCTACTGGCTGGAGGCACCCGCCGGCAGCGGCAACGCCGCCGAGCTCGGGCTGCTGCCCACCGAGCACCCGCTGCTCGGCGCGGGGGTGCAGATCGCCGAGGACGACTCCTGGGTGTTCACCAGCCGGATCGGGCTGTCCACGCACCCCTGGCTGGCCGGGCACACCATCGGCGACAGCGTGATCGTCCCGGCCACGGCGTTCATCGACCTCGCCATCGCCACCGGGGACCACGCCGGCTGCACCACGGTCGAGGAGCTCATCGTCCACACCCCGCTGACCCTGGACGACGGCGCCACCCCCACCCTGCAGCTCACGCTCGGCGCCCCGGACGACCAGGGGCAGCGGACCCTGAGCGTGCACTCCCGTCCGACGTCCACCGCCACCTGGACACAGCACGCCACCGCCGTCCTCACCGCCGCCCCGCACGCCGTCCCCGAGGCCGGGCCCGCCGGGTGGCCCCCGGCGGACGCGAGCCCGGTGGACCTCACCGGCGCCTACGACCTGCTGGCGCGGCACGGCTACCACTACGGGCCCTCCTTCCAGGGGCTGACGGCCCTGTGGCGGCACGGCGGCCACCTGTACGCCGACATCCACCTGCCCGGCCTGGACCGCCCGGACTCCACGGGGGCCGCCGCCGGCACCGGCCACCCTCTCCACCCGGCGCTGCTCGACGCGGCCCTGCACCCCATCGCCGTGCACACCCTCCAGGACATGGAGCCCTCCGGCGGGCGGCGGCTGCTGCCGTTCTCGTTCAGCGGCATCCGCCTGTACGCCACCGGCGCCACCCACCTGCGCGCCCACCTGGAGCCCACCGGCGACACCACCTACCGCCTGACCCTGACCGACCCGGCGGGCGCACCGGTGGCCACCATCGACACCGTCACCCTGCGGGCCGCCACCGCCGGCCCCGCGACCTCGGGCGACCCGCTGTACCGGGTCGCCTGGACGCCGCTCAGCCTGCCCGCCCCGGCGTCCCCGCCCGCCCTGCCCTGGGCCGTCCTCGGACCTGCCCCGCACACCACGGGCGAGGAGACCGCGCACTACGCCGACCTGGACGCGCTGCGAGCCGCCCTGGACACCGGCACCCCGGCGCCGCCGGTCGTCCTGCTCACCGCGTTCACCACCACGAACTCCGGCGGCACGGGTCCCACCGGCACGGGCTCCGGCGGCACGGGCGGCGAACCGGACGTCGCGGAGGCCGCGCGCGTGGCCGTGCACCGGGGTGCCGAGTTCCTCCAGCGGTGGCTCGCGGACGACCGCCTCACCGGCACCCGGCTCGTCGTCGCCACCACCGGGGCCGCCCCGGTGGACATCACGCAGGATATCGACCTGGTCAACGCCCCCCTGTGGGGCCTGGTGCGCAGCGCGCAGAACGAGAACCCCGGGCGCATCCTGCTGCTGGACCTCCCGCCGTCCGCCACGGGGCCGCTCATCGCCAACCAGGCGGCCGCGCTCCCGGACGACGGGGGCCCGGCCGAGCTGAACCTCTCCCTGATCGGCGGGCTGATCGACGCCGACGAGCCGCAGGCCGCCGTCCGTGACGGCCGGGTGCTGGTCCCCCGGCTGGCCGCCACCCCGGCCGCCGGCGACGCGCTGGTGGTCCCGTCCG
Source organism: Sphaerisporangium sp. B11E5 (assembly GCF_039871875.1). Taxonomy (NCBI): domain Bacteria; kingdom Bacillati; phylum Actinomycetota; class Actinomycetes; order Streptosporangiales; family Streptosporangiaceae; genus Sphaerisporangium; species Sphaerisporangium sp. B11E5. The sequence goes on along the minus strand of NZ_JBDPMD010000006.1, from coordinate 5,205 downwards.
AGGGCTGCTGGCGCCTGGAGGTCACCGCGCCCGGCACCATCGAGGGCCTCACGGTCATCGAGCACGACGCCGGCAGCCGTCCCCTCCAGCCGGGAGAGGTCAGGCTGGACGTCCGCGCGGCGGGCGTCAACTTCCGCGACCTGCTGATGACGCTCGACCTGTACCCGGGGGACGTCGTCATCGGCAGCGAGGCGGCGGGTGTCGTCACCGAGGTCGGGCCCGGCGTCACCACCCACCGGGCCAGCGACAAGGTCATGGGTCTCGTCCCGCACGCCACCGCCCCCGCCGCCGTCACCGGCGAGCACATGGTGGTCCCGATGCCGGACGGCTGGAGCTTCACCCAGGCCGCCGCCACACCCATCGCGTTCGCCACCGCCTACTACGCGCTCGTGGACCTCGCGGGCACCCGGCCCGGCGACAACGTGCTCATCCACGCGGCGGCGGGCGCCGTCGGCCAGGCCGCCACCCAGCTCGCCCACCACCTCGGCGCCACCGTCTACGCCACCGCGCACCCGGCCAAGTGGCCCACGCTCACCGCGAACGGCGTGGCCCCCGGACGCCAGGCCAACTCCCGGACCACCGAGTTCGAGCACGACTTCCGCGGCGCCCGCATCGACACCGTCGTCAACTCCCTCACCGGGGAAGCCATCGACGCCTCGCTGCGCCTGCTCCGCGACGGCGGTCACTTCGTCGAGATGGGCAAGATCGACATCCGGCCGGGCATCCCCGATGAGCGTCCCGGCATCAGCTACCAGCCGTTCGACCTCACCGACGCCGGGCCGCAGCGCATCAACCAGATCCTCACCCACCTCAGTGAGCTGTTCGGCCAGGGCCGGCTGAGGCCGCTCCCCACCACCGTGTGGCCGATCACGCACACCCGGCAGGCCCTGCGCCACCTCCAGACGGGCCAGCACACCGGCAAGAACGTCATCACCATCCCGTCCCCGGACACGACGGCCCTCATCACCGGCGGCACCGGCACCCTCGGCGCCCTGCTGGCCGAGCACCTCGTCACCCGGCACGGCGTGCGCCGCCTGGTCCTCACGAGCCGCCAGGGGCCGGACGCGCCGGACGCGCCGGAGATCCGCCGCCGTCTCACCGGGCTCGGCGCCGAGGTCACCGTCGCGGCCTGCGACGTCACCGACGCGGCCGCGCTGGCCGAGTTGCTGGCGTCCATCCCGCCCGAGCACCCCCTGACCACGGTGGTGCACGCCGCCGGGGTGCTGGCCGACGCGACCATCGCCCGCCTCACCCCCGAGCAGATCGACGCGGTGCTGCTCCCGAAGATCGTCGCCGCGTACAACCTGCACACGCAGACCCGGGACCTGCCGCTGGAGCGGTTCGTCCTGTTCTCCTCCATCACCGCGACCATCGGCACGCCGGGGCAGGGCAACTACGCCGCGGGCAACACCTTCCTCGACGCGCTGGCACACCACCGCCACGCGCACCAGAAGGTCGCCACCAGCCTCGGCTGGAGCCTGTGGGAGCAGAGCAGCGCGCTGACGGGCGGCCTCACCGGCGCCGACCACTCCCGCATGGCGCGCGGCGGCCTGCGTCCCCTCACCACCGCGCAGGCGCTCGCCCACTACAGCAACAGCGCCACGCACACGAGCCCGCACCTCATCCCGGCCACCATCACCCCGATCAGCCCCGTGCCTCCGCTGTTCCGCGACCTCGCCCCCGCGGGGCCGGCCCGGCGGGCGGCGGCGACCGGGGGCGCCGGTGGTGGGGCGTGGGCGGACCGCATGGCGGCGCTGCCCGTGGAGGAGCGTCAGCGGGCGGCCGAGGAGCTGGTGCGCACCATCGTGACCACCGTGCTGGGGCACGCCACATCGGGGGCCGTCGATCCTTCGCGGGCGTTCAACGAGCTCGGCTTCGACTCGCTGACCGGCATCGAGCTGCGCAACCACGTCAATGCCGCCACCGGCCTGCGGCTGCCCACCACGGTCGTCTTCGACCACCCGACCCCGGCGGCGCTGGCGGCGTACCTGGTCACCCAGATCCCGGGCACCGCCGCCGCCGATGCCGCCGCCGTGACGCGGGTCGCGACGGCCGTGGACGAGCCGATCGCGGTGGTGTCCATGGCCTGCCGCTTCCCCGGCGGGGTGCGCGGTCCCGAGGACCTGTGGCGGCTGGTCGACACCGGCACCGACGCCATCGGGGGCTTCCCCGCCGACCGGGGATGGGACCTCTCCGGCCTGTACGACCCCGACCCGGAGCGTCCCGGCACGACGTACGCCCGCGGCGGCGGGTTCCTGCACGACGCGGCGGACTTCGACCCCGCGTTCTTCGGCATCTCGCCGCGCGAGGCCCTGGCCATGGACCCGCAGCAACGATTGCTGCTGCTCACGGCGTGGGAGACGCTGGAGCGCGCCGGCATCGACCCCACGTCCCTGCACGGCACCAGCACCGGGGTGTTCGCGGGCCTCATCTACACCGACTACGCCAGCCGCCTGCCCACCCTGCCGCCGGGCCTCGAGGGCTACATCGGCACCGGCAACACCGCCAGCGTCGCGACGGGCCGGCTCGCCTTCACGTTCGGCTTCCACGGCCCCGCCGTCACGGTGGACACGGCCTGCTCGTCCTCCCTGGTCGCCGTCCACCTGGCCGCCCAGGCCCTGCGCAACGGCGAGTGCGACCTGGCACTGGCCGGGGGTGTCACCGTGATGTCCACCCCCAACACCTTCATCGAGTTCAGCCGCCAGCGCGGCCTGGCACCCGACGGCCGCTGCAAATCCTTCGCCGCCGGAGCCGACGGCACCGCCTGGGGCGAAGGCGCCGGCCTCATCCTCCTGGAACGCCTCAGCGACGCCCAACGCAACGGCCACCCCATCCTCGCCGTCGTCCGCGGCTCCGCCGTCAACCAAGACGGCGCCACCAACGGGCTCACCGCGCCCAACGGCCCCTCCCAGGAACGCGTCATCCGCCAGGCCCTCGCCAACGCGGGACTCACCCCCGCCGACATCGACGCCGTCGAGGCACACGGCACCGGCACCACCCTCGGCGACCCCATCGAAGCCCAGGCACTCCTCGCCACCTACGGCCAGAACCGCCCCACCGACCACCCGCTGTACCTGGGCTCCGTCAAGTCCAACATCGGCCACACCCAGGCGGCGGCAGGCGTCGCCGGCATCATCAAGATGGTCCAGGCCATGCGGCACGACCGCCTCCCGCGAAGCCTCCACATCGACGCCCCCACCCCGCACGTGGACTGGACGACCGGCACCGTCACCCTGCTCGCCACCCCCCACCCCTGGCCCCGGAACGACCACCCCCGCCGCGCCGCCGTCTCCTCGTTCGGCATCAGCGGCACCAACGCCCACCTGATCCTCGAAGAGCCCCCCGCACCGATCCCGGCCCCCGAGCCGGCGAAGCCGCCGGCCACTCCCCGCACCCCGGCCGCCGAGCACGCGGAACCCCCGGCCACCCCCCTCACCCCGGCGGGCCCGGCCACCCCCGTCCCGTGGGTGCTCTCCGCGAAAACCCCGGAGGCCCTGCGGGCCCAGGCGGCACGCCTGGCCGACCTCGCCGCCCCCACCGGCCCTGACGTCCCCTCCGCCTCCTTGGGGGACGTCGCCCACGCCCTGGTCACCACACGGGCGGCCTTCGACCACCGTGCCGTGATCCTCGGCGCCGGTCGTGACGTGCTCGCCGAGGCCCTGCGGGCCTTCGCCAGGGGCGAGGAGACCCCGGCGGCGACCGCCGGTCACACCACCAAGCCCGCGAAGACGGTGTTCGTCTTCCCCGGTCAGGGCTCCCAGTGGCAGGGCATGGGACGCGAACTGCTGGACACCTCCGAGGTGTTCAGGCAGCACATCGAGGACTGCGCGCGAGCCCTGGCCCCGCACACCGGCTGGGACCTCGTCGGCGTCATCCAAGGCGCGCAGGACGCCCCGTCGCTCAAACGGGTGGACGTGGTGCAGCCCGCCCTCTGGGCGATCATGGTCTCGCTGGCCGCCGTCTGGCGCTCCCACGGCGTCCACCCCGACGCCGTCGCCGGCCACTCCCAGGGCGAGATCGCCGCCGCGTACGTGGCGGGCGCGCTCACCCTGGAGGACGCCGCGACCATCGTGGCCCGCCGCAGCCAGGCCCTCGCCGGCCTCGCCGGCACCGGCGGGATGGCGTCCGTGCTCCTGCCCGCCGGCCAGGTGCGGGAACGGCTGAGAAGCCAGGGCGGCGACCTGCACATCGCGGCCGTCAACGGCCCGGTCACCACCGTCGTCGCGGGCGACCGCGGCGCCCTGGACGAGTTCCGGCTCCTGTGCGAGGCGGAGGGCGTCCACGCCCGCGTCATCGACGTGGACTACGCCTCCCACACGCCCCACATCGAACCGCTCAAGGACGAGCTCACCGCGGCGCTCGCGGGCGTCACCCCGCGGCCGTCCGGCATCGCGTTCTACTCCACGGTCACCGGCGACCGGCTCGACACCACCGAGGCGCTCGACGCGGCGTACTGGTACGCCAACCTGCGGCAGCCCGTGCGTTTCGAGGAAGCCGTCCGCGCGATGACCACCGCCGGGCACACCCTGTTCATCGAGAACAGCGCGCATCCCGTGCTCACCGGCGCCGTCCAGGAGACCCTGGAGTCGACCGGCACGCGGACCTGCGCGGCCATCGGGACACTGCGGCGCGACGAGGGCGGCGCGACGAGGATGCTCACCTCACTCGCGCAGGCGTACGTCAACGGTGCCCCGGTGGACTGGACGTCCACGGTCACGCCGTCCGGCTCCACCCCCGTGGACCTGCCCACCTACCCCTTCCAGGGGCGGCGGTACTGGCTGGAGGCCCCGGCGGACGGCGGGAACGCCGCCGGGTTCGGCCTGGTCACCTCCCGCCACCCGCTGCTCGGCGCCGGCGTGCAGGTCGCCGAGGACGACTCATGGGTGTTCACCAGCAGGATCGGCCTGAACGCCCACCCGTGGCTGGCCGACCACACGATCGGCGGCACCGTCATCGTCCCCGCCACCGCCCTCATCGACCTGGCCATCGCCACCGGCGACCACGCCGGCTGCACCACCGTCGAAGAACTGATCGTGCACACCCCCCTGGTCCTCACCCCCGGCACCCCCATCACCCTCCAACTCACCCTCGGCGCCCCCACCGACGACGGCGAACGCCCCCTGACCGTCCACTCCCGCCCGAACACCACCACGACCTGGACCCAACACGCCACCGCCACCCTCTCCACCCACCCCACCCCCCCAC